>NZ_JAFCUK010000008.1:0-149205 GCF_049896485.1 Sphingomonas sp. DC4900
TGATCAATCGTCGTCGATCAGGCGTCCGCGGCACACCCGCCAAGGTCAATGCGAACGCTGGTCTTGCGGCCAGCGACAAGGTAAACTCGGCCAGCGTCTCGGATGGCAGTCATGAGAGCCGTACCACGACGCCCTGGATTGCTTCGCGTGCGCTCGCAATGACGACGTCCGTCGATTAATCGCGCTCTGATGGACACGAGGCAATGATCAGGGCGTCCAACGCGCATACCGACCGCGTAACCGCCGCGCGCGTCGCGCTTGCGGTCGCGATCCTGTTCGGCGGCAGCCTCGCGCTGTTCTGGCCGGGCTACGTCTCGTACGACAGCCTCGCTCAATATCGGCAGGCGCTCAGCGGCCGGTATGACGACTGGCACCCGCCGGCGATGGCGCATCTCTGGGCGCTGTTCGGCGCCCATGGTCCTGCGCCGATGCTGGTACTTCAGATGCTCTGCTATTGGAGTGGCTTCGGCGCGCTGGCGGTGACGCTGACCGCGCAGGGGCGGCGGCTGGCGGCGCTCGCGATCCTGGGGCTGGCGTGCTGGCCGGCGCTGCTCGGTTGGCAGGCAGTGGTGCTGAAGGATCTGCAGATGCTCGCGGCGCTGCTGGCGGCGATCGGGCTGGTCGCAACGTGGCGGCTGCGCGGGGTGCGCGTGCCCGCGGCGGCATGGGCGGCGGCGGGGTGCCTGGCGGCCTATGCGATGCTGGTCCGCGCCAATGCGGTATTCGCCGTCGTGCCGCTGGCGGCAATGGTGGCGATCCCGCCGCGCAGGACGGTCTGGCGACTGGCGGCGATCGCGGTGGCCGTGCCGCTGGTGCTGGCGGCGGCCGGGCCGATCAACCATCGGCTGCTCGGCGCGGGCGCGAGCGGGGTGGAGCGGACGCAGGCGATGTACGACCTGTCGGGCATTGCGGTCGCGACCGACGACACGGACACCGGTCTGACGCGGTCTGAGATCGCGACGCTGCGGGCCCGGGCCTGCGTACGCCCGTTCTTCTGGGACCCGCTTGGGGACGGCGGGCGGTGCGGGGCGGAGACGGCCGGGCTGCGCGCAACGTTGGTCGGGGCGCTCTACGGCAAGTTAGCGCGGGCCGTTGTGAATCATCCGTTCGCCTATACCGCGCATCGGCTGGCCCATCTGAATGCGACCGATCGCTGGCTGGTGCCCCTGCATTGGTATGGCGCGGCACCGCCCATGGCCAACGAGCCCAACCCCTATGATTTCCACGCGCCGGGCAAAGCGGCGGGGCGTTGGCAGCAGCTGGCCGGCGTCCTCGTCGAAACGCCATTCGGCTGGCCGGCTTTATGGGCGGTGCTCGCCGTCATCGGGCTGGCCGCGACATGGCGGGCGGAGGATGCTGCGGGCAGTCTCGCGGCGGCGCTGTTCGCCTCGGCGGTCGGGCAGGAGGCGAGCTTTGCGGTGATCAGCATCGCGTCCGACCTGCGCTATCATCTGTGGGCGATGACAGCGACCGCGATCGGCTGGGTGGTGCTGGGCCGCATGCCGCGGGGCCGATGGGCGTGGGGTGCGGTGATCGTCGTGCTCGTCGGCGGGATCGCGGCGCGCCTCTGGCTGCCGCAGGCGGCGCAGACCTATAGCGGGATGCTCGGCTGATCGCGTGCAACCGCGGCAGCGGGCGATCGTTGGCGGCGCGCAAGGAGAGCGATGCGATGGCCGACGATCACGAACAGATCTACAAGGATTTCAAGGACGCGGTGAACATGGCGCCGGCCGAACTCGAACACTTCCTCGACACCGACGAGAGCAAGCGCGTCGGCTGGAAGGGCGAGGACGGTGAGGGATCGGGCGAGAGCGTCGGCCACAAATCAGGCAAGCGGATCGTGGCGATCAAGCGCAAAGCCAAGGCGGACCTGACCGACGACGATTATGCGCATATGAAGAAGGTGGTCGCCTATGTCCGCCGCCATCTGGCGCAGGGCGGCCCCGACAAGGACAAGGCGCACAGCGACTGGCGCTATTCGCTGATGAACTGGGGGCACGACCCCGAGAAATAGGGTCAGGCGGCCGCCGAGGCGTTCCAGCTGCGCGCGACGAGCGCGCGGGCGTCTTCGACACTGAGCGGCCGGCTGAAGAAGAAGCCCTGTACCTTGGTGCAGCCCAGCTCTTGGACGAGACGGTGCTCCTCCTCGGTCTCGACGCCTTCCGCCGTGGTTGCCATGCCCAGGCTCTGGGCGAGGGCGACGACGGCGCGAATGATCGCCACCGCTTCCTTCACGCCACTCGAAGCGCCCTGCACGAAACTGCGGTCGATCTTGATCGACGAAAAGCGCGTGCGCGACAGATAGCCAAGGCTCGAATAGCCGGTGCCGAAGTCGTCCAGGCTCAGCCGGATGCCGAGCGACAGCAGCTGGTCCAGAACCTTCGTCGTGCCGAGCCCTTCGTGCAGGAACACGCTTTCGGTGACCTCAAGCTCCAGCCGTTCGGGGGGCAGGCGCGAATTGGCGAGGGCGGAGGCGACGACCGAGACGAACTGCGGGTTCTGCAGCTGGTCCGGCGACACGTTGACCGCGATCCGGACGGTCGACGGCCATTGCGCGGCTTCGGCGCAGGCGGTCCGCACGACCCATTCGCCGATCGGCCCGATCAGGCGCGATTCCTCGGCCAGGGGGACGAATTTCTCGGGCGAGATCAGCCCCAGTTCGGGGTGGCGCCAGCGCAGTAGTGCCTCGAAACCGGTCAGCCGCCCGTTTCCCGCATCGACCACGGGCTGGTATTGCAGGTGCAGCTCGTTGCGCTCCACCGCCTGGCGCAGCGCCATTTCGAGCACGCGGCGTTCCTCCGCCTGAACGTGCAGTTCGGGTTCGTAGGCGTGGTAGACGCCGCGGCCCGCATCCTTGGCGCGATAGAGGGCAAGGTCGGCGGAGCGGATCAGCATCTCGGCCGTCCGCCCGTCGCGCGGACCGATCGCCAGGCCTACCGACGCGCCGATGTAGAGCGTGTGTGCGTCGATCTCATAGGGTTGCGACAGCGTGTCGATGATGCGGCGGGCGAGCGCCTCGACCGCGTCGATCCGCGTCGCGTCGCGCACGACGACGGCGAATTCGTCACCGCCCAGCCGTCCACAGACGGTGGAGGCGTCCATCAATTGCGCGAGCCGTGCCGACACGCGGGCGAGCAGACGGTCGCCGATCGGATGGCCGAGCGTATCGTTGACCGCCTTGAACCGGTCGAGATCGATCATCATGAAGCTGCAGCGCTGGCCGTTGCGCTCCGCCTCCGCCATCGCCTGGGCCAGCGTTTCGTTGATCATCAGGCGGTTGGGCAAGCCGGTGAGCGTGTCGAAGCGCGCCATCCGGGCGATGCGATCGGCGCTCATACATTGTTCGGTAACGTCGGACCCGACGCCGCGGAAACCGCAGAAGCTGCCCTTTTCGTCGAATCGCGGGCTGGCCGAGACCTGCCACCAGCGCTGCTCGCCATTCACCTCGACCGGGATGCGCAGGTCGCGGAAGCTCTCGCGCGCCTTCATCTTGGCGGCGAGCTCGCGTAGCGCGTCGGAAAAGTGGCCCGTGTCCCATGTCGGCCCGGCGAGGACGCGCAGGAAGGACTGGCCGTTGATCGCGATCGGATCGAGGCCGCAGGCATAGGCGAAGCGCGGCGAGGCCTTGACGATCTGTTTGCCCGCGTCGGTTTCCCACAGCCAGTCGGCGGCGGTCTCTTCGAATTCGCGCAGCAGCAGGCTGACGGTGTCGTTCCGTTCGGCAAGCGCGATCTGGACCGCGCGGATCACCACCAGCGCGCGCGCACGATGGAGGCAGATGACGATCAGCATGACGGTGAACAGCGCCGTCGCCGCTGCGCCGGTCGGGCTGCCGTCCAACGCGATACGCAGCGACACGGCGGCGCCCAATCCGCCCAGAAAGGCGATCGTCGCCAGCGCCAGCGGTGCCATCGCCATCGCGCCCGCAGTCATCAGCAGCGCCAGGATCATCCAGAGGGCGTAGGTGCCGTGCGAGCCGGGATCGACGCGAAAGGCAAAGACGGGAACCGCCCAGACGACGGCGAGCGCTACCCCTTCCCACAGCGTGGTGCGGACGTCGCGGGCGCTGGCATAGCCACCGTCGCGGTGATGGGTGCTCAGGCGGCGGATCGCCACGGCGACCGCCACGATGCCGACCAGCGCGGCCCAGCCGATCAGAAACGTCAGGGGCTCGTTACCGGCGAACAGGGGAACGACCAGGGCCGCGCCGATCAGATTCGCCGCCAGCAGGAACAGCGCCAGATGGCGCCCCGCATCAAGCTGTTTGGATCGGATCCGCGCCCATTGCGCGGCATCGGCGCCGTCGGTCAGGCCCAGCAATTGGGCGAATCCGATTGTTTCGGAATCGAGGGTTTGGAGCGGCGCGACTGTCACGCCTGAGATGGTAAGGTGTTGAACGTTTACGGATAGTTAGGGCGGCGCCGGTTCGCCGCCCTGATCAGCGAATTATGCGGCGATCGGATAGGGTTTGATGTCGCCGCTGAGGTACAGGTTGCGCGCCTTGGCCCGGCTGAGCTTGCCCGAGCTGGTGCGCGGCAGCGTGCGCGGCGGGATCAGCTCGATCACACAGTTCATGCCGGTGACCGACCGGACGCGCTCGCGGATTTCGTCGCGCAGGCGCAGCCGCTCGGCATCGTCGCTGCTGCGGCACTGGACGAGGACGGCGGGGGTTTCCTCACCGCCGGGCGTCGTGATCGCGAAGGCGGCGATGTCGCCCGACTTGAAGCCGGGGAGCTGCTCGACCGCCCATTCGATGTCCTGCGGCCAGTGGTTCTTGCCGTTGACGATGATCATGTCCTTGGCGCGGCCGACGATATAGATGTAGCCGTCCGACATATAGGCCATGTCACCGGTATCCAGCCAACCGTCGACCATGCAGGCGTCGGTCGCCTCCTGATCGCGGAAATAGCCGACCATGACGCTGGGGCCCTTGCACCACAATTTGCCGATCGCACCGTCGGGCAGGGGGGTGCCGTCCTCTTCGCGGATCTCGACCGTCATGTCGCGCACCGGCTTGCCGCAATTGACGATGGCGCGGAAGCGCTGCGGGCGCGGGCCGTCGTTGGCGGCGAGCGAATCGCCCCCGCCCGACAGCTGCGTTTCTTCGACCAGCTCGACGCGGATGCCTTCGCCCGGCGGCATCAGCGACACGGCCAGCGTCGCCTCGGCAAGGCCGTAGCTGGGCAGGAAGGCGCTCGCCTTGAAGCCCGCATCGGCGAAGGCATCGACGAACGCCTGCATCACGTCGGGGCGGATCATGTCGGCGCCATTGCCCGCGACGCGCCAGCGCGACAGGTCGAAGCGCCCGGCCGCCTTGGTCTGCGACGACATGCGGCGCGCGCAGATGTCGTAACCGAAGGTCGGCGAATAGGACAAAGCGGTGCCGTCGTGGCGCGAGATCATGTCGAGCCAGGCGAGCGGGCGGCGCGCGAAATCCTCGGTCTTCAGATAATCGGTCGATACCTGATTGGCGATCGGCGACAGGAAGCAGCCGACGAGGCCCATGTCGTGATACCAGGGCAGCCAGCTGATGCAGCGATCGGTGCCGTCGATCTGCATGCCGTGGCTATGCGCGGCGAGGTTGTTGAGCAGCGCATGGTGCGTGATCGCGACGCCGTGGGGGAAGCGGGTGGAGCCGCTGGAATATTGCAGATACGCGATCTGCTCGCCATGCGCCTGCGGCAGCGCGGCTTCCGGTGCTGCGCGGGTCGCGAATTCGGACCAGTCGATGCCGTCGGTGCCCGCCAGCCGCGCGGCCTCTGCCGCCATCGCGCTGAGCTCGGGCGGGAAGATCAGCATCTTGGGGTCACAGCTCGCCAGCTGGATGCGCAGCTGCTCGATATACGAATCGCGGCCGCCAAAGCTGGTCGGCAGCGGCAGCGGCACCGGCCAGGCGCCGGCGTAGATGGTGCCGAAGAACAAAGCGGCGAATTCCGGCCCGGTTTCGGCGACCAGCGCGATGCGATCCTCGGGCTGCACGCCCGCCGCGATCAGGCGATAGGCGGCGGCGATCGCGTCGCTGCGCAGCTCGGCGAAGGGATAGGGGCGCGCCAGTGTGCCGCGCGCGTCGTGGAAATTCAGACCGCGCACGCCGGTGGCGGCATAGTCCAGCGCCTCGCCCAAGGTGGCGAAATCGGCGAAGCGGCGCGGCAGCGCGTCGAGCGTCGGGGTAGGGGCCGGTCGGGGAGTCGGCGAAGCCGCAGACTGATCGGTCATCGAAATTCCTGTTCACGCGCCGCTATCATGCGGCTGTCATATCCTGGCGCTTTAACGCGCGATCAACGTTCTCATTCCGTTGCCACTGTGGCAACAACATGGCCATGCCCGCCGAACGTCGCCCTCCGCGCCCGCTGGACGCCGCCGCGCTCGACCGACTGGCGCTGCGCTACGTCGAACGGTTTGCGACGACGCAGGGCAAACTGGCGGATTACCTGCGGCGCAAGGTGCGCGAAAGGGGCTGGGAGGGTGAGCCCGCCGATCCGGCGGCGATCGCCGCGCGCATGGCGGCGCTGGGCTATGTCGACGACCGGCTCTACGCCGAGAGCAAGGCGGCGGCGCTGGCGCGGCGCGGGCTGGGCGCACGACGGGTCGGCGCGGCGCTGCGTCAGGCGCATGTCGCGGACGTCGCGGAGGATCTGGCGCCCGACATCGCCGCGCGGGCGCTGGCCGCCGCGCTCACCTTTGCGCGGCGACGGCGCGTCGGACCGTTCGGGCCAGAGGTCGCGGATCGTGCGATCCGCGACCGGCAGCTGGCCGCGATGCTGCGCGCCGGCCATCCGCTCGACCTGTCCCGACGCATCCTGGCGGCGCGCGACCTGTCCGATCTGGGGCTCGAATCGGACGATGAGGCTGCGGTCGAAGCCTTTTTCTTGCCCAGACTGGCCTAAAAACCCGCAGAGGCTTTCGTTTCATAATTGCGGCTGCGACGAACCGTGCTAGCGTGTCGGCGACAGGGGTGCAGTGATGCGTGGCGAGCCGCAACGGGAGTGCGACGAGCGAGACGACGGGCAGATGCCCGGCGACCGCGAACGCGCGTTCGGCCGACAGGTGGAATCCGGGGATACGATCGACGCCGACGCGCCGGACGCGACGACCCGCGCGGCCGTCGCAGACGAAGGCCCCATCGCGATCGGCGGCGTCGTCAAATGGTTTGACGCGACGCGCGGCTTCGGCTTCGCGGTGGCGGACGATCCGGCATATGGCGACGTGCTGATCCATTTTTCGGTGTTGCAGCCGCACGGCCGGCGCAGCCTGCCCGAAGGGGCGCGGGTGGAGACGCTGTCGGTGCAGCGCGGTCGCGGCTATCAGGCGCGCGAAGTGATCGGCATCGACCTGACCAATGCGATCGAGGATGCGCCCCGGCCGCCGCGCAATCCCGATCGCGTCGATCCGCTCAGCCTGATCGATGCGGCCGGCGCGTTCGAAGGCGCGGTGGTGAAATGGTTCAACCGGCTGAAGGGCTATGGTTTCCTGGTCCGCGATGCGGATGGGGCGGACGTGTTCGTCCATATGGAAACGCTGCGTCGTGCGGGGCTGGCGGTGGTCGAACCCGGCCAGCGGTTGCGCGCGCGGATCGTCGCGGGCAACAAGGGGCCTCTGGCGGTCAGCGTCGAAGAGGATTGAGCGATGATCGGAACGAAGGCGCTGGTGGCGATCGTCGCGGCGCTGGGGCTGGGCGCGACCGGGGTCGCGGTGCAGACCGGTGTTTTCTCGCACGATACGGCGGCGAAGGATGCGGCCAAGACGCTGTTGCCGATCACCATCGGCAGCGCCAACGGCACGCATAATTTTACGGTGGAACGCGCGGTCACGCCCGCCGAGCAGGAACGCGGGCTGATGTACCGCACCGACCTGAAGCCCGATGGCGGCATGCTGTTCTGGCCCTATCCGCCCGAGGGCGGCGGTCCGCGTCAGGCGAGCTTCTGGATGAAGAACACGCCGACGCCGCTCGACATCCTGTTCATCCGCGCCGACGGCACGATCGCGACGATCGCCGAAAATACCGTTCCCTTCTCCGAAACGCCCGTCCTGTCGCGCGAGCCGGTGGCGGCGGTGCTCGAATTGGTCGGCGGCCGCGCGGCGGACCTCGGCATCGCCGAAGGCGACAAGGTGACCTGGGCGAAGTGAGGAGTCGGCTCGACCGCCGACGCTCTTCGCGCGGATTCTCGTCACGGCCGCCATCCCCGATCGCGATCCCCTGTTGAAGGGCGCAGCGGACACGGGTAAGCGCTGAGCCACTATGGGCATCAACCTCAATCCCTTCACCTGGTGGACCGGCGCGTCGTGGGGCACGATGCTCTATGGCCTGCGCGGCATGGCGCAGATGGGCACCGACCAGCTCGGCAACGTCTATTACGAAGGCGGCAATGACGGCAGCGGCCGCAAGCGGCGCTGGGTGATCTATGAGGGTGCGAACGATGCCAGCCGGGTGCCGCCCGAATGGTTCAGCTGGCTGCACCATCACATCGACGACGTGCCCGATCGCGCGCTGCCGCCGGTGCGTGCGTGGCAGAAGCCGCCGATCCCCAACATGACCGGCACGCCGCTCGCCTATCGCCCCTCGGGCTCGCTGGAGAAGGGCGGCAAGCGCGCCGCCGCGACCGGCGATTACGAGGCGTGGACGCCCGAAGGGTGAGCCCACGGATCGGCCGCTGGCTGGCCGCCGGCGTCCTGCTGGTCGCGCTCGCGGTGGCCGGCGTCTTCGGCTATCGCGCTTGGCATGGCAGTAACGGCCCGGCGAACCGGACGGTCGCGACGCAGGACCTGCCCGCCGATCCCGCCAAGGGTGACGGGATCGAGACGATCGCCGCCTCCGACACGACGCTGCCCACCGGCGGTACGCCGATGGCCGAACGGGTCGCCGTCGTCGGCCTGCTCAACAAGCGCAACGGCGTCAGTCGCGACCTGACGCTGAAGCCGGGGCAGGCGGTGCGCATCGGCGACGCGATCGTGCGCCTGCGCGCCTGCGAAAAGACCGCGCCCTGGGAGCAGGATCAGCTGACCGGCGCGTTCGTCCAGCTCGACGTGCGCGGCACCGACCGGCACTGGCGCCGCGCCTTTTCCGGCTGGTTGTTCAAGGAACGGCCGGCGCTGAATGTCGTCCAGCACCCCGTCTATGACGTGTGGACCAAGAGCTGCACGATGTCCTGGCCGGAAACCGGTCCCGACACGGTATCGGCGGCGAGTGGCGGCGCGGCGCGCTCCAGCGCGAAGAAATCGGGCGGTGCGGACGCCGATGCGAGCGAGGGCGACGATGCGGCGCCCGTCGACGAGCCAGTCGCCCCGTCGAGCGCGCCGGCCAGCAACGCGCAATAATCGTTCCGGTCGATCTCCACCGCACCCAAGGAGGCGAGGTGGGGCGTCTGGAACTGGCAGTCGAGCAAGGTGAACCCGCCGACCTTCAGGCGAGCGACGAGCCAGGCGAGCGCAACCTTCGACGCATCGGTCCGGCGGCTGACCATCGATTCGCCGAAAAAGGCCCGGCCCAGCGCCAGGCCGTACAGGCCGCCGACCAGATCGTCGCCGTCCCAGCATTCGATCGAATGCGCATAGCCCATGCGGTGCAGCGTCACGAACACCTGCTCGATGCCGCTGTTGATCCAGGTTTCCGGGCGATCGTCGGCGCTTTCTGCGCACAGCTGGATCATCCGCTCGAAGGCGGTGTCAGCGGTGACGCGAAAGCGGTCACGCGCGATCGTCTTGCGCAGCGACGCGGAGAGGTGGAAGCCATCAATCGGCAGGATCGCACGGGTGCGCGGCTCGACCCAATAGACGCTGTCGGCGTCGCGGTGATCCGCCATCGGGAAGACGCCCATGGCATAGGCGCCGAGCACGAGTTTCGGGTCGAGCGTCTCCATCGCCGGCCAAGGTGGCGGTGCCCGGGGGCGATGGCAAGGTGGGCCGCTCCGGCCGGACGACGGTCAAGCCCGTACGATCTAAATCCGGGCGACCCGCATCGCGCGTCGGATCAGCGCGCCACCCGCTTTTCGATCGCGCGCCACAGCCCGGCGAAGGCCGTCGCGGCGGCGCTGCGCGGCGCATAGGTGGCGACGGGCGCGCGGTGATCTGCCATCGCCTCGACCGCACTCGCCATCGGGATCGCGGGCCAGTCGGGCTGCGCGGCAAGCGCGGCGGCGTGCAGGCGGCGGCGGCGGTCGACCATCATGTGGACGGGCAGCACCGGCACCTTGCCGCCGAGATGGCGCACCACTTCCTCTGCGGCGCGTTGCGCGAGCGCGGAGGGGATGATCGGCATGACGATCAGGTCGGCGGCGCGGATCACCTGTTCACTGGTTTCGGTAAGCCCCGGCGGACAATCGAGCAGGACGTGATCGTAACTGCCGAGGTCAGCGACCAGCTTGTCGAGCCGCCGCTTCTTGCCGAGATCGTGCAGCAGCACGTCGAGGTCGCGCAATGATGCGTCGGCCGGGATCAGATCGAGCTTCGCGATCTCGGTCTGGCGGGCGTGGCGCGCGACCTTCGTGTCCTTGGTGAACAACGCGCGCGCCTGATCGCCCGCGGGATCGCGACCCAGCACCCAGCTGCTCGCCGCCTGGGGATCGAGGTCCCACAAGGCGGTGCGCCGTTTCGACAGGGTGGCGGCGCAATAGGCCAGATTGACGGCCAGCGTGGTTTTGCCGACGCCGCCCTTCGAACTGTAGATCGCGATCGTTGCCATGGGGCGGGATCGTACCGTTCTGGACCCGATGGGGCAATGCGCCATCCGCGCCATGAGAGAAACTGGGGGCTGGCCCGAGCAAAGGTGCTTTGTCGGGCGCGATGCCGCCCGATACGGGCCGGACGCAAGACGCGGCGGCATCGGGCGGCGATGCGCTGCGTCACCATCCGGATCGGGAGTTCGATATGCTGCGCCGTGCCGTCCTTTCGTCTGCGATCCTGCTTGCCGTGTCGCTTGCATCGTCGACAGGTGGGCGGGCAACCGGGCCGGTGCGTAAAAGCGTGCCGATCGTTTCCCGACCCGGCGTGTGGCAGGCGCCGGCGGGTGGACGGCAGGAGCTATTATGGGCGGCCGCCGTCCCGCTCGCCAAGCCGGACAGCGGGGAGGCGCCGGAGGAAACCGGCAACGGTTCGGCGATCGTCGGCGGGCGGATGTGGCATTGGGCGGGGTCGATCATGCGACCGACGATGACGGTGTTCCGGCCGCAGGCGCGCAACACGGGCACGGCCATGCTGGTGCTGCCGGGCGGCGGCTTCACCGTCGTCGCGATGGATCTGGAGGGGACCGAAATCTGCGATTGGGCGGTGCGGCAGGGGATCACCTGCGCAGTGCTCAAATATCGCGTGCCGCAAGCGTGGCCGGTGGTGAACGGCCGGCAGCAGCGGCCCAAGGTGCTGCTGGGGCTGGAGGATGCGCAGCGCGCGATGGGGCTGCTGCGCGTGCGGGCGGCGCGCTATGGCATCGATCCGCATCGCATTGGCGTCATCGGCTTTTCGGCCGGCGCCTATCTGGCCGCGGCGATGAGCAATACCGAGGCGCGGACCTATCCCATCGCGGATGCCGCCGATCGTCAATCGCCGCGCCCCGACTTTGCGGTAATCGCCTATACCGCGCGCATGCTCGACGACAGCAAGGGCCGCAACAGCCTGGAATTGCAGCCATGGGTGACGATCAGCCCGAAAGCGCCGGCGACCTTCATCCTGCACGCGATGAACGATTCCACCGACCCGATCCGCCAGCCCATGGCCTATGCCCTGGCGCTGACCGACGTGGGCGTGCCGGTCGACATGCGCCTGTACGCCAAAGGCGGCCACGCCTTCGGAATGCGTCCGACCGCCGACCCGGTGACGCGCGAATGGCCGGGTGCGCTCAAGCAATGGCTGCGCGATATCGGCATGCTGTGATCGGTCCGGCCGCGGATCGCCCCTAGAACTGGCTCGCCAGCGTCACGCGCACGTTCCGCGGCGCACCGGGAACGGTCCACACGTTCGCGTACGAACTGGCGATATAATAGGTGTCGAACAGGTTATCGACGTCCGCCCGCACGCTCAGCCGCGGCGTGACGGCATAGCTCAGCGTCGCGCGCGCGATCGTGTACGCGGGCAGGCGATAGCTGGTGCCGAACGGATCGCCGGCGCGCGTGCCCACATACGTGATCCCACCACCCACGCCCAGGCGGCCGATCGTCTTCAGCGCGAACAGGCTGCCCGCATGGCGCGGCACGTTCGACAGCGGCTTGCCGATCAGCGTGCGGTCCTGATCGTTGCGGATGGTCGCGTCGACATAGGTATAGGCAGCGGTGACGTAGAGATCGTCGGGGCGGACATAGGTGAGTTCCGCCTCCGCACCGCGCGACCGCTGGCGACCGATCTGGCTCTTGACGAACGGATCGACCGAATTGGGATTGAGGACGTTGCGCTTTTCCATGTCGAACACGGCGGCGGTGCCGGTCAGGCGGCGCCGCAACAGGCTGACCTTGACCCCCGCCTCGGTCGAATGGCTGCGTTCGGCATCGAAGGTCGCGGTGCCGTCGGACGGGTTGAGCCGCAGCGAATTGCCCCGGCTGGCGTAGAGCGATACGCCCTCCCGGACTTGCCACGACACCGCCGCGCGCGGCGTGACGCCGGCATCGCGCGTGTCGAGTTCGCGGACGGTCAGCCGGTTGAAGACGTCCTCGCGAAAGCTGTTCCATCGCGCGCCGAGCAGCAAGGTGAGGGAGCCGCGCCGGATGACGTCCTGCGCATACAGACTCTCGCTGCGAAACGACGCGGTGCGGCTGAGCGAAGCGGGCGGGGTCGGCAGCGGCTGGCCGTAGACGGGGGCGAACAGATCGATCAGCAGAATCGGCCGCGTCGTCGTGCCGCGTGCGCGATCGAGCCGGAAGTCGAGCGCATGGCGTACGCGGTCGATGCCGACGCGCAGGTCGTGCTCCAGCCCCAGCAGGTGAAGCCGCCCAGTCAGTTCGGCACGCAACGACAGATCGTTCCACGCAAAGTCGTGATAGCGGCGGTCGCGCCCGGCGGTGCGTCCGTCGCTTTGCAGACCGCGGGCGCCGAAGTCGACCATCGTGCCGAAGCCGCGCAGCGACCCGTCGCGCTGGCTGCCGCCCAGCTCCAGGCCGATGCCCGATCCCAGATCGGCGAACAGGCTCGCCTGTTGCCACAGGATACGCTGCGTGATGCGGCCGTCTGCCGGCTCGCCGAGGAAGGTGGTGCGATCCATCGCGCGGGCGTTGCCGCCAATGCCGACCACGCCGCGATCGAGCACCGACCGGTTGCGCATATATTCGGCCTGATACAGCAGGCGCAGCCCCGGCGCGGGCGTCCAGGCGATCGAGGGCGCGATCAGGCGGCGCGATCCGCCGACATGGTCGCGGAAGCTGTCATGGTCTTCCGCGACGCCGATCAGGCGGACGGACAGCCCGCCGGCGATCGGGCCGCCCACGTCTCCCGTCACGCGCCGCTGGTTCCAGCTGCCGACCATCGCGCTGGCCGCGGCATGCGCGTGATCGAGCGGCGCCTTGGTGACGATGTTAATCGATCCACCCGGCTCGCCCCGGCCGGACAAAGCGGCGCTCGCGCCCTTCATCACCTCGACGCGTTCGATCGTCGCGCTGTCGACCGGGGAATTATAGCCCAGGTTGCTGCCGAAGCGGTTGATCAGGATATCAGGGCCAGTGTTTTCGTCCCCCGCAAAGCCACGGATCGCATATTTGTCCCACAGGCCGCCGAAGTCGTTCTGACGGGTGACGCCGCCTGCATAATCCAGCGCATCCTGCAGCCGCGTGACGTTTAGCGGCGTCAGGTCGTCCTCGTCCAGCACGCGCACCGATTGCGGATAGCGGAGCAGCGGGGTGTGGCTGCCGATGATGCTAGCGCTGGCCGAGCGCGCCGTGACGACGATGTCGGCAGGGGTCTCGGGCGAGGGCGTATCGCCGCCGGTGGTCTGCGCCATGGCCGGCGCCGCAAGCCCGAAGGCGATGGCAAGAACGGACACGGCGACGCGCCGGTCGTGTGCAAGGATCACGCAGCAAATTCCTGGAATCGGCCGGACAGTTCCGGTCTTGACGGCCAGCTACTGAACTTGCGGATCGTTCGCAATAGCAATGTGCGGGAAGGGTCGGCCGTGCGCCGCGCATGAGAAAAGGGCCGGCGGATCGCTCCGCCGGCCCTTGTGAAAAGTCGGTCCGTCGTGGCTTACGACTTGCAGGTCTGCGAGGCCTTGCCCGGCTGCGACACGGTGATGTTCGACGCATTGCCGGTCAGCTTCCAGCCACCCTCGGCGGTCAGCGGCTCGCCGGCCTTTTCGGCGGTCAGGCGGGTGGGCGTGCCGGTCTGCGACGTCTTGACGAGGGCGAGCTTGTCGCCGTCGAACAGCGTCACGTACAGCAGGCTGTTGTCCTTGCAGCGGAAGGTCTTTTCCGCCTTGATCGCGGGCGGCAGTTCCACCGGCGCGCGGTTGGCGAGCTGGTTGGCCATCGGATCCGGATTCGAATCCAGCACGTCCGGCTGCGCGGGCTTGGAGTTGCAGGCGGCCAGCGCGAGAAGCGCGGCGGTGGCGGCGAACAGGGGGAGGCTCTTCATAGCGAGGGCACGCTTTGCGCATGCGAAGGGGGAGCGTCAAGGCGATCCGTCGGTTTTGGTCGTTCGGTTGATCGCGCGCCTTTGCGCGTCCCAAGTGCAGCTTTGCTTGTCGCAGGCCCGGCCACGCGCCATCTAGCGGGCATGCATACGACCCCAGACACGCTTGCCCTGATCGGCAACACGCCCCTCGTCCGGCTGAAGGGGCCGAGCGAGGCGAGCGGCTGCGACATCTTCGGCAAATGCGAATTCGCCAATCCGGGCGCCAGCGTGAAGGATCGCGCGGCGCTTGGCATCGTCGAGGATGCGGAGGCGCGCGGCGTGCTGCATCCCGGCGGGACGATCGTCGAAGGCACGGCGGGCAATACCGGCATCGGTCTGGCGCTGGTCGCCAACGCCAAGGGCTATCGCACGATCATCGTGATGCCCGAGACGCAAAGCCGCGAGAAGATGGACACGCTACGTGCGCTGGGGGCCGAGCTGGTGCTGGTGCCGGCGGCGCCCTATTCCAGCCCCTGCCACTTCGTCCACACCAGCCGCCGCATCGCGGAGGAACGCGACAATGCGATCTGGGCGAACCAGTTCGACAATGTCGCCAACCGCCGCGCGCATATCGTCGGCACGGCGGAAGAGATCTGGCAGCAGATGGACGGGCGGATCGACGGCTTCACCTGTGCGGCGGGCACCGGCGGCACGATCGCGGGCGTCGGCCTGGGGCTGAAGGCGAAGGACGAGCGCGTCTGCATCGCACTGAGCGATCCGCATGGCGCGGCGCTATACGATTATTACGCGCACGGCGAGCTGCGCAGCGAGGGATCGTCGGTCGCCGAGGGGATCGGGCAGGGGCGCATCACCGCCAATCTGGAGGGCGCGCCGATCGACACGCAGTTCCGCATCTCCGACCAGGAAGGCTATCACTGGGTTCGCCGCCTGCTCGACGAGGAAGGGCTGTGCCTGGGTCTGTCGTCGGGCATCAACGTGGCGGGCGCGGTCCGGCTGGCGGAACAATTGGGCCCGGGCAAACGGATCGCGACGATCCTATGCGACACGGGTTTCCGGTATCTGTCGACGCTGCATGATCCGGCTTGGCGGGCGGAGAAGGGGTTGGCGTGAGAAGGGGGACTTCCCTTCTTCGTCATTCCCGCGAAGGCGGGAATCCATAACCGCTACCGCTGATGATAAAGTCGTGACGTCAGCGCGTCTGGATCCCCGCCTGCGCGGGGATGACGGCGAGTCGGGGGCATGTCTGCGGCCCCCGACTCGCCGCCCAATCGACAAGTGCCCGACAAAGCGGTACAGCCGCGCGGCAAGATGAGAGCCGTGCGAGACACTCACCAGACGATGCAACGGATCAAGGTCGGCGTGATCGGCCTTGTCGCCGTCGTCATGCTCATCGCGATCGCCACCGCGATTCTGGGGTCGGCGACGCGCGAAAAGCCCATCGCCACCGCCGGATCCGCCCAGGCCGACGTCGTCGCGAATATCGCCATGACCAATGCCGGCGCTGCTGCGGCGGCCGATGCCTCGGGCGAACCACTCGCCGAACTCGGCGTCGCGCCGGCCACGGGCAACGCGCAAGCCGCACGATGATCCAATTTCGGGGAAAACCGGGGACGGCGCCCCGCGCCGGCAGAATCGCACGCCCGCACGGGCGGTTGGCGCCTGTGGCATCCATGCCACCATGGGGGTGTTTCCCGCCCGGTTAGCCGTCTCATGGGGGCTTTTCCCCGCTCATCCCCAAAAATCCCGTTGCATCCCCGGTTGGCTGTTGGTAGCGACAGTTAACAACGGGGCAGGCATCATCGTTTGCGTTTGGGCGCAAATGCTTGGGAGGCGGTGAAAATCCGACTTTCCAGACGATGAGCCGTGCGCGTCAGGGTGCGAGACGGGCGTGTTGGAAAGGGGCGACTATCAGGGAAGTGGACTCGCTCTTGTCGATGACAAGGGTCGCGTCGCCATCCCCAATGCGCTCCGCCACACGCTGGCTGCCAATGCGCCCCGCGCCGACGGCAAGGACGGCGGCACCGTCATCATCGCCGCGCATGAGGATCAGCCCTGCCTGATCGCCTATGATCCCGCCTATATCGCCGAACTGAAGCGCGAATTGAACGAGCGCGTCGCCCTGTCGCGCGGCGCCGACGGCAAGATCGACCACAATATCAAGCGCGGCGGCGCGAACGGCGAGGCGGTGCCCTTCGATGGCTCCGGCCGGTTCATCATGCCCGGCTTCCCTCGCTTCTACGCCAATATCGGCGCGCACGCCTTCTTCTGGGGCACGCTCGACTATATCGAGATCTGGGACCCCAAGACGCTGCTGTCGACGCCGGGCATCGCGCCGCAGATGGTCGCTGCCTGCCGCTATTACTGCCAGGACAAGGGGGTGCCGCTTGACTGACGCCCCTCACATCCCTGTGCTGCTCGACGAAGTGGTCGCCGCACTTGCCCCCGCCCCGGGCGAAGTGATGGTCGATGCCACGTTCGGCGCGGGCGGCTACACGCGCGCGATCCTGAAGACCGGCGCCACCGTCATCGCCTTCGATCGCGACCCCGACGCGATCCGTGAAGGGCGGGCGGCTGGTATCGAGGGGCTGACGCTCGTCCACAGCGACTTCTCCGCGATGGAGGCGGCGATCGATGCGCCCGTCGACGGGCTGACGATGGATATCGGCGTGTCGTCGATGCAGCTCGATCAGGCGGAGCGCGGCTTTTCGTTCCAGTCCGACGGTCCGCTCGACATGCGGATGGCGCAGGACGGCCCCAGCGCGGCGGACTTCCTCAACACCGCCGACGAGGAAACCATCGCCGACGTGCTGTACCAGTATGGCGACGAGCCCAAGTCGCGCCGCGTCGCGCGTGCGATCGTCGCGGCGCGCCCGCTGACCCGTACGGGCGAACTGGCCACCGTCGTGCGCAAGGCGCTGGGCCACCGGCCGCACGACAAGAAGGATCCGGCGACGCGGACCTTCCAGGCGATCCGTATCCATGTGAACCGGGAATTGGGTGAGCTGGCCGACGGCCTCGCCGCTGCCGAGCGGCTGCTCAAGCCCGGCGGCCGGCTGGCGGTGGTGACGTTCCACAGCCTGGAGGATCGCATGGTCAAGCGCTTCCTGCGCGAACGCTCGGGCAACACGCCCGGCGGCTCTCGGCACCTGCCGCAGGCGGGCGCGACGCGCGCACCCAGCTTCGCGACCGTCGGCCGCGGCATCCGTGCCGGCGAGGCGGAACTCGCGCGCAACCCGCGCGCACGATCGGCAACATTGCGGACCGCCATCCGGACGGCCGCCCCTGCATGGAATGAAGAGGTGACGGCATGACGGCGGCGTATCGGTTGAAGGGGATCGGATGGTTCGGTGGCTGCGTGGCCATCGTCCTCGGTTTCTACCTGGTCTCGCTGCAGGTCGCGACCGAGCGCAAGAAGCTCGAGAGCATGGATCGCAAGATCGATGCCGCGCAGCGCGATATCCGCGCGCTGGAGACGGAGTTCGAAACGCGTGCCAACCTCGCCCAGCTCGAAAAGTGGAACGGCGAGACGCTGTCGCTCGCCGCGCCGACCGCGGGCCAGTTCGTGACCGACGAGGCGGCGCTCGCCAGCCTCGACGTCAATCAGGTGGGCGTGCCCACCGATGGCAAGTCCGGAACGCAGATGGCGTCGCTGGTCGTGCCGTCGCAGCCGGGCGTCAGCGTCGCCGCGCCCGCCGCCACGCCGGCCCCGGCCGTGGTGCAGGTCGCCGCTGCGATGCCCAAGGCGCAGCGCGCGGTGATCAAGGTCGCCGCCATCGAAAAGAGCGCGCCGATGCTGGCGAAGCTCAACGAGGCGGCCCGCGCCAAGGCGGCGGTGGCGAAGGTGCGGCCTGAAGCGGTCGCGATGCTCGACAAGAAGCTGCTGTCCGACAGCACGCTGGGCGATATCCTCAGCAGCGCGCGCGCCGAGGCTCGCAAACGTTGACCGTCATCGTCGCCCGTCCGGCCCAGGCCCAGCATCGCAGCGCCGGCCAGCGTCACGCGCTGGTCGCGACGTCGCATATGCGGCTGATGATGCTGATGATGCTGTTCGCGGCGGCGGTGGTCCTGATCATCGGCCGGCTGGCGATGCTCGGTATCCTGTCGGGCGGCGAGGCGGCGGCGCGCACGGCGGCACTGGCGGCGCGCGGCGATATCGTCGATCGTAACGGCGCGCCGCTCGCCCGGACGATCGACGCGTGGACCATCGCGGTCCACCCGAACAAGATCATCGGCGACAAGATGGAGATCGCCGCCCGGCTCGCGGCGCTGATGCCCGATCGCGGCGACCAGGCGTGGTTCTATCACCAGCTTACCCGCAACATCAGCTTCGTCTACCTCCAGCGTCGCGCCAGCCCGGCGCTGGTCGAGCAGGTGAATGCGATCGGCGAGCCGGCGTTGGTCTTCGCGCGCGAGACGCAGCGCCTGTACCCGCAGTCGACGATGGCGGCGCATGCGCTGGGCTTCCTGTCGACCGACGGCCACGGCATGAGCGGCATGGAGCGTGTGCTCGACGAACGGCTGCTCGATCCGGCGCAGGCGGGCAAGCCGGTCGCGCTGGCGATCGACGCACGCGTGCAGGCGGCGATGGAAAGCGAACTCGGCCGCGCGATGGGCACCTTCTCCGCGCGCGGGGCGGGCGGCATCGTGATGGACGTCCATACCGGCGAAGTGCTCGCAATGGTCTCGCTGCCGACGTTCAATCCCAATCGCGTCGGGATGGCGGGCAGCGAGGAACTGCGCAATCTGACCACGCAGAGCGTGTTCGAGCTGGGCTCGACCTTCAAGCCGATCACCGTCGCGACCGCGATCGACACCGGCACGATCACGATGAACCGCAAGTTCGACGCGACGCATCCGCTGAAGGTCGGCGGCTTCACCATCCATGACGAGCGCGGCGATCCGCAGCGCTGGCTGTCGATGCCCGAAACGCTGATCTATTCGTCCAACATCGCCACCGCGCGGATCGCCGATGAGGTGGGTCCGCAGAAGATGCAGACGATGTTCCGCAAGCTGGGTTTCGACACCCGGCCCGACATCGAATTGCGCGAAAAGGGCCGGCCGCTGTGGCCGCGGTACTGGGCGCGGACGACGACGATGACGACGGCCTATGGCCACGGCATCGCGGTGACGCCGCTGCACCTCGCCAGCGCTTATGCGGCTCTGGTCAACGGCGGCATCTGGCGCCCGGCGACGCTGATGAAGATCGCCCCCGGCCAGGCACCCGCCGGCCGTCGCGTCATCAGCGAGGCGACCAGCTACAAGATGCGCCAGATGCTGCGGCTGATCGTCATGCGCGGCACGGGCCGCAAGGGCGACGCGCCCGGCTATCGCGTGGGCGGCAAGACCGGCACCGCCGAGGCGGCGGTCGCGGGCGGCTACGACCATTCGCGCAACGTCGCGACCTTCGCTGCGGCCTTCCCGATGGATGCGCCGAAATACGTCGTGCTCGCGATGCTCGATTCGCCGCAGGGCACGAAGGAAACGGGCGGCTGGAAGACCGCCGCCTGGAACGCCGCGCCCGTCGTCGGCCGCACGATCGCCCGCGTCGGATCGATGCTCGGCGTGGTGCCCGATGCGCAGCGCGACATCGACGTCGCTGACATGATGCCGCTGATCTGGCAGGAGACGCCGCCGAAGCAGGCGAACGGCAATTGACGAGCCGACTATTGAGGAGCGCGACATGAAGCTGGGGACGCTCACCGGCGGGAGTGAAGAGGCGGTGGTCACCGGCTTTGCGATCGACCATCGCAAGGTCGCGCCGGGCACCGTCTTCGGCGCGTTTCAGGGCGCGCGGGTGAATGGCGAGGAGTATATCGCCGACGCGGTGCGGTCGGGTGCGATCGCCGTCGTGACGCGGCCGGGCGTGCCGGTGGAGGGCGCTGTGGCAATCCCGTCCGACAGCCCGCGCGAACGCTTCGCGCAGCTTGCCGCGCAATTTTTCGCGCCGTTTCCCGAGGTCGCGGTCGCCGTGACCGGCACCAACGGCAAGACCTCCACCGTCGAAATGACGCGGCAATTGTGGCGGATGGCGGGCGAGCATGCCGCCTCGATCGGGACGCTGGGCGTCACCACCGCCGACGAGCGCGTGACGACCGGGCTGACGACGCCGGACGTCGTCACCTTTCTCTCCAACGTCGCCGGGCTGGCGCGCGAGGGCGTGACGCATGTCGCCTTCGAGGCGTCGAGCCACGGCCTGACGCAATATCGCACCGAGGGGCTACGCGTCGCCGCGGCGGCCTTCACCAACCTCAGCCGCGACCACCTCGACTATCATGGCGACATGGGCGCCTATCTCACCGCCAAGCTGCGGCTGTTTTCCGAAGTGCTTAGCCCCGATGGCGCCGCAGTCGTCTGGGCGGACGACGTCGAATCGGCGCGGGTGATCGATCTCGCCCAGGCGCGCGGCAACCGGCTGGTGACGGTCGGCGAACGCGGCAGCACGCTGCGCCTGGTCGAGCGTGATCCGACCTTGCTGGGGCAGGGGCTGGTGATCGAGGCGGAGGGCGCGACGCATCGCGTCACCCTGCCGCTGATCGGCGGCTATCAGGCGGCGAATGCGCTCGTCGCGGCGGGACTGGTCATCGCGACCGGCGGCGACGTGACGCAGACGATCGCCAATCTCGCCCGCCTGCAACCCGTCCGCGGCCGGCTGGAGCGTGCGGCGATCGCGCGCGGCGGCGCGCCCGTCTACGTCGATTACGCGCACACGCCCGACGCGCTGGAGGCGGCGATCGCCGCGTTGAAGCCGCATGCCGGCGGCCGGCTGATCGTCGTCTTCGGTGCGGGCGGCGACCGCGACGCGGGCAAGCGCGAGACGATGGGGCAGGTCGCGCAGATGCAGGCCGACCTCGCGATCGTCACCGACGACAATCCCCGTACCGAGGATGCCGCCGCGATCCGCGCCGCGATCCTGAAGGGCGCGCCCGACGCCCGCGAAATCGGCGACCGCCGCGAAGCCATCGCCACCGCGATCCGCGAAGCCGGCCCGCAGGATATCGTGCTGATTGCCGGCAAGGGCCACGAACAGGGCCAGATCGTCGGTGACCTCGTGCTGCCGTTCGACGACGTCAGCGTGGCGCGGGAGTATGCGGCGTGAGGGGCGTGTACTCTTCGTCACCCCGGACTAGTTCCGGGGTCCACTCCGCGGCGAGGGGGATGGCTGGAGGCTCTTGCCCGCCCCTCGCGGACTGGTGGACCCCGGAACAAGTCCGGGGTGACGAAGGAGTTGGGCGATGATGCGTCCCCTCTGGACCGCCACCGAACTCGCCGCTGCCACCTCGGGCACCGCCTCCACCGACTTCGCCGTCACCGGCGTCGCGTTCGACAGCCGTGAGGTCGGTCCCGGCGACCTGTTCATCGCCCTCACGGGCGACAGCACCGACGGCCACCGCTTCCTCGATCAGGCCTTCGCGCAAGGGGCCGCTGGCGCGATCGTATCCGCCGACACGCCCCATCCGCACGTGCGCGTCGATGATACCTTCGCGGCCCTGAACGACCTCGGCCGTGCCGCCCGCGCCCGCATGAATGGCACGGTGATCGGCGTCACCGGCTCCGTCGGCAAGACGTCGGCCAAGGAGGCGCTGTTCGCCGCGCTCGACCGCTCGCTGACCGGCGCGGTGCATCGCTCGGTCAAGAGCTACAACAACCACACCGGCGTGCCGCTCAGCCTCGCCCGCATGCCGCGCGACACGACGGTCGGCGTGTTCGAGATGGGCATGAACCATGCTGGCGAGCTGTCGCAGCTCACGCGCCTGGTGCGCCCACACATCGCGATCATCACCGCCATCGCGCCTGCCCACACCGAATTCTTCGCCGACGAAAGCGCCATCGCCGACGCCAAGGGCGAGATCTTCCAGGGTCTTGAGCCCGGCGGCGTCGCCATCGTCCCCTATGACAGCCCGCACCGCGACCGGCTGATGGCGGCCGCCGCCCCCTATGCCGCACGCACCGTCACCTTCGGTCTGACCAAGGGCGCCGACGTCCATGCGGTCGAGGCGATGCGTCTGCCCGCGGGCGGGTCGTTCGTGACCGCAAAGGTCGGCGCGCGCGAATTGTCGTTCACGCTGTCGCAGCCGGGCATGCACTGGGTGTCGAATGCCCTCGCGGTCCTCGCCGCAGTCGATGCCGCCGGCGCCGACCTCGCCCGTGCGGGTCTCGCACTTGCCGAAATGGGCGGCCTCGCCGGGCGCGGCCTCCGCGTCACGGCGCGCGTCGGCGAGGGCGAGATGCTGGTCATCGACGAAAGCTACAACGCCAACCCCGCCTCGATGCGCGCGACGCTGGCGGTGCTGGCGGAGGAGCCCGGCCGGCACGTCGCGGTGCTGGGGGAGATGCGCGAGCTCGGCGACGATTCCGCCGCCTATCACGCCGCCCTCGCCGAACCGATCCTGGCCGCGCGCGTCGAAACGGCGCTGCTCGTCGGCGAAGCGATGGCGCCGCTGGCACAGGCCCTTGAGGGACGCGTCGACATCATGCATGTGCCGGATGCTGCGACGGCGCTCGACCGGCTGAAGAACCTGGTCCGGGCAGGAGACGCGGTACTCGTCAAAGGGTCTAATGGTGTCGGCTTGTCGCGCCTGGTCGCGGGGCTGGAGGCAGGTGTTGCGATCGCAGATCGCATGGGGGGCGGAACGTAAATGCTGTACTGGATCGCCGAGCACCTGGGCTTCACCGGGCTGCTGAACCTTATCCGCTACCAGTCCTTCCGGACCGGCGCGGCGGTGGCGACCGCGCTGTTCATCGGCCTGATCATCGGGCCGCGCTTCATCGGCTGGCTGCGCGTCCGCCAGGGCAAGGGGCAGCCGATCCGCGCTGACGGCCCGCAGACGCACCTCGCCAAGCGGGGCACGCCGACGATGGGCGGGCTGATGATCCTGACCAGCATGGCGCTGGCGATCCTGATCTGGATGGATCTCAGCAACCCCTATGTCTGGGCGTGTCTGTTCGTGACGCTCGGTTTCGGTGCGATCGGCTTCCTCGACGATTACGACAAGGTGCGCAAAGCGAGCACCGCCGGCGTGTCGGGCAAGACGCGCCTGCTGCTCGAATTTGCGATCGCCGGCATCGCGTCGTGGATCATCATGCAGCAGAACGGTCCGCACCTGTATCTGCCGTTCACGGACCGGCTGTACCTCGACCTTGGCTATGCCTTCCCGCTGTTTGCCGCCTTCACGATCGTCGCCTTCGGCAATGCGGTGAACCTGACCGACGGGCTCGACGGCCTGGCGACGATGCCGGTCATCATCGCCAGCGTGGCGTTCATGCTGATCGTGTATCTGGCGGGCAACGTGAAGTTCGCCACGTATCTGGGCATCCCGCACGTGCCAGGCGCGGGCGAACTCGCGATCTTCTGCGGCGCGGTGGTTGGCGCCGGACTCGCCTTCCTGTGGTTCAACGCACCGCCCGCTGCGGTGTTCATGGGCGATACCGGCAGCCTCGCGCTGGGCGGCGCACTCGGCACGATCGCGGTCGTCGCGCACCATGAGATCGTGCTGGGCATCATCGGCGGCCTGTTCGTCGTTGAGGCGCTGTCGGTCATCATCCAGGTGTTCTTCTACAAGCGCACCGGCAAGCGCGTGTTCCGCATGGCGCCAATCCACCATCATTTCGAACAATTGGGCTGGAGCGAGCCGACCGTCGTCATCCGCTTCTGGATCATCAGCCTGGTGCTGGCCCTCGCCGGCCTGTCTACGCTGAAGCTGCGGTGAGGGGGATGACCGTAGCCCCATTCCCCCCGTCACCCCGGACTCGTTCCGGGGTCCACCAGGCCACGTGGGGGCGGTGCGCGCCTCTAGCCGTCCCCCCCGCCGAAAAGTGGACCCCGGACCAAGTCCGGGATGACGGATCGATTTGGGCAGACGCGGCATGATCCTCTCCACCGCCTGGAAGGGCCAACGCTACGCCGTCCTCGGCCTCGCCCGCTCCGGCATGGCGACCGTCCGCGCGCTCGCCGCCGCCGGTGCTTACGTGGTGGCGTGGGACAGCGACCCCGCCGCGCGCGAACGGGCGCAAGCGATCGACGGCGTCATCGTCCACGATCCCGCCGCCCTCGACCTCACCGGCGCGGCCGGGCTGGTCGTCTCGCCCGGCGTCCCACTCAACACCCACCCGCTGGTCGCGCAGGCGCGCGCGGCGGGCGTGCCGGTGATCGGCGACATCGAATTGTTCGCCCAGGCCCGCGCCGAACTGCCGCCGCACAAGGTCGTCGGCATCACCGGCACCAACGGCAAGTCGACGACGACCGCGCTGGTCCATCATATCCTGAAGACCGCGGGCGTGCCGACGCTGATGGGCGGCAACATCGGCCTGCCGATACTCGAACAGGATCCGCTGCCGGAGGGGGGCGTCTATGTCCTCGAACTGTCGAGCTACCAGATCGACCTGACGCAGACGCTCGATTGCGACGTCGCGGTGCTGCTCAACATCACACCGGATCACCTCGATCGTTATGATGGGTTCGAGGGCTATGCGGCGTCCAAGGCGCGGCTGTTCGAGATGCAGTCAGCGGGTCATCTCGCGGTTGTTGGCATCGACGATGACGCCACGCGGAACCTTGCCGGCGCGCTTCGCGATCGGGGTGATCTGATCGAAGTGTCGACCGCCGAATACAACGGCGCGGTGTTCGGACCCGCATTGCGCGGTCCACACAATGCGCAGAACGTCGCCGCCGCACGTATCGTCGCGGCGAGGCTCGACGTGCCCGCCGGCGAACTGTCCGCAGCGCTCGAAACTTTCACCGGCCTGCCCCACCGCATGGAGCGCATCGCCGAGCGCAACGGCGTCGCCTTCATTGACGACAGCAAGGCGACCAACCCCGAAAGCACCGCCCCCGCGCTCGGCGCGTTCGAGCGCATTCACTGGATCGTCGGTGGCAAGCGCAAGGGCGACGATCTCGACGCCTGCGCGCCGTTCCTCAGCCACGTCGTCGCGGCCTATACGATCGGCGAGGCGGCCGAGCTGTTCGCCGACATCCTGACGCCAAAACTCCCGCACGTCGAACGGAGCGGCGATCTCGTCACGGCCGTCCGCGCCGCCGCCGCGGCGGCGCAGCCCGGAGAGGTCGTGCTGTTGTCGCCGGCCTGTGCTAGTTTCGACCAGTTCCGCGATTACGAGGCGCGGGGCGCTGCGTTCCGCGCGGCTGTCGAGGCTCTAGCATGACGGGCGCCAGCATGACCGACGACAAGCGCGACACCCTGATCGCCAAGGTGAAGCGCTCGGGCGGGCGCGGCGACCGATCGCCGCTCGGCACCTGGTTCTGGGACATCGACCGGATGCTCCTGCTGCTCACCCTGTTCCTGATCGCGATCGGGCTGGTGGCGGTGGCGGCGGCAAGCCCCGCGACCGCAGTTCGTTATTCGGGCGAGCATCACAAGTTCACCGCGCTCTATTATTTCTGGCGCCAGCTGATCTGGGTCGGCATCTCGCTGCCCGTGCTGTTCGGCGTGTCGATGCTGCCGGTGCCGCTCGCCCGCCGGCTCGCGCTGATCGGCGCTGCGGTGCTGATCGTCTGCCTCGCGCTCACGCCCTTCGTCGGGAACAGCATCAACGGCGCGCGGCGCTGGATCGGCTATGGCTTCGCCTCGTTCCAGCCGTCCGAGTTCCTGAAACCGCTCTTCATCGTCACGGTCGCATGGCTGCTGTCGCTCAAGGCGAAGGACCCGACGCTGCCGACCGTGCTCATCACCGGTGCGATGACCGGGCTGATCGCGCTGCTGCTGATGATGCAGCCCGATTTCGGACAGACGGTGATCTTCTGCACCGTATGGATGGCGCTGCTGATGATCGCCGGCACGCCGATGCGCGTGCTGGGCGGGATCATCGCGATGGTGCCGGTCGGTCTCGTCTGCGCGTACATGTTCTACAGCACCGCCCGCAACCGCATCGACGCCTTCCTGTTCCCGAGCGTCGAGGGCGAGGGCGCGAGCGATCACTTCCAAACCAATGCCGCGCATGCGACCATCACCAGCGGCGGCTGGACCGGCACCGGTCCCGGCGGCGGCACGGTGAAGTTCGGTCTGCCCGAAGCGCATACCGATTACATCTATTCGGTGATCGGCGAGGAATTCGGCCTGATCGCCTGCGCGATCATCGCGCTCGTCTTCCTGGCGATCGTCGTACGCGTGTTCGTCAAGCTGCTCGACGAACAGGACGAATTCAAGCTGCTCGCCGCCAGCGGCCTCGCCGTGCAGTTCGGCGCGCAGGCGTTGGTGTCGATGGCGGTCAACACGGGCCTCGCGCCGTCCAAGGGTATGACGCTGCCGTTCATCAGCTATGGCGGGTCGTCGATGATCGCGCTGTCGATCGGCATGGGGTTGCTGCTTGCCTTCACCCGGCGCAATCCGTTCCTGACGCGCAGCCCGTATGTGGTGAGATGGGGTTCGAATTGAGCAAGCATTACGTCCTGGCAGCCGGTGGCACGGGCGGTCACATGGTCCCCGCCGCGGCGCTGGCGGAGGAGCTGACCCGGCGCGGCCATCGCGTCGCGCTGGTCAGCGATGCGCGCGGCGTGCGCTTCCCCGGCCTGTTCGAGAACGTCCAGACGCACGTCTTGCCCGCGGGCCGCTTCCAGGTGAAGAAGCCACAGGGCTGGGCGAGCGCGGTGCGCGAGATGCTGCGCGGCCGGGCGATGGCGCGTGAATTGTACCGCACGTTCAAGCCCGCCGCGGTGATCGGCTTCGGCGGCTATCCCGCCTTCCCCGCGCTGCTCGCGGCGTTCGCGGAGAAGATCCCGACTGCCGTCCACGAACAGAACGCCGTCCTGGGCCGCGTCAACCGCGTCGTCGCGGGCAAGGTCGATGCGATCGCGACCTCGTACAAGGCGACCGAGCGGCTGGCGGCGAAGCACGAGCACAAGGTCCATCTCGTCGGCAATCCGGTGCGCGACGCGGTGCTCGCCTTGCGTGCGAAACCCTATCCGCTGCTGGAAGAAGACGGCATCTTCCGCGTCCTCGTCACCGGCGGCAGCCAGGGCGCGAGCATCCTCAGCCAGGTGGTGCCCGACGGCCTCGCCATGCTGCCCGTCACCTTCCGTCGCCGCCTGCAGGTGACGCATCAGGCGCGGATCGAGGATATCGATGCGGTGCGCGCGCAATATGCCGAGCATCAGATTCCGGCCGAACTTGCGACCTATCTGCCCGACATGCCCGAACAGCTCGCCTGGGCGCACCTCGTCATCGCCCGCGCCGGCGCGTCGACGATCGCGGAACTGACCGCGGCAGGGCGGCCCGCCATACTCGTGCCGCTGCCCGGCGCGACAGACGACCACCAGACCGCGAATGCGCGCGAGATCACCAAGGCGGGCGGCGCGCGCACCATCCCGCAGCCCGAATTTACCGCCGTGGAGCTTGCCAAGCAGATGCAGAAACTGGGCCTCGACCCCGCGGCACTCGAAAACGCCGCCGCGCGCGCGAAGAGCGTCGGCCGCCCGACCGCGGTCAGCGACCTCGCCGATCTGGTCGAAAGCCTCGACGCCCCGCTGTCGCGCCTCCCCGTCGGCGTGCCGACCAAGCCCAAGGCGGTGACGGCATGATTAGGGGCGTCGCAACCGACATCGGTCCGATCCACTTCGTCGGCATCGGCGGCATTGGCATGTCCGGCATCGCCGAGGTGATGAAGAACCTCGGCTATACCGTGCAGGGCTCCGACGTTGCCGAAGGCTATGTCGTGCAGGGCCTGCGCGACAAGGGCATCGCCGTCACGATCGGCCACGCTGCCGAGAACGTGGCGGACGCCGCAGTCGTCGTCACCTCGACGGCGATCACGCGCACCAATCCGGAGGTCGAGGCGGCGCTGGAACGACGCATCCCCGTCGTCCGCCGCGCAGAAATGCTAGCCGAGCTGATGCGCCTCAAGTCGACCGTCGCGGTGGCCGGCACGCATGGCAAGACGACGACGACCAGCATGGTCGCGGCGCTGCTCGATGCCGGCGGCGTCGACCCCACCGTCATCAACGGCGGCATCATCAACAGTTACGGCAGCAACGCACGTCTCGGCGCGAGCGACTGGATGGTGGTCGAGGCCGACGAGAGCGATGGCAGCTTCCTGCGCCTCGACGGCACGATCGCGGTCGTCACCAACATCGATCCCGAGCACCTCGACCATTACGGCAGCTTCGACGGCGTGAAGGACGCGTTCGTCGAATTCGTCGAGAACGTGCCCTTCTACGGCGCGGCCTTGCTCTGTCTCGACCACCCGGAGGTCCAGAACATCCTGCCGCGCGTGCGCGACCGGCGCGTCGTGACCTACGGCTTTTCCGCACAGGCCGACGTCCGCGGTGTCAACGTCACCCCGGTGCCGGGCGGCAACCGCTTCGAATGCATCGTGCGCGAGCGCGACGGCACCAGCCGCTCGATCGAGAATATCGAGCTGCCGATGCCCGGTCGCCACAACGTCCAGAACGCGCTCGCGGCGATCGGCGTGGCGCTGGAGCTCGGCATTCCCGACGAGACGATCCAGCGCGGCTTTTCCGCGTTTGGTGGCGTCAAGCGCCGCTTCACCCATGTCGGCGAAGTGGCGATGGAGGACGGCAACGTCACGATCATCGACGATTACGGCCACCACCCGGTCGAAATCCGCGCCGTGCTCGCCGCCGCACGCGAAGGGGCGGAGGGCCGCGTCATCGCCGTCGTCCAGCCGCACCGCTATTCGCGCCTCGGCAGCCTGATGGAAGAGTTCCAGACCGCGTTCAACGACGCCGATCGCGTGCTCGTGACCCCTGTCTATGCCGCGGGCGAGACGCCGGTCGAGGGCGTCGACGCGCAGGCCTTGGTTGAGGGGTTGAAGCGCCGCGGCCACCGCTCCGCCGCGACCGTCGCCGATGCCGATGCGCTGGCGGACGAACTCGCCGCGACGATCCAGCCCAACGACATGGTCGTCTGCCTCGGCGCGGGCGACATCACCAAATGGGCGGCGGGCCTCGCCGCCGCGATCGGAGCACGGCGATGACCGACTGGTTCGATGCGGGCCTGAAGCTCCAGAAGCAGATGCTCGACGCGCAGCGCCAGGCGCTGGAGGCCGGCGGCCACGCGGTCGATGCCGGCGCCGCGATGGTCGAGGCCCAGGAGGCGACGCGCAAGGCGGCCGAGGCGAACCTCGCCGCGTTCCAGGCGTGGACGCGACTCTGGGGCGTCGGGCCTTGGT
The DNA here is from genome assembly GCF_049896485.1 of Sphingomonas sp. DC4900. Lineage (NCBI taxonomy): Bacteria > Pseudomonadati > Pseudomonadota > Alphaproteobacteria > Sphingomonadales > Sphingomonadaceae > Sphingomonas > Sphingomonas sp. DC4900. The sequence continues at coordinate 29,680 of NZ_JAFCUK010000008.1, forward strand.
GACCGCATTGCCCCCGGTCCGCGGGCGCCTGACGGAGGGCGCCGCGCTGGCGCCGCTCGTCTGGTTCAAGGCGGGGGGCAATGCCCAATGGCTGGTTGAGCCGAAAGACGCGGACGATCTGTCCGACTTCCTCGCCGCGCTCGACCCAACGGTGCCGGTGATGGCGCTGGGGCTGGGATCGAATCTCATCGTCCGCGACGGTGGCGTTCCCGGTGTGGTGGTGCGGCTCGGCAAGCCGTTCGCGCACGTTCAGCGACTCGACGACGTGACCCTGCGCTGCGGTGGCGGGGCGAGCGGCATCCTCGTCTCCTCGACCGCACGCGATGCGGGCATCGGCGGCGTCGAATTCCTGCGCTCGATCCCCGGCACGGTCGGCGGCTTCGTCCGGATGAATGGTGGCGCCTACGGCCGTGAGGTCAAGGACGTGCTGGTCAAGGCCGACGTCGTGTTGCGCTCCGGCGAACGCGTGACCCTCAGCCTCGCCGACCTCGGCTACACCTATCGCCACAGCGCGCTGCCCGACGGCGCGGTCGTCGTATCCGCGACCTTCCGCGGCGCGCCCGCCGAGCCGGCCGTGATCCAGGCGGAAATGGACCGCATCGCCGCCGCGCGCGAGGCATCGCAGCCGCTCCGGTCGAAGACCGGCGGCTCGACGTTCAAGAACCCCGACGGGCACAAGGCCTGGGCTTTGGTCGATGCCGCCGGCTGCCGGGGCTTGCGGCGTGGTGATGCTCAGGTATCTGAGAAACATTGTAATTTCCTGCTCAACCTCGGTTCGGCGAGCAGCGCCGATATCGAAGGTTTGGGTGAAGAGGTGCGGGACAAGGTGAAGGCGCAATCGGGCGTGACGTTGGAATGGGAAATTCAGCGCGTGGGAGTGGCGGCGTGAGCGGCGTGATCCAGTTCCTCCCCCGCCAGGGGGAGGGGGACCGCTCGGCGTCAGCCGAGTGGTGGAGGGGGAGGACGGCAGTGTCCTCTCCGCTGTTCCGTGTCCTCCCCCTGCGTCATGCTGCGCATGCCACCTCCCCCTTGCGGGGGCGGAATTGATGCACATCGCGGTCCTCATGGGCGGCTGGTCTGCCGAACGCCCCGTATCGCTCCTGTCGGGCAACGGTTGCGCCGATGCGCTCGAGGCGAACGGCCACCGCGTCACCCGCATCGACATGGGCCGCGACGTCGCTGCGCGCCTTGCCGCGGCGCAGCCCGATCTCGTCTTCAACGCGCTGCACGGGTCGCCGGGCGAAGACGGCAGCGTGCAGGGCATGCTCGACCTGATGGGCATCCCCTATACCCATTCGGGCCTTGCCACGTCGGTCATCGCGATCGACAAGGTGCTGACCAAGCAGGTGCTCGTCCCCGCCGGCATCCCCATGCCGGGCGGCCGGATCGTCAAGTCCGCCGACGTCCACGAGCGCGATCCGTTGCAGCGCCCTTACGTCCTCAAACCCATCAACGAAGGCTCGTCGGTCGGCGTCGCGATCGTCACCGATGACGGCAATTACGGCAATCCGATCGGCCGCGACGTGGCGGGACCTTGGGCCGAGTTCGACGAACTGCTCGCCGAACCCTATGTCCGCGGCCGCGAGCTGACGACCGCGGTGCTGGGCGACCGCGCGCTGGGCGTCACCGAATTGAAGCCCAAGACCGGCTGGTACGATTTCGACGCCAAATACACTGATGGCCTGACCGAACACGTCTGCCCTGCCGACATCCCCGACGAGATCGCCGACGCCTGCAAGCGGCTCGCACTCGAGGCGCATCGCCTTTTGGGGTGCAAGGGCGCCAGCCGCTCCGACTTTCGCTGGGACGACGAGCGCGGCGTCGACGGCCTGTTCCTGCTCGAGGTCAACACGCAGCCCGGCATGACGCCCTTGAGCCTCGTTCCCGAACAGGCGCGCCACATCGGCATGAGCTACGAACAGCTCGTCCAGGCGATCGTCGACGAGGCGCTCGCCGACGCCAAGGCGCGTCAGGCCAAGGATGGCGCGGGATGAGCCGCACGATCAAGCGCGGCCCGCCGCCCAAGCGCCCCGCTGCCCGGCGCAAGCAGCCCGTCCGCAAGCTCGGGCTGTTCGAGCGTGCGATCGCCGCGCTGCCGGTCAGCGAGGAGACGATCCGCAAGGCGGCGACGTGGACGATCACCGGCGGCGGCATCGCCGTGGCGCTCGCCGCGCTGACCTGGATCGGCATCCCCGGCATCATCGGCACCGCCATTGCCGAAGGCGCGGGGCAGGCGGGCTTTCGCGTCGAGCAGATCGAGGTCACCGGCCTCAAGCGCATGGACCGGATGAGCGTCTATGCCGTCGCGCTCGACCAGCAGAGCCGTGCGATGCCGCTCGTCGATCTGGAGGCGGTGCGCCAGAAGCTGCTGCGCTACGGCTGGATCGCCGACGCGCACGTCTCGCGCCGGCTGCCCGACACGCTGCTGATCGACATCGTCGAACGCAGCCCCGCCGCGGTGTGGCAGGACAATGGCCAACTGACGCTGATCGACAAGGACGGCGTGCTGCTGGAACCGGTGAAGCCGGATGCGATCCCCGATTTGCCGCTGGTCATCGGCCCGGGCGCGGACCGGCAGGAGGCAGGCTATCAGGCGCTGCTCGCCACGGCTCCCGCGCTCAAGCCCCGCGTCAAGGCGGCGACCTGGATCGGCAACCGCCGCTGGGACCTGACCTTCGACAGCGGCGAGACGCTGGCGCTGCCCGAAGACGGCGCGCCCGCAGCGTTGCTCAAATTCGCCGAGCTCGACGGCGCGCGGCCTCTTTTGGGGCGCGGCTGGATGCGGTTCGACATGCGCGATCCGAGCAAGCTCGTCGCGCGCAAGCCCGGCGCCAGCATGGCGCATGACGTGCCCGATCCCAGTGAGATCGCGGCGCCGGCGGGTACACAGACCGATACCGGTGCGGGAAACACCGGCGATCGACACGCGGCAGACGCGCACACGGGGGCCGAGGGATAATGGCGAAAGCAGCACCGGAAGGACTCATCACCGCGCTCGACATCGGCTCGTCCAAGGTGTCGGCGATGATCGCGCAAAAGGGCGACGGCGGCGAATTGATCGTGCTCGGCACCGGCCAGCGCGAAAGCCGCGGCGTCAAGCGCGGCTATATCGCCGACATGGGCGCCACCGAAGCCGCGGTGCGCGAGGCGGTGGAGCAGGCCGAACGCATCGCCGGCATCAATATCGAGAACGTCTGGGTCGGCTTCTCCGCCGGCGGCCTCGTCAGCGACGTCGCTGAGGTCGAGTTCGAACTGGGCGGCCATCGCGTCGAACAGCAGGATATCGACGCCTTGCTCGCGGCGGGGCGCAATTCGATCGATCCGCAGGGGCGGATGGTGCTGCACGCGCAGCCCGCGCTGTACACGCTCGACGGCCTCACCGGCGTGAAGAAGCCGCTGGGGCTCCACGCCGATCGCCTCGGCGTCCACATCCACGTCGTCGCCGCGGACGGGTCGCCGGTGCGCAACCTCGATCTGTGCGTCCGCTCGGCGCATCTGGAAGTGAAGTCGATCATCGCCGCGCCGGTCGCGACAGGCCTTGCCTGCCTCAGTGACGAAGAGCGCGAGCTGGGCGTTGCGCTGGTCGAAATGGGGGCGGGGATCACCAACGTGTCGCTGTTCGCCGGCGGCATGCTGGTCGGCCTGTGCTCGATCCCGATGGGTGGGCAGGACATCACCGACGATATCGCCAGCGCCTTCGGCACTCGCCGCGCGCAGGCGGAGCGGATGAAGTGCTTCCACGGTTCGGCCAATGCCTCCCCGCGTGACAATCACGAGATGATCCCGGTGATGCCGATCGCCGCCGAAGATGATGTCCACGGCGGCATGCAGATCACCAAGGCGCAGCTGATCGGCGTCGTCCGCCAGCGGCTGGAGCATCAGATGGACGAGATCCGCAAGTCGCTCGCCCAGCTGAAATTTGAAGGGCCCGTGGGGCGGCAGGTCGTGCTGACCGGCGGCGGTGCGGAGCTGAAGGGCATCGCCGATTATGCGCAGCAGGCGCTCGGCCGCTCGGTGCGTATCGGCCGGCCGCGCGGGCTGACCGCGCTGCCGGAGGCGCATGGCGGGCCGGCGTTCGCGACGCTGGCGGGCCTTGCCTTCTATGCGGCGTCGGATCCGATTGATCTGCGCGGGGTGGCACCCCAGCAAACCACCGTTCATCGCCAGCGTGGCATGGGCATGGTCCGCAAGCTGATTCAGGCGGCGCGGGCAAATTATTAAGCGCCGATGACCTTTCGCGCGGATTTCCTATGGAAGAGCGTGAATCGTTGAGGCAAAAGGTTAATCAGGGTCCCGGCGCGCAATTCCGGACAGGGGCGGAGAAAGTTTAGGCCATGAGCATCGAATTCATCACTCCCGAGGTCGACGAACTGACCCCCCGTATCGCCGTGATCGGCGTGGGCGGCGCGGGTGGCAACGCCATCGCCAACATGATGCGTGCCGACGTGCAGGGCGTCGACTTCCTGGTCGCGAACACCGACGCGCAGGCGCTGAAGTCGTCGATCGCGCCGCAGCGCATCCAGCTGGGTGCGAAGATCACGCAAGGGTTGGGCGCCGGCTCGCGGCCGGAAATCGGCCGTGCCGCGGCGGAAGAGACGATCGACGATCTCGCCAAGCGTCTGGAAGGCGCGCACATGTGCTTCATCGCCGCCGGCATGGGCGGCGGGACCGGCACCGGCGCCGCGCCCGTCATCGCCAAGGCCGCGCGCGACATGGGCATCCTGACCGTCGGCGTCGTCACGAAGCCGTTCAGCTTCGAAGGCAACCGTCGCGCCAAGAGCGCCGATGGCGGCATCGAGGAACTGCAGAAGTATGTCGATACGCTGATCGTCATCCCCAACCAGAACCTCTTCCTGATCGCCAACGCGAACACGACCTTCAAGGAAGCGTTCGAGATGGCGGACGAGGTGCTGCAGCAGGGTGTGCGCGGCATCACCGACCTCATGGTCATGCCCGGCCTGATCAACCTCGACTTCGCCGACGTCCGCAGCGTGATGCAGGAAATGGGCAAGGCGATGATGGGCACCGGCGAAGCGTCCGGCGACAACCGCGCGCTCGAGGCGGCGCAAAAGGCGATCGCCAATCCGCTCCTCGACGGCGTGTCGATGCAGGGTGCCAAGGGCGTCATCATCTCGATCACCGGCGGCGACGACATGCGCCTGCTCGAAGTCGACGAGGCGGCGAACCACATTCGCGATCTGGTCGATCCCGACGCGAACATCATCTGGGGCTCGGCGTTCAACCCGGAACTCGAAGGCCGCATCCGCGTGTCGGTCGTCGCGACCGGCATCGATTCGGACGCCAAGCCCGGCCTCGCCGCCCCCGCGGCCGAACCGACCAAGTCGTTCAGCTTCGGCATGGGCCGCAAGACCGACGACAGCACCTCCTTCCGTCCCAGCGCGACCACGTCGGCGCCGGTGAGCGCGCCGGAACCCGCGCCGGCCCCGGCTGCCGCGCCGTCGCCGTCGGTGTCGTTCACCGCGCCGACGGCCGCCCAGCCGGCCCCGCAGGCCGCGCCGCTCGATCTCCAGCCGACGCAGGCGGTACAGCCCTCCGCGCCTGCCGCCGCGGACGACGAACTGGTACTGGGCGCCGAAACGATGGTCCCGCCGACGCCCAAGACCTATGGCGAAGAGCCTGCCGCGCCGGCTCAGGCCCCCGCCGGCCGCCGCTCGTGGATCGCGCCCGGCAGCGACGCGGCCCCCGCGGACGCTGCCCCGCAGCCGCGCGTGAAGTTGGGCGGCACGCTGTTCGAACGCATGTCGAACGCCGCCCGCGGCCCGGCGCGCGACGACAGCGACGGCGATTCGAAGGAACCGCTCGACCTGCCGCGCTTCCTGCACCGCCAGAACAACCAGTAATTGGATCGGGGCGACCGCTCGCCCCATCCAACCCGTCACCCCGGAGCAAGTCCGGGGTGACGTGGTACTTGGGGCAAGCCGCGCCGGTTCCCAAACTGACGGTTCGCAGGGCTTCCGACCCGCTCCATCAATCATGCACGCCACCGGCAGATGAAGTAAGGGCATCGTCCGGACTGCCACGTCCTAAGGCCCTGTAACCGATTGGCGCGTACCGCTCGCCCCTTTCCTCCGTCACCCCGGACTTGTTCCGGGGTCCACCGGGCCGCAAGGGCAACGCTGGAGCCTCCAGCCATCCCTCGCCGCACAGTGGACCCCGGACCAAGTCCGGGGTGACGTGGTGCTTGAGGCAAACGTCATGGCCTCCCGACCGGCTATGCGTGCGCCCCAGGCAATGCCGGTCCCAAGCGCGCGCCTTCCACACCCCCGCCACCGCGTCCCATTCCGAACCACCCAACCCGCATTCGTCGCCGGCGCGTCTCGCTTCACCGCGCCGCCGGGCGCCGGACATTGCCGGTTCAGCCGGTTCCGGCTTTAGCGTGATGGTATCTCATGCGTGTCATCGTCCCCGCTTTGTTGGCGTCCGCGGCCCTGCTGCTGGCATCCGTCCCGGCCGCATCCCCGGCGCAGGAGGTCGTGCAACCGCTGCCCGGCACCACCGACGCGGATCGGCTCGCCGAGCAGATGCGGGCGCTCGCCGCCAATCCCCGCGATCTGAACGCGCTGGTCGCCGCGGCAGACCTGTCGCTGTCGCTGGGCGACCTCAGCGGCGCGGCGTCGCTGTATGCGCGCGCCGAAAAGGTCTCGCCGAACGATCCCCGCATCAAGGCGGGCGAGGGCGCGATTCTGGTCCGGTCGGAACGGCCCGGCGAGGCGTTGCGCTATTTCGCGCAGGCCGAGGCGGCGGGATATGACGTGCGCCGTTATGCCGGCGATCGCGGCCTCGCCTACGATCTGATCGGCCAGCCGGAGCGGGCGCAGCGCGATTATCGGCTGGCGATGCAGGCCGGCGCGAATGACGAGGTCATCCAGCGTTACGCTTTGTCGCTCGGCATCGTCGGCCAGCGGGACGCGGCCTTACAGCTGCTCGATCCCCTGGTCCGCAAGCAGGATCGCAGCGCATGGCGGACGCGCGCCTTCGTCCTGGCGATGACCGGCGACCAGCCCGGCGCGGAAAAGATCGTCACGACGATGCTGCCGCAGGGCATGGCGCAGGGGCTGCTGCCCTTCTTCCAGCGCCTCCCGGCCCTGTCGCCTGCCGATCGCGCCTTCGCCGTCCATTTCGGTGAGGTCCACGCCTCGCCTGAACGGATCGCCGACGCCCGCCTCGCGCACGTCCTGCCGCAGCTGGCGCCCGAACGGCCGCCGGTGGCACTGGCCGCGGTCCAGACGCCGGCGCGTCCCACCGGTCGCGAAGCGCGTCGCGGCCGGATTACGCGCGAGACGAAGCAGCCGACGGTCGCGCTGGCGGCCAACACGCCGCCCGTCGCCACGCCCGCCGGCGCTCCGTCCTATCAAGCGGTGACCGCGGCCCTGGCGCGCGTTCAGCCGGTGCCCGCGGCCACCAGTCCCGCCCCCGTCACGCAGGCGAGTACGACGGCGATGGTGCAGCCCTTGCCGTCGCGCGCGCCCGCCGCGCCGGTGGCGACCCCAACCACCGCCTCCGCTGCCAATGTCGCGATCGCCAGCGCGATCACGCGCCCAGTGGTCACGCCCGCACCGGCTACGGCGAACCCGGCGGCCGCCACCGTCACGCCGCAACAGCCCGTCGTTACGGCGACGGCGGCGGTCGCGCCGACGCCGGTGACGGCCAATCCCGCGATCGCGACGGCGACGCCTACCCGGTCAGCCGCCGTCGGCACGACGGTGGCATCCACGCCAGCGACCGCGGTTGTGCAGCCGCTCCCTGCGCCCCGCCCGGCCGAGGTCGCGACCGCGACACCCATCGTGTCCGTACCCCCGGCCAAGCCCGACAGCGATTCGGTGCTCGCGCGCATCGTCGCCAGCCTGTCGATCCCTGCGTCCGAATTGGGCGTGACCGAGCCGGTCCGCGCCACGCCCGCTCCCGCCACCGCCGACGACACCGCCGCCCGCGTGCTCGCCGAGGCGAAGGCCAAGGAGGAACGCGACGCCGCCGCCAAAAAGGCGCTCGCGCTGAAGGCCGCCGCCGACAAGCGCGCGGCCGACCGCAAGGCGCTGGCCGACAAGAAGGCGCTCGCCGCGAAGAAGCTCGCCGACGAAAAGGCCGCCGCCGCCAAGAAGGAAGCCGCCGAGAAGAAGCTGGCCGAAGCGAAGGAAGCCGCCGAGGCGAAGAAGCTCGCCCGCGCCAATCCGTCGCGCATCTGGGTGCAGGTGGCGGGCGGCGCGAACGAGGACGATCTGCCCAAGGCCTGGGCGGCGGCCAAGGCCAAGGCACCCGCGCTCGCCGGCAAGAGCGGCTGGAAGACGCCGCTGCGCGCCACTAACCGCGTGCTGACCGGCCCGTTCAAGACTGATGCGGAGGCGCGCAGCTTCGTCAACCAGCTGACCAAGCAGGGGATCGGCGCCTTTACCTTCACCAGCGACGCGGGACAGGTGGTGGAGCGGCTGTCGGCGAAGTAAGGCCGGCGGCATGACCGCCATCGCCCCCTGGGCTTCTCATCCCGCCGCCAGCCGTGGCCGCCTCCATCCCGAAGGGGAGGGGACGGCGCGCGGTCCCCGCGACGATTTCCAGCGCGACCGCGACCGCATCATCCATTCGATCAGCTTCCGCCGCCTGCGCCACAAGACGCAGGTGTTCATGGCCCCCGACGGCGACCATTTCCGCGTACGCCTGACGCACAGCCTGGAGGTCGCGCAGATCGGCCGCACGATCGCGCGCGTGCTGGGCCTCAACGAGGATCTGACCGAGGCGCTATGCCTCGCACATGACATCGGCCACCCGCCCTTCGGCCATGCCGGTGAGGATGCGCTGAAGGCGGCGCTCGCCGATGCGGGCGGCTTCGACCACAACGGCCACACCCTGCGCACGCTGACGCATATCGAACGGCCCTATCCGCGCTTCGACGGCCTCAACCTGACGTGGGAGATGCTGGAGGGGCTGGCCAAGCACAATGGCCCTGTCCGCCATCCCGGTTGGGCGCTGCGTGAGGCGGACGACGCCTTCCCGCTCGACCTGACCAGCCACGCCAGCTTGGAAGCGCAGGTCGCCGCGATCGCCGACGATATCGCCTACGACAACCACGACATCGACGACGGCCTGCGCGCCGGGCTGCTGACGCTCGACCAGCTGCTCGCGGTGCCGATCGTCGCGCGCGGCTGGGATGCGGCGCGTGCGCGCTTCCCCGACATCGCGCCGCGCCGGCTGGCGCATGAGCTGGTGCGCAGCCAGATCGGTACGATGGTCAACGACCTGATCAAGGAGACGCGCCGGCGCATCGGCGCGTCGGGCGTCGCCACTGTCGACGACGTGCGCGCGGCGGGCCAGGCGCTATGCGGCTTTTCGCCCGCGATGCGCGAGCAGGAGCGCGATCTCAAACGCTTCATGTACGCCAATCTCTATCACCACCCGCGCCAGCTCGCGGCGGCGGATGCCGCGCATGGCATCGTCCGCGGCCTGTTCGCTGCCTATCGCGACGATCCGGCGACGATGAGCCCCGAATGGGCCGCCGACGTGCCGGCGGAAGAGCCCGCCCGCAGCCGCCACATCGCCGACTTCATCGCCGGCATGACCGACCGCTACGCCATCGCGCGCTACCGCGAACTGGTCGGCGACATCGACCTGCCCGAAGGGTTCTGAGGCGCAGGCCAGACGCCCCATCACTCATTTAGACCCGTCATCCCAGCGCAGGCTGGGATCTCCCGGTGACGGCACGATGCAAGAGCCGCGAAAGACCCCAGCCTGCACTGGTGTGACGTCCTATTGCCCGTCCCACCGGCATACTTCTGCGACAAACCTCGGTTATGCCCACTCTTACGAGGTGGAGTGAGTCGTGATGTCGGACGCTGCCGTAGCGATGAACCGGTTCGGCCTGGGGGCCACACGTGGCCAGGAGCCGCCCGGCAATCCCAAACGCTGGCTGCTCGAACAGATCGACGCCTATCAGCCCGCCACGCCCGTGCTGGCCGCTGCCCCGACCAGCGCCGCGGTGGCGGAGGATATCGCCGCTTATCAAGCCGAACAGCGGGCGATCCGCCAAGCCGCGATGGCCAAGCAGGGCGCTCCCGCTCCGGCGGCAGTCGTGACACCGCCACCCGCACCCGCGATGACGCCGCTGACCGCCAACATGGCGGCCACCGTCATGGCACCCCCATCGCCCGCGCAGGAAAAACGCAGCGCGCAGCAGGTCGCGCGACAGGATGCCCGGCGGCTCGCGCAGGACGATTACACCAACCTCGTCGGCCTGCGCACCACGTCGGCGCTCACCACGCCGACGCCGTTCGCCGAACGACTGGTGCATTTCTGGTCGAACCATTTCGCCACCTCCGCCGACAAGCTTGAATTGATCGGCCTTGCCGGCACGCTGGAGAATGAGGCGATCCGCCCGCACGTCATGGGTCGCTTCGCCGACATGCTGTTCGCCGTCGAGCGGCATCCGGCGATGCTGATCTACCTCGATCAGGCGGTATCGATCGGTCCCGACAGCCCGCTTGGGCTGCGCGCCAAGGGCCGCCGCCGTTCCGGCCTCAACGAAAACCTCGCGCGCGAGATCATGGAGCTACACACGCTCGGCGTGCGCACCGGCTATACCCAGGCGGACGTGACCGAATTCGCGCGCGCGATGACCGGCTGGACGGTCGGCGGGATCGGCGGCGGCCCGGCGGCGCGCTTCGTCGCCGATCGGCCGGTGGGCAGCTTCGCCTTCGTGCCCCAGGTGCATCAACCGGGCGCGCGGACGATCATGGGCAAGGCGTACGGGCAGGACGGCGAGGCGCAGGCCTCCGCGGTCCTGACCGATTTGTCGGTGCATCCCGCGACCGCACGCCATATCGCGACCAAGCTCGCCCGCCATTTCGCCGGTGATAATCCGCCCCCCGCGATGGTCGCGCGGCTGGAAAAAGCGTTCCTGTCATCGCGCGGCGATCTGCCCACGGTTTATCGCGCACTGATCGCTTCGCCAGAAGCCTGGTCCGCGACGCCCGCGAAGTTCAAGACACCGTGGGAATGGAGCGTCTCCAGCTATCGCGCGCTCGGGGTCACGGAGGTGCCGGCGAAGGCGATGCAGGGCCTGCTCGACCAATTGGGCCAGCCCATGTGGAAGCCGGGTCAGCCGATCGGTTACGACGACACCGCCGCCAGCTGGGCGGCCCCCGACGCGGTGCTGCGCCGGGTGGAGGCGGCACAGCGTTTCGCCTCCAAGGCGCCGCCCTCGATCGACGCCCGCGCGCTGGCGCCGCAGCTGTTTCCCGCCGCGCTGTCGCCGATGACCGCCCAGGCGCTGTCCCGTGCCGAAAGCCCGACTCAGGCTCTCGCGCTGCTGCTCGTCTCGCCCGAAATGATGCGGAGGTAATCCCATGGACCGTCGTGCCTTCCTCGCCCGCAGCGGCCTCGGCCTGCTCGGCACCTTCGCCCCCCGCATCGCCTTCGCAAAAGCGGCAACGGCCAAGCGCTTCGTCTTCATCATCCAGCGCGGCGCCGCTGATGGCCTGGGCACGATCGGCGCGGTCGGCGATCCGGCCTTCGTCGGCGCGCGTGGCGATCTCGCCGCCGATGTCGCCAACGGTACGAAGCTCGACGCGATGTTCGCGCTGCACCCGGCGATGACGACCGCGGCGGCGCTGTACGGCAAGGGGCAGGCGCTGTTCGCCCACGCCGTCGCCTCGCCCTACCGCGATCGGTCGCATTTCGACGGGCAGAACGTGTTGGAGACGGGCGGCATCGGCGCCTACCAGCTGAAGGACGGCTGGATGAACCGGTTGCTCGGGATCGTGCCGACCGACGATGCCAAGGCGATCGCCGTCGCCGCCACCGTGCCGATGGCGCTGCGCGGCGCGCGCGAAGTGGCCAGCTACGCGCCCTCGTCGCTGCCCGATGCGTCCGGTGACCTGATGGCGCGGGTGACGCAGCTCTATCGCGGCGACGACCAGCTCCACCGCCTGTGGGGCGAGGCGATGCAGACGCGCGCGCTGACCGACGATCTGGCCAAGGACAATGGCCGCAACGCCGCCGCCACCGGCGCACTCGCCGCGCGGCTGCTCGCCCCCGCGAATGGTGCGCGGATCGCGACGATCGAAACCGGCGGCTGGGACACGCACGCCGGCCAGCGCGGTCGGCTGGCGCAGCAATTGAAGGGGCTCGATGCGATGCTCTCCGCACTCCAGACGGGGCTCGGTCCGGTGTGGGATGACACGTTGGTCCTCGTCGCGACCGAATTCGGCCGTACCGTCGCGGTCAACGGCACCGGCGGCACCGATCACGGCACGGGCACCGCCACGATGCTGTTCGGCGGCGCGGTAAAGGGCGGCCGCGTGCTCGCTGACTGGCCCGGCCTCGCCACCGCCAACCTGTACGAAGCGCGCGACCTGAAACCGACCACGCAGCTCGACGCGCTGATCGGCGGCGCGGTGGCGGACCATTTTGCCGTCGATCCCTCCCGCGCGATGACCGCGCTCTTCCCGGCAAGCCAGCGCACCGCGGCGATCGGCGGATTGCTGCGCGTTTGATCGAGTGTGGGAGGGTGTGTGGCGTAACCCGCTGAGTACGAAGTTTAATCGAGCGGCTCTGTCCTGCAGGGCAAGTTTCTGCTTCATCGCCCACGCCGTTACCCGAGCGCAGGCTATGGTCTCACACGGCTCGTTCTCACTGTCTCGCAACCGCAAACGATAACCCCGGATCGTTTCGCCCAAGGTGTTCATGTTGTCTATGTCCGGGCGATTTGAACCCACCCCCGTCTTGCGGTAGAGCGCGGCGCTTTCGCCGAACGGACGCTCATGACGCTTTACACCCGCTTTGCCGCGCATGTCGCCGCGGCCCTCGATACCCTGGTCGCCGCGGGCACGTTGCCCGCCGATCTCGACCGCCGCAACGTGACGGTCGAGCCGCCGCGCGACGTGACGCATGGCGACCTCGCGACCAACGCCGCGATGGTGCTCGCTAAGCCCGCAAAGACCAACCCCCGTGCGCTCGCCGAAGCGCTGGCGACCGAACTTGGTACGCTGGACGAAGTGGCCGAAGCGACCGTCGCAGGCCCCGGCTTCATCAACCTGCGCCTGACCGACGCGGCGTGGCGCGATGAACTGACCCAGATCGCGGCGACGGGCGACGATTACGGCCGCTCGACCAGCGGCAAGGGCGTGCGCGTCAACGTCGAATATGTCTCGGCCAACCCGACTGGCCCGATGCACATGGGCCATTGCCGCGGCGCGGTGGTCGGCGATGCGCTCGCCAGCCTGCTGGAATTCGCCGGGCACGATGTGATCCGCGAATATTACGTCAACGACGCCGGCGGCCAGGTCGACGTGCTCGCCCGCTCGGCGCACCTGCGCTACCGCGAGGCGCTGGGCGAAGACGTCGGCGCGATCCCCGAAGGCCTCTATCCGGGCGACTATCTGGTCCCGGTCGGCAAGGCGCTCGCCGACGAATTTGGCGACCGCTATGCGTCGGCGCCGGAAGGCGAATGGCTCGCGCTGTTCCGCACCCGCGCGGTCGCGGCGATGCTCGTCATGATCAAGGACGATCTCGCCCTCCTCGGCATCCACCACGACCTGTTCTCGTCGGAGGCGGAATTGCAGGCGGCGGGCAAGCCCGAAGCCGCAGAAGCATGGCTGCGCGATCACGACCTGGTTTACGACGGCGTGCTCGAAGCCCCCAAGGGCGAAACGCCCGAGGATTGGGAGCCGGTCGAGCTGCCGCTGTTCCGCTCGACGCAATTCGGCGACGATCAGGACCGCCCGATCAAGAAGTCGAACGGCCAGTGGACGTACTTCGGCGCCGACCTCGCCTATCATTTTCAGAAGAGCCAGTCGGCCGACCAGCTGATCGACATTTGGGGCGCCGACCATGCCGGCACCGTCAAGCGCATCCAGGCCGCCGTCGCCGCGCTGACCGAAGGCAAGACGCGCTTCGACGTCAAGCTCGTCCAGATGGTGCGGCTCCTGCGCGGCGGCGAGCCGGTGAAGATGTCGAAGCGCGCGGGCAATTTCGTGACTCTCGCCGATGTCGTGCGCGAAGTCGGCAAGGACGTCGTCCGCTTCACGATGCTGACCCGCCGGTCAGACGCGCAGATGGACTTCGATTTCGCCAAGGTGGTCGAGGCGTCGAAGGACAATCCGGTCTTCTACGTCCAATATGCCCACGCCCGCGTCGCCTCGCTCCATCGCCGCGCCGAGGAAGCGGGGATCGCGGCCGAGGGTGCCGACCTGTCCCGGCTTGATACGGAAGAGCTGGCGCTGGTGAAGCTGGCGGCGCAATTCCCGCGTATCGTGGAAACCGCCGCGACGGCACGCGAGCCGCACAGAATTGCGTTTTATCTGTATGACTTAGCTGCTTCGTTCCATGCCCTGTGGAACGTCGGCAACGACCGTCCGGAGCGGCGTTTCCTGGTGGTCGAGGATCATGATGCCACGCGTGCGCGTCTCGCCTTGGCGAGCGCCATCGCACAGATTATTCGTAATGGCCTCAGCATCATGGGTGTTGTCGCGGTTTCGGAGATGAAGTGATGACGGACGGTCTGGACCTGCGGGACGAGGAGCGGCTGCCCTGGCTCGAAACGGTCGAGCCGGACGAGGAGCGCGGCGCGCCGATCGGCAAGGTGCTCGCATTGGTCGTACTGGGCCTGGCCGTACTCGCCGCGATCATCTTCGGCATCTACAAGCTTCAGAACCGCGCCACCCCCGACGGCGATCTGATCGCCGCACAGGAGGGTGATTATAAGGTCAAGCCCGACGATCCCGGCGGCCTGAAGGTGAAGGGCGAGGGCAATGCCGCCATCGCGACCAGCGCCGGCAAGGCGGGCAACGGCTCGATCGACTTGAGCGCGGTGCCGGAGAAGCCGATCGACGGCCATCGCGTCGCGCCGACCGCCAAGCCCAGCGGCGCGGGCGGTGCCAATGCGGTGGCGCAGGTGCCGGCCTCGGGCGGTCGCCTTGTCGCGGCACAGCCGGTGAGCGCGCAGCGTAGCGCGGCGGCGGGCCCGGCGGCCAGCGGCTCGCTGGTCCAGCTCGGGGCCTATCCCAGCGAGGCGGCGGCGAACACGGCATGGACGGGCTTTTCGAAGCGGTTCAGCTATCTCGCGCCGCTCGGCAAGTCGGTCCAGTCGGTCGCGATCGGCGGCCGCACGCTGTACCGCCTGCGCGTCAACGCGGGCAGCGCCAACCAGGCGGCGGACATCTGCGGCCGTCTGCGCGTCGCCGGCGAAAGCTGCTTCGTCGCCAGCTGAGGCGTTATGCGGTGGCGCGGCGCTCGCATATTGGCGGCGTCCGCGCTAACTGGTCCGGCATGAAGCCCGTCATATTCGGCATCGCCGGCCTAGAGCTCTCCCCCGACGAACGCGCCTTTTTCACCGAGGCGGAGCCCGCCGGCTACATCCTCTTCAAACGCAACATCGCGACCCGCGAACAGGTGCTGGCGCTGACCGATTCGTTGCGGGCGCTGTCGGGCAACGATCGCTTGCCGATCCTGATCGATCAGGAAGGCGGTCGTGTCGCGCGCATGGGGCCGCCTGAATGGCCGGCCTTCCCTGCCGGGCCGGCCTTCGCCAAATTGTACGACACCGCGCCCATGTCGGCGATCCAGGCGATGCGCGCCAACGGGCAAGCGCTAGGCCTGATGCTGGCTGAGGTCGGCATCACCGTCGATTGCGCACCGATCCTCGACATCGCGCAGCCCGATACGACCGAGGCGATCAGCTGCCGGACCTATGGCTCCGAGCCGATGCAGGTCGCCACCTTGGGTCGTGCGATGCTGGAGGGGCTGGCCGCCGGTGGGGTCGTCGGCGTCGTGAAGCACATGCCGGGCCATGGCCGCGCGGTGGTGGACAGCCACCATCTACTCCCTACGGTCAGCGCGTCGGCGGAGGCGCTGGAGGCGGACCTCGAACCGTTCCGTACCCTGCGCCATGCGCCGATGGGCATGACTTCGCACATCGTGTTTGAGGCCTGGGATGCCGAGCGCCCGGCGACGCTCTCCCCGACCATCGTCCACGATGTGATCCGCGGGATGATCGGCTTCGACGGACTACTCATGACCGACGATATCGACATGAAGGCGCTGTCGGGCACCGCAGGTGAAAAGGCGGCAGGCGCGATCGCCGCGGGGTGCGACCTCGTCCTCGACTGCTGGGCGCGGATGGACGAGATGGTCGAGATCGCCGGGCGGCTGGGGTCGATCAGCGACTCGGCACGGGCGCGGCTGGACACGGCAATGGCGAGCGTCGGCGCGCCCGAGGGCGATTTCGCGGAGCTGATCGCACGACGCGACGCCTTCCTCGCGCTGGCCTGACGGCGGATCGGTGGCGCAACCCGAACAGCTGACGCTCGACCTCGAGGGCTGGGAAGGGCCGCTCGACCTGTTGCTGACGCTGGCGCGATCGCAAAAGGTCGATCTGCGCAGCATTTCGATCCTAGCGCTGGTCGAGCAATATCTGCGCTACATCCACCAACGGCAGTCGGTGCAGCTGGAGGTCGCGGCGGATTACCTCGTGATGGCGGCATGGCTGGCGTATCTGAAATCCGCGCTGCTCCTGCCGCGCCAGGCGGAGGACGAAGCGGATCCCGAGGAACTGGCGCTGCGGCTGCAACTGCGCCTCGAACGGTTGCAGGCGATGCGCGAGGCGGGCGCGCGGCTGATGGCGCGCGACCGGCTGGGCCGTGACGTTTTCGTGCGTGCCGCGCCGGAAGGGCTGCGCACGATCCGGCACGCGCAATGGCAGGCGGAGATCTATGATCTGATCGCCGCCTACGGTCGTGTGAGCGCGCGAACGCGGCCCGTGATGCATGTCGTCGCCGATCGCGAGGTGATGACGCTGGAGGCGGCGCTGGAGCGCGTGGCGCGCCTCGTCGGCGAGCGGCTCGACTGGTCGATGCTCGAAAGCTTCCTGCCAGAAGGGTCGGGGCGGTTGCGCAAGTCGGCGCTCGCCTCGTCGTTCCTCGCAGCGCTGGAGCTCGCCAAGCAGGGGCGCGTCGAATTGCGCCAGCAGGCCGCCTTCGCACCGCTCTACGTTCGGGCGCCGACATGACGCCACCGGACGATGGCGCGCGGGCGGTGGAGGCGTTGCTGTTCGCCGCCGCCGAACCATTGGGAATCGACACGATCCGTGCGCATGTCGGCGGCATCGACGTGCGCGCGGCGTTGGCCCGGCTGGAGCAGGATTATGCGGGGCGGGGCATCACGCTCGTCCACCGCGGTGGACGCTGGCATTTCCAGACCGCGCCCGATCTTGCGCATCTGCTGCGCCGCGACCGCGACGAGGTGCGCCGCCTCAGCCGCGCCGCGACCGAGACGCTGGCGATCATCGCCTATCACGAGCCCGTCACGCGCGCCGAGATCGAGGCGATCCGCGGCGTGCAGACCGCCAAGGGCACGCTCGACGTGCTGATGGAGGCGGGCTGGGTGCGCCCCGCGGGTCGCCGCGAGGTGCCGGGGCGACCGCTGATGTTCGCGACGACGCCCGGTTTCCTCGCGCATTTCGGGCTTTCCAGCCGGCGTGATCTACCGGGCATCGACGACCTGCGCGCCGCCGGTTTGCTCGACCCTGTCGATCTTGCACTGGAGGAAGCTTTGGAGGTGGCAAAGGACGATGAGAGCGACTAGATAGTTGGGCATTCTAGGAGATATGCCATGGGCAGCTTCAGCCCGATCCATCTGCTCGTCCTCGCCGTCGTCGCGATCCTGCTGCTCGGTGGCGGGCGGTTCTCGAACCTGATGGGCGACGTCGCCAAGGGCGTGAAGAACTTCAAGAAGGGCATGGCCGAAGACGACGACGCGGCCACCAAGCCTGCTGCGCGTATCGAGGCGCAGAAGACCGCCGATCCTGCGTTCGATCGCGACGGTAACCGCATCCGCGACGAACAGCGTTGATCCGCGTCGCCCGATAGTATTCGGCGTCCATGTTCAACATCGATTCGAGCGAGTTCCTGCTGGTCGCGATCGTGGCGCTTGTCGTGATCGGGCCGAAGGACCTGCCAAAGGCGATGCGCGTCGTCGGCTATTGGGTTGGCAAGGCGCGCGGCGTCTCGCGCCAATTCCGGCAGGGCTTCGACAATATGGTCCGTGAGGCGGAGCTTGCCGAAATGGAAAAGCGCTGGGCCGCCGAAAATGCGCGGATCATGGCGGAGCATCCGATGACCTCCGATGTGGAATCCGATGCGGCCGCGGGTGTCTCGCCCGCGCCGACGCCTGCCGGGCAGCATGAGGTCCAGCACGACGAGGCAGAGCCGGTTATGGTGGAAAAGCCGGTGGTTGCCCCGGCGCCCGAGCATAAGCCCGCCCAGCAGTCCGACGTTACGCCGTCATGAGCGACGTGGAAGACGAGATCGATGCCAGCCGCGCGCCCCTGCTCGATCACCTGATCGAACTGCGCCGTCGCCTGCTCTATTGCATCGTCGCGATCGTACTGGCCTTCGGCGTCAGCTATTTCTTTGCCGAGAATATCTTCGCCTTCCTCGTCCAGCCGCTGTTGGCCGTGGGGCAGAAGACGCTGATCTACACGCAGATATTCGAAGCGTTCTTCGTCAAGGTGAAGGTCGCCTTCTTCGCGGCAATGATGATCGCCTTTCCGGTGATCGCCAACCAGCTGTGGCAGTTCGTCGCGCCGGGCCTGTACCGCAAGGAAAAGCGCGCGCTGCTGCCGTTCCTGCTCGCGACACCAGTGCTGTTCATCGCCGGCGCGGCGCTCGCTTATTATATGGCGATCCCGATGGCGCTGCATTTCCTGCTGGGTTTCCAGGGAAATATCGGCGGCGTGCAGCAGGAGGCATTGCCGGGCATCGGTAACTACCTGTCGTTCGTGATGCAGTTTCTGTTCGCCTTCGGTCTCGCCTTCCTGTTGCCGGTATTGTTGATGCTGCTGGAGCGCGCAGGCATTGTGACGCGCAAGCAGCTGATCGGCGCGCGCCGCTATGCCATCGTCGCGGCAACGGCGATCGCGGCGGTGCTGACGCCGCCCGACCTGATGAGCCAGGTGTTGCTCGCGGTGCCGCTGATCCTGCTCTACGAACTTGCCATCATCGGTATCTGGTTCACCGAGCGTCGCCGCAGCAAGGATACCGGCACCGACATCGTCGAGGTATAACAAAAGGGCCTCCGCTCATCGAGGAGCGAAGGCCCTGCGCAGCCGGGTGAGGCTGAGCCCGAAGGCTTACTTGGACTTGTCGGCCGTCTTGGCGACCGTCTGGCCCGCCGAGCTGACGTCCTTGCCGACGCCTTCCACCGTGTTGCATGCGCTGACCATGAGCGCGCCCGCGACGACCGCAAAACCGAGAACCTTGCGCATAAAACCTCCTGAACGTGATAGCCCGAGAACAATGATCGGTCGGGCCATTCGTTCCGGCTCCGCAACTGAGCGGGCAGGGGGACAAAAGTTTTCCGGCTGGAAATGAGTAAGGCCCGAAAGCATCACCGGGGGGGGGGAGGGTGGATGCTTCCGGGCCTATGTCGTGGATCGCGAGAGCGGGGGGCATAAGGTCGCGATCCGCAGTGCATAACCCGGCCGACGGACCGCGGTTCCACGTCCGCCGGCGAATTTTTACGAATCTTTATCGTCGATAAGCCGTCAATCGCGGCCCATCACGGCGATCGCGATTTCATAGGCGCCGGTCATCGGATCGTGATGCAGGGGCGCGCGCAGCTGTCGCGACAGACCTTCGATCACGCGGCCGTAGCGGGTCGACAGCAACGTCTCCAGGCGTTCGCTTTCCACGAAAGCGCGCGAGACGACGCGCAGCTTAGCCTTTTTATCGTCCTCGCCGGGTTTGACTGCGACCCGGACCTGGGCGGCGGCATCGCAATTCATCGCCAGTTCGATCGTCTCGGTGACGAGGAAGGCGACGGCGACGGCGACGTCCTGATTTACGAGATAGGGATCGACATCCAGCACGATCGACAGGCTGGTGGCCCCTTCGGGTGCGGTCGCGCGGATATTGGAGGCGAGTTCGCCAATCACCGATCGCAGGTTGAGGCCGCGATTGTCCTCCATCTCAGCGAAATGGTTGCGGTGGACGACGGCTAGCGCATCGACGCGGCGCTGGATCGAGGCATAGGCTGCCGTCGCATCGGGGCTGGGTGCGCCGCGGGCGTGGAAGTTGATCAGGCTGGAAATGACCTGAAGATTATTCTTCACGCGATGGTGGACTTCGCGCGTCAGCTTGGTCTGGCGTACAACCGCTTCGGCTAGGCCGGCCTCGTGCAGCGCGACCGTGCGGCTGATCGCGCGGAAGGTATCGCCGAGTTCGCGGATCTCCTGCGCGGGCAGGGGGCCAAGCTTGCCCGGATCGATCACCTCACCGGGCGTGTAGGCAGCGACACTCGCGCGAAGCACGCGCAGCGGCCGGATCAGCAGCCGGTCGACGATGAACCACGACAGGCCTGCCGCAGCGGCCCACATCAGCAGGGGCAGCATCAGCGCCACGAGGAAGGACGAGGTGATGGGCGCGCTGCGGATGCTGGTGCGCAACGCCAAGCCGCCGAGGCCCAGATCGGTCTGTACCGTCTCGACCCGGTCGAACGCCCCGAGGTCAGGAATGCGCGAGAGGGTCAGCGTTTCGTCGTCATGCACCAGCGCGCTCGCGAGCGGCATGGCCCGCGTGCCGGGGGCCGCAAGTTGCGTCAGAAAGGCTTTGGGGAAGAAGACGCGCGCCGAGGGGCCATGGCGCAAGCCCGGCAGTGACAGGATCAGGCCGCGATCGGGTACGATGGCTGCGCCGACCGGCGTGCTAGTATCCAGCGCGACATTGGCATCGAACGGTTCGCCGCACAGCAATCGGCCATTGCGATCAACGATCGAAAAGCGCGTGCCGATCGTCGATTGCTGCGCGAACACACCTTGCGCGCGAGCGCAGCTGGGCGCGTCACCGGCGTCGGCCTGCAATGCGGTGACGGCGACGCGCAATGCGGTCATGTCGCCGACAAGCTCGATGGCGATACTGCGCGCGCTTTCGTTGGCGGCGATGCGCAGCCGGGCGCGCGCCTCGGCGTCGGCGGTCCGCCCAGTCTGCAATGTCGCGCCGATCGCAATCAAGGCGAGCAGCAGCAGCGCGACGCTGAGCGTGATGAAGAGCTTGGCGCCAGTTGGCAGGCGCGACAGCATGGACATGGGGGCCATCGCCGTACGGCGCGGTAACGAGGCTGCGTCGGGTTGGGAGGCCATGCCCCCTGCTAGGCGAGCTTGTTCAGCAGGTCGAGCATTTCGTCCGGCACCTGTTCTTCGATCGTCTTTTGATAGGCCGAGCGCAGGGCCGCGCCCATGTCGCGATCCTTGCTCTGAACCTTGGCAGGAGACTTCTTGGAAGACGCCTTCTTGTCCTTGTTGCCGGGCAAATCCAACATGTCCCCCTGGTGACCCGGCTGAACCCGGGCAGTCGACGCTACACGAACAGCCCCGCTTTGCAGGTGCGGTCTGGCCGTTCAAGTGGCGATGAAACCAAAGTCGCGTTCGTTGGTTCCATTGCAGCGCGAAAATTCCGCAGGTCCGAGGGGGCGGGTGGGTTCTTCGACAAACACCGTTGTAAAGGTACGGGTGCCCGCTCAGATGGGGTGCCCGTTCAGTATCTCAGGGAGTGAACACGACCCATGTCGCTTGGACAGCAACTCGCACCGCACCTTCCTTTCCTGCGGCGCTACGGCCGGGCCCTGACCGGCAGCCAGAATCAAGGCGACAAATACGTCCGTGCGACGCTGGAGGCGATCGTTGCGGCGCCGGACCAGTTCCCGCGCGACGTCGATCCGCGCCTTGGCCTGTATCGCATGTTCCAGGGTATCTGGGCGTCGGCCAATGCCGATGGTGAAGCGCAGACCTCGCAGAGCGATGCCGAGGGCACCGAAGCTGTGGCGCGTGCGCGCCTCGCTCGCATGACGCCGCTGTCGCGACAGGCGCTGCTGCTGACCGCGATGGAAGGCTTCTCGCCCGAGGACGCCGCTTATCTGATCGAAGTCGACACCAGCGAGGTGGAAACTCTGGTCGCCGAGGCGCTGGCCGAGATCGAGAAGCAGACGCGCGCGCGCGTGCTGATCATCGAGGATGAGCCGATCATCGCGATGGATATCGAGACGATCGTGCGTGATCTGGGCCATGAGGTGACCGGCGTTGCCGTCACCCGTGACGAGGCCGTCGCGCTGGCGATGGAGGATCGCCCCGGTCTGGTGCTGGCGGACATTCAGCTGGCCGACGACAGCTCCGGCATCGACGCGGTGAAGGACATCCTTGCCGAATTCGAAGTGCCGGTGATCTTCATCACGGCCTTCCCTGAGCGCCTGCTGACCGGCGAGCGGCCCGAGCCGACGTTCCTCATCACCAAGCCGTTCCAGCGGTCGACGGTGAAGGCCGCGATCAGTCAGGCGCTGTTCTTCGACGAAGCGACGGTGCCGGCGGCGGTTGCGTGACGGCGTAACGGGCGGGGTCGGGCTCTGTGCCGCCCGCCCGTGAGGCATTGACGAAAAGTTACGGACCCAAAACGGGTTTCGGGGGTTTGATGATCATGGCTGATCCGAACGAACCAGTGCATGTCACCGCAACCGAGGCCCGTGCGGGCGCGGCTCCGGGAGTTGCCCGCTATGTGCTCGGCATTTCGCTGGTGCTCGTCATCGCCATATTCGCCTTTCTGATCTTGCGCTGACCGCAAGGCTTTTCGGCCGCACGACTGGTATTTGCCGGAAGAGACACCTATTTTCGCCAGACAGGCGGCGATGTTGTCCCCGGCTTCGAACGGATTTGCATGACCCAGCCCGCTACGCGTGATGACCAGTATGACGATGACGACGATGCGGTGGTCGAGCCGGTCGAACACGTTGCGCTGTCGGATCCCGAGTTCAAGAAACAGCTGGCGCAGGTCATCCCGCATCTGCGCGCCTTCGGTCGCTCGTTGTCGGGCAGCCGCGACCTCGCCGACGATCTTGTTCAGGAAACGCTGCTGAAGGCATGGGCGGCGCGTCAGCGCTTCCAGGCCGGTACGAATATGCGTGCCTGGACCTTCATCATCCTGCGCAATCTATATCTGTCGCAGATGCGGCGTGCGCGCTTCAAGGGCGAGTGGGACGATCTGGTCGCGGACCGCATTCTGGCGGCGCCGGCAAGCCAGGATCGTCACGTCGAACTGGGCGACATGCAGCGTGCCTTGCTCCACCTGCCGCAGCCGCAGCGTGAGGCGCTGATTCTCGTTGGTGCGGGTGGCTTTGCTTATGAGGAAGCCGCTGAAATCTGCCAGGTCGCGGTCGGCACGATCAAGAGCCGCGTCGCGCGTGGGCGTGTGGCGCTGGAAACGATCCTGAACGATGGCACGCTGCCGTCGCGTCGCGAGCACGAGCAGGACGTCAACAAGACGGCGCTCGATACGATCATGGGTGAAGTCGACGAACTTAGCCGCGGGCGTTGAGGTGGCCCGCCGCTGACGGGCGGATCAATGCGTCGCGCGGTCGATCCGCTTTAGCAGCATCGCGAAGTCATCGGGCATGTCGGAACTGCCGAATGCGCCGCGCAAGCTGTGGCCGAGTGCGTCGGTCGAGCGCGGGCGCCGGACGACATAGTCGCCCTTACGGCTTTTCTCGACGGGATGCGCATCGACGTTCATAATCGTTCCAACGGCCGGATACGCGAATTGTTGCGTGCGAACGAAACCGGTCGTTCGCGAAGGATGTGACGCGATGCCCCCCGGTTTTGGCCCCGATTTTACCGATGCCATCCAGCGTGCGCGGTCACATGCGCCGTTCCTGTCGCTGTTGCTCGATCGCGAGCCGGTGCTGGCGGAGCGACTGGCGGCGGGGCAGATCGAGCTGGGATTCACTAGCGCCGAGGCGGATATGCCAGTTGCACGGCAATTGCGATTGGATCGGAGAGCGCTGGCGCTGTCGGTAGCGATCGGCGATCTGGCCGGGGCGCTCGATCTCACCGCGGTCACACACGCCCTGACGGATTTCGCCGACGCAGCGCTCGATCGCGCGATCCGTGCCGCGATTGCGGAACGTACCCCGGGGGAGGAGCCGCGCGGCTTCGTCGCGATCGCGCTGGGCAAGCAGGGCAGTCGCGAGCTCAATTATTCGTCCGACATCGATCCGATCCTGCTGTTCGACCCCAGAACGCTGCCGCACCGGGCGCGTGAGGAACCGGAAGAGGCGGCGGTGCGAATCGCCAAGCGTGTCGTCGAGTTGCTGCAGGCGCGCGACGGCGATGGCTATGTGCTGCGCGTCGATCTGCGGTTGCGCCCATCCCCCGAAGCGACGCCGATCGCGCTGCCGGTCGAAGGGGCGATCGGCTATTATGAAAGCCAGGCGTTGGCGTGGGAACGGGCGGCGTTCATCCGGGCCCGGGCAGCGGCCGGTGATAAGGCGCTCGGCAGCTATTTCCTCGATGCGATCCGACCGTTCGTGTGGCGGCGCGGGTTGGACTTTGGCGCGATCGGCGAAATCCGCGACCTGTCGCGGCGCATCCGCGACCATTATGCGAGCGGTCAGCGCTTCGGCCCCGGCTACGACCTGAAACGGGGGCGGGGCGGTATCCGCGAGGCGGAGTTCTTCGCGCAGATCCATCAATTGATTCATGGCGGGCGCGACCCGGCGCTGCGGGCACCCGCAACGCGCGATGCATTGGCGGCACTCGCCGGGGCGGGCTGGATCGGCGCCGACGAGGCTGCTGCGCTCACCCGATCCTACACCTTGCTGCGCACAATCGAGCATCGCGTTCAGATGGTCGACGATCGGCAGACGCACACGCTGCCGACCGGCGGGGCGCTGGACGGGGTGGCACGGCTACACGGGCTGGCGGACGGGGCCGACTTGGTCGAGCTGTTGCGCGAACCGGTGGCGACCGCGGGGCGTATCTATGATGCGCTCGACGACGGGCAGGCGGCGGGGCTGCCGCACGAGCCACAGGCGCTGGCCGACTGGCTCGAGACGGCGGGGTTCGCGGCAGACGGCGAGGGGGCGAGCAAGGCCGCCGCGCGCATCGCAGGGTGGCGGGCAGGACGCTATCCCGCACTGCGCAGCCCGGCGGCGCGGGCGGCGCTGGAGGCGGTGCTGCCCGTGCTGATGCCGGCGCTGGCCGGGGCGCCGGACCCCGCCGCGGCACTGCTGCGGCTCGACGTCTTGTTCGAGCGGCTGTCAAGCGCGATCAACATCCTGCGCTTGCTGGAGGCACGGCCGGGGCTGGCGACGTTGCTCGCGACGATCCTCAGCCATGCAGCGCCGCTCGCCGACGCCCTCGCGACCCGGCCGGAACTGATCGACTGGTTGATCGACGCGAGCGCGTTCGAACCCCTGGGTAGCGTCGGCGAATTGGCCACCGAATTGGGGGCGGCGGACGAGGGCGATTATCAGGCGCTGCTCGATACCGTCCGGCGGTTGGTCGGCGAGAAGCGCTTTGCGGTGGGCGCGCAGATCGTCGCGGGGGCGGCGGACCCGCTCGACGCGGCGGGCGGCTATGCGCGGCTGGCGGAAGCGGCGATCGAGGTGCTGGCGGCGGGGACGGTCGCCGAATTCGCGCGGGCGCATGGCCGGGTGCCGGACAGCGAATTGGTGATCCTCGCCTTCGGCCGCACGGGCGGTGGTGCGTTGACGCATGCCAGCGATCTCGATCTCGTCTATCTGTTCACCGGCGACTTTGCGGCGGAATCGGATGGCGCGAAGCCGTTGGGTGCGACGCTCTATTACAACCGACTGGCGCAGCGGATCACGGCCGCGCTGTCGGTGCCGACGGCGGCGGGGCCGCTCTATCCGGTGGATACGCGGCTGCGGCCGTCGGGAACGCAAGGGCCGCTGGTGGTGTCGGTCGAGTCCTTCGCGCGCTACCAGCGGGAGGACGCCTGGACGTGGGAGCATATGGCGCTGACGCGGGCGCGGCCGGTGTTCGGATCGCCCGCGGCCCGTGTTGCCGTCACCGGGGTGATCGCCGAGGTGCTGGAGGGCACGCGACCCGAGCGGGACCTGCCCGCAGAGGCGGCGACGATGCGCGCCGACATGGCGCGGCACAAGCCGCCCGCCGGGCCGCTCGACGCAAAGCTGCTACCGGGAGGGCTCGTCGATCTGGAGTTCACCGTGCATCTGGCGCAGCTGTTGCATCGGAGCGGCTTCGATCCTGATCTGCGCGTCGCCATCCCGGCACTGACCGCGGCGGGGGCGTTGCCCGATGGACTGCTGACCGCGCACGATCTGCTGACGCGGCTGCTGGTGACGCTGCGGCTGGTTGCGCCGGATGCGCAGGAGCCGCCGCCCGCGACGCAGGCGCTGATCGCGCGGGCGTTGCGGCTGCCCGACTGGCCGGCGGTGCTTGCTGCCTTCGCGGCGACGCGGCAGGAGGTAGAGGCCGCATGGCGCGGCATGACAGGAGGATGCGATGGATGACGGTGCGCCGATCCCGGCGGTGAGCGTGACGACCCCGGATGGCCAGACGATCCAGCTGACCGATCTGCCGTTGCCGGCCGTCGTCTATTTCTACCCCAAGGACGACACCAGCGGCTGCACCCGCGAGGCGCAGGATTTCTCCGCGCTGGCCGAGGACTTCGCCGCCGCGGGCGCGAGTGTGATGGGGATCAGCAAGGATTCACCGGCCGCGCATACCAAGTTCATCGCCAAGCATGGCCTGACCGTGAACCTGGGCAGCGACGAGGACGGCAGCGTCTGCGAGGCCTTCGGCGTGTGGGGCGAGAAGAAGCTCTACGGCAAGACGTATATGGGAATCGAGCGCGCGACCTTCCTGTTCGGCGCCGACGGCACGCTGGTGCGCGCGTGGCGCAAGGTGAAGGTGCCGGGCCATGCCGCTGCCGTGCTGGAGGCCGTGCGCGCCCTTTGACGGCAGGTGGGCGGCACCATCGGTGCCGTAGCGGGTTCCTGTTCGCGTCGCTTGCGCCTACAGGAAAGCCATCGTGACCCGTCAGACCTTGTCCACCGCGCCGGCTGTTGCCGGCGCCCCGTCCATCGTTGCCCCGGAGCCTGCGGGCGCCCCGATCGGCTTCGTCGAATTCGTCGCGCTGGTGGCGGCGCTGATGTCGCTGGCGGCGCTGGGTATCGATTCGATGCTCCCCGCGCTGCCGGCGATGGGGCGGTCGCTGGGCGTGGCGACCGAGAACCAGCGGCAGTTCATCATCACCGCCTTCATCCTGGGGTTCGGCATCGCGCAGCTGGCGCATGGGCCGCTGGCGGATCGCTATGGGCGGCGGGCGGTGCTGCTGTGGGCGATCGGGGGCTATGTGGTCGCCAATATCGCCTGCGCGGTGTCGGCGAGCTTCACGCTGCTGCTCGCGGCGCGGGTGTTCGGCGGTGCGATGGTAGCGGCGACGCGGGTGGCGACGGTGGCGATCGTGCGCGATTGCTATCATGGCCGGCCGATGGCGCGGGTGATGTCGATTGCGTTCATGGTGTTCATGGTCGTGCCGGTCATGGCGCCGGCATTCGGGCAGACGGTGCTGCTGTTCGCCAATTGGCGCGGCATCTTCTGGGTTGTCGCGGGGCTCAGCCTCGGCATCTGGATGTGGTTCTTCGTCCGCATGCCCGAGACCTTGCGCCCCGAAGCGCGGCAGCCGCTGTCGGTGTCGCGGATCTGGGCGGGGTGGAAGCAGACGCTCGGCGACCGTTTGTCGCTGGGGTATACGCTGGCGTCGACGTCGCTGATGGGGGCGCTGTACGGCTATCTCAATTCGGTGCAGCAGATCATGTTCGACACGTTCGACCGGCCGAAGCTGCTCGCGGTGATGTTCGCCGTGACCGCGACGCTGATGGCGGGGGCGAACCTGACCAATGCTCGGCTGGTGATGCGGCTGGGTACGCGGTTGATCAGCCATAGCGCGGTGACGATGCTGGTGGTGCTGAGTGCGATCCACCTCGCCATCGCGCTCGCCGGCTATGAGACGCTGGTCGGCTTCGTCGTGTTGCAGGCGCTGACCATGGGGTGCTTCGGCCTCGCCACGTCCAACTTCTCGTCGATGGCGATGGAGAATATGGGCGGGATCGCCGGCACTGCTTCCAGCGTGCAGGGGTTCACCAGCATCACCGTCGGCGCCGTGGTGGGCGTCGTCATCGGGCAGGCGTTCAACGGCACCACCGCGCCGCTGGCCGCGGGGTTCCTGATCTGCGGCCTGATGTCGCTGCTGGTCGTCGCGATCACCGAGCGGTTCCGCCTGTTCCGTCCCGCCTGACGGAACCCGGCCCGCATCCCCGCCGTTCGACCCGGGTAATCCAGGAGAGATACGATGGGTGGACATCAGGTGCAGAGCCATGGGTCGGGCGACGACGGCTATGACGAGGAAGGCTATGACGAGAGCCAGCGCGCCGAAATCCTGGAGGCGACGCGCAACGGCCCCAGCGACGGCCTGGTCCTGACCGATCTGGACCCCGACCTGGGCGATGACGATGTCGAGGACGAATCGATCGACGAGGTCGACATGGATTCCGAAGAGGTCGGCGAGACCGATGCCAGCGTGACCATGGACGAAGCCGACATGGACGAGGACGACGCCCAGGACGATTTCGACGCCGACGCGACCGACGACGACACGCTGGACGACGCCGACGACGCCGCGCTGCGGCCCTGATCGCCCCCCGTTCCACCATGCGCTGACGGCGCTGCCCTCCATCCGGAAGGTGGCGCCGTAGCCACGTCTAGCCCCAATCCTTTCGCACCTGCGTTAGTAGATTTGCCGGCGCCTTGGTATTTCCGTCACAGCGAAATTGCGGCGCGACTAGGGCATATGCCTTGGAAATGCGCGCTTTCGTTCATCGGCTAGACAGGAACTGTGGCAAGTTTGTCACGTTTCCCGGCCGATCCGGTAAAAGCCGTCCCGCGCTGCAACAAAGCCGTAATCTCCGTGTTTGGAGGGGCCTGGGCAGCGAGCGGACATGGTCCCCGCCGCCCGAGTTGAGGCAATAAAGGTATTCACATCATGCGTAAGCTCGCCCTCGCGGCCGCCGTTGCGGCAGCGTCTTTTGCCGTCCCCGCCTTCGCGCAGGACATGTCGACCACCGCGACGACCGACGCGACCGCGCCGGCCCCCGTCGACGCGCAGGCCGACACCGCGCCCAAGGCTCCGGACGGCACGCGCGCTTTCGGTATCGAGCCCTATGTCGCCGTGATGGGCGGCTGGGAGCAGTTCGATCGTCAGACCGTCGCCGGCATTCCCGCGCAGCCCAAGGGCTATAACCTGGACGGCGCGCTGATCGAAGGCATCGTCGGCTTCAACGTGCCGCTGGGCCCCGTGTTCGTCGGCGCCGAGGGCGCGGTCGCCAAGGGCGTGTCGGGTGACATCGACTGGCAGTATGGCGCGTACGGCCGCTTCGGCTTCCGCGCCGGCGACAGCGGCCTGTTTTACGGCAAGGTCGGCTACCGCTGGAACAACTTC
The DNA here is from genome assembly GCF_049896485.1 of Sphingomonas sp. DC4900. NCBI lineage: Bacteria > Pseudomonadati > Pseudomonadota > Alphaproteobacteria > Sphingomonadales > Sphingomonadaceae > Sphingomonas > Sphingomonas sp. DC4900. Next base: position 58,989 of record NZ_JAFCUK010000008.1, read on the forward strand.
AACAACTTCGCACCGGGCGTGCAGGGCGACCTGAAGCGTGACTATCACGCGACCGTGTACGGCATCGGCACCGAAGTCGGCCCGAAGGACATCGGTCTGGGCGGCCTGACCGGCAATTCGGGCCTGCGCCTGCGTCTCGAAGTGTCGACCTTCGACAACGCGCACAGCTTCCGTCCGATGGGCGGCGTGGTCGCGCACTTCTAAGTGCATGACGCACCCGGCAACGGGTGACGACTGACACGCGAGGGGGCGGATCTGCTGCGGGCAGGTCCGCCCCCTTTGCATTGGGGCGGGGCGCAGGCGTCCCTATATCCGGGCCATGACCGGACGCGTGAAGCGCAAGGCGGGGCTGGCCGCCGCCGAGGCCCTGGCCGCCCGCACCGCGGCGCCCGCGACGTGCGCGCTGTGCGAGCGGCCGCTGGGCGCCAAGGTGGAGTGGCACCATCTGGTCCCCAAATCCGAAGGCGGCCGCGTAACCGCGCCGGTCCATCCGATCTGCCATCGCACCATCCATGCGACCCTGCCCAACGCGCAGCTGGCCCGCGACTATGCCGAGCCCGCGGTGCTGCGCGCGCATCCCGACATCGCGCGCTTTCTGGCGTGGATCGCCGACAAGCCCGCCGATTTCCATGTGCCGGTGCGGCGGCGACGCTGAGGCGCGAACGGTTCGAAAAGTCACAAAAGTCACGCCGACGCGCGTGTTTTACGGTTCATGGTCGGGCGGCGGGTGCGGGCGGTAATCGTCGATGTCGATCAGGTCCGCCTCGACATCGGTGTCGGTGATCGCCTCCATCGCCGGCTCGAAGCCCATCGCGCGCACGGCGAGATGATGCGCGCGCAGGTTCGCCGCATCGCGCGAGTCGAACAGCCCCGGATTCAAGTGCCGCAGCAGGAACATCAGCATCCGGTCCGACGGCCGGCAGATTTCGGCGGCGATGCGGCCTTCGCGCCAGACGACCTGCGGCGTGCCGCTGATCGCGCGCTCCATCGCGACGCTGAGCAATCGGCCGCTGGCCCGCATCATCGCGGCATCCCACGCCTTGGCAAAGGCCGCGCCCTGCGGATGGTTGCGCAGGCGATAGGCGGAGCGCGGTGTGATGTCCGCCATCTCCGCCGCTTCGGTGACGCGGCCGGTGTTGGCCAGCGTGTTGAGGAAGATGCGCTGGCGTTCCGCGGTCCAGCCGTCGTGACGACGGCGCAGCTCGACGGTCAGGCGATCCTCGACGATCTCGCGCGGCGCGCGGGGCGGGGGTTTGCGCTTGGGCCGGCGATAGGACGGCGGGTCGAAGGCGTCGTCGTCCGCATGCGAGCGCGGGATGGGGCCGGGATCGTCGTCGGGGAAGGATGACATACACGATGCTCCTGTTCGAGGAGCCGATCCAGCTACGCGCGATCGGGCGTGTAGGACAGGGGGCGTCGTGGGACGCCGGAAAAGCCGCCATCGATCAGCGGCTTGGCCGGGCGGCGGGCGCGGTGCGATCCAACAGGCCATGCCGGATCGCCGCCGCGCAGCCCCGGTGCGCGCGATCAGGGGGCGAGCAGGTTGGCGACGGCGGCGACGTCGGCGGCATTGGCGCCCGTGGCGGTCGCATCTGTGGTGGTCGCAGGGGTGGCGGCGCCGTTGCCGGCGGGCGCCGATCCGGCGACGTCATAGGCAAACCACAGGACGCCGCCCGCCCAGAGCAGCGCCGCCCAGCGGCTGCGGAAGAGGCGCGGGTTGGGGAGCATCGTGACAGTCTGGCCCGGCCCGCCTTGCCGGACGGTTGCGGGGGAGGGTTAATCGCCGCCCCTTGACGAAGGAAAGGCATCGTGATGGTCTACCATCACATTGATAAGGAGACGTCAGGATGCCACGCAAGCGTGCCTTCTCCGCCCCGGCCGGCCCCGCCTTCGACGCGCCGCTGTCCGACCTCAACATCACGCCGCTGATCGACGTGATGCTGGTGTTGCTGGTGATGATGATCCTGACGTTGCCGACCGTCCTGCACAAAGTGCCGATCGACCTGCCGCAGGGCAAGGCGCCGCCGTCCGAGACGGTAACGCACCCGCTGGTGCTGGCGCGCGACGGCACGGTGACGCTGGATGGCGTGGGCCTGAGCGATGCCGGCATGCCCGCGCGGTTCAAGGCCGTGGACGCCGACCCCAAGGCGCTGCTGGTGATGCGCACCGACCCGGAGGCGCGCTACGCCCGGTTCGACGCGGTGCTGGCCGAGGTGAAGCGCGCGGGGATCACGCGGCTGGGGTTTGCGGGGAATGAGGCGATGGTGGAGTGAGGGATTCTAGCGCGAATTTAAAACCTCAGAAAGTCTGCTTTGCCAACCCTTCGTGTGGAGTACACGAGCGTCATGGACTCCGCTGTCCAGTATCTCGCGCTTGGTCAGTCGTGAAAAGCTCTCCCATGCGCCCTTGAAAACGTAGATAGCGTTATCCCGACGGAGGCTTTCTAAAACGACGCGCCCAAACTGAGGGAAGACATACGCAAGGTAGTCGTTAAATCCCCCCTGCCCCTGAGCTACTTCTTGTGGGTCTAATCCCGTCAAAAAGTCTTGCCGATCTTTCAAGATCAGTTTGTCTCCGTCAGACAATCGGCTAGTCATGCTCGTGAGGGCTCTGGAAACGTCTTCCCGTTTATACGGGCCAGAAGGTAGAAAAACCCAGCGGCGATGAGTTCGTGCCGGGGAGGCGGATGTTCCATCTGCTCGGACGATCTCGCACTCTTTAAATAATTCAAGCATAAGGTTAACTTGATGCTTGAGGCGGTCGGCTTCGTCTGGATGGGAGATCGCCTCAGTGGCAGCGAATATCGCCCCCTCTATTGGAAAGCCGAAAACCTCTTCGGATGGAGGTAGGATCAAGTCTCTTGGATAGCACATCCGATAGATATCTCGGGAGTCCTCGACCTCTTCGGTTCCGCCGCCTCCTGTGAATTGCTTCCAAGTCCAGTGGATCGTTCGGATATACCTTTTCTCTTTAGGTTGGTCCCGTAATGCGATCCATTTCCCCTCGGCATTAAACCGTGAGACGCGCCCGACGGCAGGAGGGAGATATGATTCTCCCTCCGCCAATGGCGCCTCCAGTCCTAATCGGGACAGCTGATTATCCGAGAGGTCAGACATGGGACTTACGACCCTAACGAACTGACCTTTTAATTCACGATGAATGTAACGATCTAGGTTGCGGATGTGATTTCGCGTTATCCTCATGATCGGCCCCTCACACATTATTCTTATAGCAATGTATGATAAGTGGCAAAGTCAAGGATTCAAGTAGTCTACAAAGAATTACTCCGCCGCAACCCCAGCGCGCGAGAACATGTCGCCGCCGTCGAGCAGCCCCAGGTCTTCGTTCGCGGGCTTCACCGCCTTGGCCTTCTGGCGCTTGTCGAAGCTGTCCCAGACGTCGTTCCATTGGCCCTTGGTCGCGGCCTTCGAATATTCGGTCGCGCGGGTTTCGAAGAAGTTGGCGTGCTCGACGCCGTTGAGCAGCGGGGCTAGCCAGGGCAGGGGGTGTTCGTCGATCATGTAGATCGGCTTCAGGCCGAGCTGGCCCAGGCGCCAGTCCGCGATGTAGCGGATGTACTTCTTGATCTCCTTGGGCGTCATGCCGTTGACCGGGCCCATTTCGAACGCGAGGTCGATGAAATTGTCCTCGAGCCGGATCGTGGTCTGGCAGACGTCGGCGATATCGTCCTTCACCGCCTTGGTCAGGCACTGACGTTCCTTCACGAAGGTGTGGAACATCTTGATGATGCCTTCGCAGTGCAGCGATTCGTCGCGCACCGACCAGCTGACGATCTGGCCCATGCCCTTCATCTTGTTGAAGCGCGGGAAGTTCATCAGCATCGCGAAGCTGGCGAACAGCTGCACGCCTTCGGTGAAGCCGCCGAACATGGCGAGCGTGCGGGCGATATCCTCGTCGCTGTCGACGCCGAAGTTCTGCATGTAATCATGCTTTTCCTTCATCTCGGCATATTCGAGGAAGGCGCCATACTCGCTCTCGGGCATGCCGATCGTGTCGAGCAGGTGGCTGTAGGCGGCGATGTGGACCGTCTCCATGTTGCTGAACGCGGTCAGCATCATCTTGATCTCGGTCGGCTTGAACACGCGGCCGTATTTCTCGTGGTAGCAATCCTGCACCTCGACGTCCGCCTGCGTGAAGAAGCGGAAGATCTGGGTGAGCAGGTTGCGCTCGTGATCGGTCAGCTTCTGCGCCCAGTCGCGGCAATCCTCGCCCAACGGCACCTCTTCGGGGAGCCAGTGGAGCTGCTGCTGACGCTTCCAGAATTCGAACGCCCAGGGGTATTCGAACGGCTTGTACTGCTTGGAGGCTTGGAGGAGGGACATGGGGTTACTCCGGGATAAGCTTGGAAGAATAACTGGCCAGGGTCATCGCGCCGACGAGGGTCGCGACGATGCCGAGGCCGCGGATCGTGCGGGGTACGGTGATGGGGATCACGCCGTGGCCGACGAATCGGTTCGGGTAGCGCGCCCAGCGATAGCCGAGAACGATCAGCCATGCACCGAACGCGACGCAAATCCACGGTTCGATCGCGGCGATCATGGCTGCGCGCTCCACTGCCACATCGCATAGGCCGAAAAGCCGAGGACGATGCCGCCAGCGACCATCATGATGCCGGCCATGCGATAGACGTAGACGCGCGCCGGGCCCTGGGGCGCTCGCAGCTGGAGCAGCAGCCACAGGCCGGCAAGGCCCAGCACCGCGGCGACGGCGAACATGATGAGACTCTCGCGCGGCATCAGTGCTGCGCCTCCGATGCATCCAATTGGAACACCGGTCGTTTCACCGCCGAACCCAAGCCAGGAGACGCATGATGCACGATCACAGCAACATCAAGGAACATATGAAGGTCATCGGCGCGGACGGCGTCCACGTCGGCACCGTCGACCATGTCGAGGGCGAGCGCATCAAGCTCACCAAGAACGACAGCCCCAGCACCGAAGACGGGCAGGGCGCCAAGCACCATTACCTGCCGGCTGGCCTGGTCGCCGAGATCGAAGGCGACACGGTGCGCCTGTCGGCCACCGCGCAGAACGCCCAGGACATGTTCGAAGAGGCGTGATGGGCCGTCTCCCTCTCCCGGCGGGAGAGGGAGGGAGCCGCCGTCAGGCGGCGGAAGGGTGAGGGTGGTGCCGCTCATGCGGTGCCGCCCTTTTTCTTGGGCGAAAGACCCTCATCCTTCCGCGGCTTCGCCGCTCCTTCCTTCTCTCGGAGGGAGAAGGAGATGTGTTCGATCACGCCTTCGATATTTGTCATCACGTCCGTGTTCGAGACGCGGATAGTTCTGTAGCCTTCACGGGCCATGAAACCTGCGCGGGACGCGTCTGAGCCTTCCGCGCCGGCGTGGGTATCGCCGTCGACCTCGATGACCAGCTTTTCGGAAAAGCACAGCATGTCGGCGTAGAAAGGTCCCAGCGGCGCCTGATGGCGCCATTTCAGATGCGGATAGGTGTCGCGGAGCGCGCGGAGCAGGTGGCGTTCTGGCGCGGGGGCATTGCGGCGTAGGTCTCGGGCGCGTTGGACGGTGCCGGACGGTGCGTCTTTGTATCGCATGTCACCCTCACCCTTCCGCGCCCTGACGGGCGCTCCCTCCCTCTCCCAGGGGGAGAGGGAATTGGCGGCGCCTCACCCCTCTCCCCCCGGGAGAGGGAGGGGCCCGCCCGCGTCAGCGGGTGGGAGGGTGAGGGTGGCCCCTCGCCGGCTACGCCACGCCGTCAGACATCGTCGGCTCATGCCGACGCTGCTGCCCGCCGTGGCGAGTCTTCGGATGGCTTACGCCATCCGAAGCCGCCCACACCTCACTGACACGCCAGACATTCGTCATAGTCCGTCGTCTCGCCGATTTCGAACTTCGGCGCGGCGATGGTGTTGTCCGCTTCCACGCCGCCCGATCCGGCGAAGCCCGCGCGCTGCACGCTCTTCGAGCGCAGATAGTAGAGCGACTTGATGCCAAGCTCCCAGGCGCGGAAGTGGAGCATCAGGAGGTCCCACTTCTCGACGTCGGCCGGGATGAACAGGTTCAGCGACTGCGCCTGGTCGATATAGGGCGTGCGGTCGCCGGCGAGTTCGAGCAGCCAGCGCTGGTCGATTTCGAAGCTGGTCTTGTAGCAATCCTTCTCTTCCACCGACAGGAAGTCGAGGTGCTGGACCGAGCCGCCGTGTTCGAGGATCGAATTCCATACCGCGTCGCTGTTCTTGGATTTCTCCTTGAGCAGCTTTTCCAGATACGGGTTCTTGACCGAGAAGCTGCCCGACAGCGTCTTGTGCGTGTAGATGTTCGCCGGAATCGGTTCGATGCAGGCGCTGGTGCCGCCGCAGATGATGCTGATCGACGCGGTCGGCGCGATCGCCATCTTGCAGCTGAAGCGCTCCATCACGCCGACGTCGGCGGCGTCGGGGCAAGGGCCCCGCTCGGCGGCGAGCGTCATCGACGCCTGATTCACCTGCGCGCTGATGTGCTTGAAGATCCTGAGGTTCCAGCTCTTCGCCATCGCGCCTTCGAACGGCAGGCCGCGCGCCTGGAGGAAGGAGTGGAAGCCCATGACGCCCAAGCCCACCGAGCGTTCGCGCGCGGCGCTATAGGCGGCGCGTTCCATGCCCGGTTCGTGGCGGTCGATATAATCCTGCAGCACGTTGTCGAGGAAGCGCATCACGTCTTCGATGAAGACCTTGTCGTCCTTCCACTCGTCCCACGTTTCGAGGTTGAGCGACGACAGGCAGCAGACCGCGGTGCGATCGTTGCCGAGATGGTCGCGGCCGGTCGGCAGCGTGATTTCCGAGCACAGGTTCGACGTCGAGACCTTCAGGCCCAGGTCGCGGTGATGCTTGGGCATCGCCTTGTTCACGTGATCGGCGAAGACGATGTACGGCTCACCCGTCTGCAGGCGGGTTTCGACGAGCTTCTGGAACAGCGAGCGCGCATCGAGCGTCGCGCGGACGGTGCCGTCCTTGGGGCTGAGCAGATTCCATTCGCGGCCGTCGCGCACCGCTTCCATGAAGGCGTCGGTCAGCAGCACGCCGTGGTGCAGGTTCAGCGCCTTGCGGTTGAAGTCGCCGCTGGGCTTACGAATTTCGAGGAATTCCTCGATCTCCGGATGGCTGACGTCGAGGTAGCAGGCGGCCGAACCGCGGCGCAGCGACCCTTGCGAAATCGCGAGCGTCAGGCTGTCCATTACGCGGACGAAGGGGATGATGCCGCTGGTCTTGCCGTTGAGGCCGACGGGTTCGCCGATGCCGCGCACGCTGCCCCAATAGGTGCCGATGCCGCCGCCGCGCGAGGCGAGCCAGACGTTCTCGTTCCAGGTGTCGACGATGCCGTTCAGGCTGTCGGGCACCGAATTGAGGTAGCAGCTGATCGGCAGGCCGCGCCCCGTGCCGCCGTTCGACAGCACCGGCGTCGCGGGCATGAACCACAAGCGGCTGATATAATCGTACAGGCGCTGCGCATGCGCGGCATCGTCGGCATAGGCCGAGGCGACGCGGACGAACAGGTCCTGATAGCTTTCGCCCGGCAGCAGGTAGCGATCGTTCAGCGTTTCCTTGCCGAAATCGGTCAGCAGCGCATCGCGGCTATGATCGACCTCGACGGGATAGGGGCGGGCGTGGATCGCCTTGCTGCCGCCATTCGCCTCTGCGGCGGGCGCCTCGGCGGCGACGGTGGCGTCGATCGTATCGGTCATGGCCTCACCCTGCGTGTCCCTGAAATCCATCGATTACCGTCCCTTGTTCCATACATGTTCGACTCGGGGCGACATGCACAGCATATCACCCGGGCGCCCCGATGGTGAGAACAAAAAGGGGTCGCGGTTCACGGCCGCATTGTGCCCCATGGCGAATCCGGCACGGGATGCCGCCATCGATCTCTACCAGCGATTGGGTTCACCCCCGAACGCAACCCCCACAAATTGTGGCAAAGCGTCGCCGCGGGCAAGAGGCTTAATGACGCGGCAGCCGTGCGGTTCCGGTGCGAACGGGGCGCGGCGGGCCGGTCGAGGGGCCGCGACGCGTGGACTTCCGCGGCTTCCGGAAAGTGCAAGCGGCGAGTGGCGCGATGAAAATTTTTTTAGTGGCCGAAGGGGCCAATCCGGACGCGATTCAACCCATGTCGTCCCGTCCGTCAAACATGAACGAAAGTTTCGTTGCGGCGGCCGGGGATACCGTCGAAGCCGCGGCGATGCGTCGTCGTTCGTCTCTCGTCCTCTCCGCCCTGATACTCGCCGGCTGTGCGCAGCGACCGGTGGCGGGGGTCGATATGCTGACCATGCTGGCCAAGGCGCGGGCGCACCAGACCCCGGCACAGCAGCGCGCGGCGATGGTCGCCGACATCCGTGCCGACATTCGCAGCAACGATCCGGCGGCGGACACGCCGGCCCTGGCGCGCGCGCTGGCGGCGATCGGCACGATCCCGCGCGAGAACTTCGTCGACGCCAGGGGACGCGCGGCGGCCTATGTCGATCTGCCGCAGGACATCGGCCACGGTCAGACGATCTCCGATCCCTATGTCGTCGCGGTGATGACCGCGGCGCTGGACCTGCCCGCGGATCGCAGCGCTCATGTGCTCGATATCGGCACGGGATCGGGCTATCAGGCAGCGGTGCTTGCGGCGGTCGCGGCGCGCGTCGCCTCGGTCGAGATCGTCGCGCCGCTCGCCCGCATGGCGGCCGCACGCCTGCGCCGGATGGGCTATGCGACCGTCACCGTGCGGGCGGGCGACGGCTTCCTCGGCTGGCCGGAGCAGGCGCCCTTCGACGGGATCGTCGTCGCCGCCAGCGCCACCGCGGTGCCGCAACCGCTGGTCGACCAGCTGAAGGTCGGCGGCCGCATCGTCATGCCCATCGGCCCGTCCGACACCAGCACGCAATTGCTGCGCATGACCAAGCGCGCCGACGGTACGCTGGATCGATGCACGCTGGGCCCCGCGCTGTTCGTCCACTTCACCGGCGGCCGCGTCCGCCCTTTCGCGCCCCGCGCGCTGACCGATCGCACGATCCCGCTGTGCTTTCGCGCTCCGATCGTGGGGGTGGTTTGAGGGGGCGGGAGCGGGCGAGGCGTCTTCGATCTCAGGGTTGGGGCGGCATTCCCGCCAACGATGCAAATTTGGGCAACCCAACACGCCAGCGTTATCTGCGCCCGATGAGCAATTCGGATGCCTTTGTAATGGTGAAGACCCCATTCTCGCGTTCGAAGGCGTCCTGAACGGCAGCCGCCAGGTGCTCCATGATGCCCGGCTTATCGGCAATCGGCAGGCTAGTCAGATAGCCTAACAGATCGACGGGATCGGTGACGCGCAACTCGTCGTCGTACCGGATGACATCGACGCTGGCGAACGCGTCGTGCATGAGCGCGAGGCCTTGCTCCGACGAAAGCGGTTCTGGTCGTGGATCAGCCTGGCCTCCGAATGGTGCCCGCGCCAACGCCGACAGCTCTGCCATCGTACCTGCTGGATTGAGCACCACGGCCACGGTACCGCCTTCGCGCGTTACCCTTGCCATCTCCTTCAGTCCGGCAGTCGGGTCGGCGAGGTGATAGAGCATGTGGATCGCGATTGTCGTGTCCACGCTGGCATCGGCCAGCGGCAGGGCAACGGCGTCAGCCACGGACACCTTGACATCGTGCCACCGCTGCACGGCGGCAATGGCGGCGCGGGCAGCGTCCACCATGCCTTGTGAGATATCAGACAGCCGCAGCTTCAGGTCGGATGGCACCGCTTGCGGCGCGTTCGTCCAGAACGATCCCGCGCCACACCCCACGTCGGCAATGACACCGCCCGCAGGCAGCGGAATGTTGGCGGACAGCCACTCGAACCAGTCGCCCCGCCCATAGCGGGTATGCAAGATCGACCGCGCTTTCAGCCGATCGGGGAAGCGATATTGAACATCGCGAAGATAGCTTTGCTCACTGCTTGCCATGACGCCCTCGGTGATGAACTGCGAGCCGGTTTATGGCGTCCTTGGCTGTATGAGAATACGGACCTCACCGTCTCAAGCCGTTGGCGCGGTAGAAGGCGGTCAGCGCTGCGGTGGACGCGATCTGTATCATGGGCAGGGCGATGCCGTCGAACAGGGCGCGGTAGCGGGTCCGGTTGGCTCGGGTGGCGATGGCGATGTGCCGGATCATGTCCCATTTCACGCTATCGCGACCGCCTTCCAGCCCGCCGCGACGGTCGCGCTCGAACCAGCAGCGTCGGATGTATCGATACAGGCTGGTCGTCGTCGGAACGTCGAGCAGGATGACGCCGGTCGCCCGTTGCAGGAGTTGCGGGAGCAGTCGCGAGTAATTGCCGTCCATCACCCAGCGGTCGCCGGCGATCGCGGCATCATGGAGCGCCGCGAACTCGGCTGGCGGTCGTGGCACCCAGTCGGTGTGCGGGAGATGGTGGAGCTGATCGAGGTGTACCACCTGCAAGCCCCGGGCCTTCGCAATCGCCTCCGCGAGGGTCGACTTACCGCTGTTCGACGGCCCCATGATGCAGATGCGTGTGCCCAGCTCGTTCAGCGTCATGGCGCGGCATAGCTCCTCGCGGGATGTACTATGCCTGCGGGTGGGGCTTCACAACGGATGGTGGAGGGGGATCGAGACTTAACGCTCCATGCCGTTGATGCTGCCCGGCATGCCATCGTGCGCCTGCACCGCGGCGCCGATGCGCTGGTCGATGCAGGCGAGCAAGGTGGTGCTGGTCTGCGGCCGCTGTGCGACGCAGGTGCGGGCGGCGGGGCAGGCCTGCGCGTCGATGAGCGCGTCGCCGCTGGAGACGGTGATGCGGCAGGCCTTCAGCACGCCGCCGTCGAGGTCGAGCGACAGGCGCAGGCGCGAGAGGTGGCGGCCGGTGACCTCTATGTCCGGTTGCGGCGGCGCGGCGGGCGCGGTGGCGAGCTGGGCGAGGAGGAGGGCGAGGAGCACCGGCGCGCCCGTGTCAGCGGCGACCCTTCAGCGCACGCATCGCGCGGACCGAGCTGTCGACGGCGGGGGGCGCTACCGGCGTGGGCAGCGGGCTGTTCCAGGGGCGCTCGCGGAACCACTTGGTGATGATGTACTTGGTGCCGGCGATCACCGGTTTGCCCTGATGGACCGTATAGGGGTTGGGTTTGCCTTCGGCGTCGATGTTGTTCCAGCACAACATGGTGCCCATTTCGGGCACGAAATCGTGGTCGAGATGGTGGAAATAGGTCTCGCCACCCGCCTCTGGCTCGTTGAGGTAGATCATCGCGGTCCAGGTGCGCTGGCCGCAGCGCCGCAGGTGCGAGGTGTCTTCGGGATCGGTCGATTTGAAATAATCGGCGTGGCTGCGGAATTCCTGACCGACGGCATAGCGCTGACCCTGCACGCTCTCACCAAATTGCGGACCGACGCCGAGGAACAGCGAGATGCGCAGGTCGAGCAGCTGGATGAGCGGTTCGTCGACGTCGAACGCGCAGGTTTCGCTGGTGCGCATCTGCGACACGCCATCGGCGACGCGCGACCGCTGGCGGTTGGCATCGATCATCGTACACATCAGCGCGCATTCGTCCGCGTTGAGGAAGCCGCGCGCCATGACGAGATCAATGTAGGGATTGTGCAGTTCGACGCCGCCCGCAAAGCGCATGGCGTGGATGGCGGCTTCGTCGAGACCGAGCGTGGTGATGTCGATCGGCGCGTGCATGCTCATCGAGGGCGGTTCCTGCCACCCGGTCGGCGGAATGCCGGCGGGTGCGAACCGGGTTAGCGGGTGATGGTAAATGCGCGTTTAACGCCGGGAGGGCGTGTGGGCGGCGGCGCTTGGGGCACTGTGGCGCGCGCGGCCGGTGTGCCGTCGGGTCAGCCGTGGCGCAGGCGGTTCTGTAGAGTGCTGAGCCGGTCGAGGTCGATGCGTTCGTTGAAGGCGATGCCCGCGCGGCCGTCGTGCGCCCAGGCGATGCGCGCGGCGACCATCATGTCCTCCGCCACCTCGAGCATCACGTCGACGCCCACCGCTTCGCCATCGATCGTGATGCCGTCGATCAGCGCGCCGCTGCTCGACATGTTGCGGATGCGCACGTCGCCCTGCTTGCGGCCGATCTCGATCCGGGCGGAGCGCAGCATGCGCGTGCGCGGCGCACGGCTGATGCGGTGGCCGACGGGGTGGGCGGGTGCGGCTTCGCCGAGCTGCGCCATGACGTCGGCGGCAGGCACGCCGCGGCCATAGACATAGCCCTGGATGTGGCTGCAGCCCAGATCGCGGACCAGATCGATCTCGTCCTGGATCTCGACGCCCTCCGCGGTCGTCTCCATGCCCAGCGTCTCGGCCAGCGACACGATCGCGCGGATGATCGCGGCGTTGCGGTTGCCCGGCGCGGCGGCGCCGCGCACGAAGCTCTGGTCGATCTTGATCTTGTCGAACGGCGCGGTGCGCAGATAGCCGAGACTGGAATAGCCGGTGCCGAAATCATCCAGCGCCAGGCGGACGCCGATCGCCTTCAGCGCCTTGAACATCGCATCGGTCGAGCCGGAGCCGGCGAGGAACACGCCTTCGGTGATCTCCAGCTCCAGGCGGCGCGCGGGCAGGCCGCTATGCGCGAGCGCGGAGGTGACGAGCGCGGGGAAGGCCGGATTGGCGAACTGGATCGGCGAAACGTTGACCGCGACGCGCACGTCCCCCGGCCAGCGCGCGGCATCGGCGCAGGCGGTGCGCAACACCCATTCGCCCAGCGGCTCGATCAGTCCGCATTCTTCGGCAACCGGGATGAAATCGGCCGGCGAGATCGGCCCGCGCACCGGATGGTGCCAGCGGATCAACGCTTCATAGCCGACGATCTTCGCGTCCTTGGTCGACACGACGGGCTGATAGTGGAGGACGAAGCCGCCCTCGGTCAGCGCGAGGCGCATGTCGTCCTCGAGCGCCTTGCGGCTCTTCGCGCCGGCCAGCATGTCGTCGGAATAGAAACGGTGGACGCCGCGCCCGTCCGCCTTGGCGGCATAGAGCGCGAGGTCGGCGTTGCGGATCAGCGCCTCGGCATCCTTGCCGTCCTGCGGCGCGATCGCGATGCCGATCGAACAGCCGATCGTCACCGACGTGGCGGCGACGAAATAGGGCTGCGACAGACCAGCGATCAGGTCGCGGGCGAGAAGCGCGAGCGCGTCGCGGCGGTCGTTGCCGGGCAGCAGGACCTGGAATTCGTCGCCGCCGAGGCGCCCGACGAGGCCGGCATCGCCGACGATCCGTTGCAGGCGCTGTGCGACCTGTTTGAGCAGTTCGTCACCCGCCTGATGGCCCAAGGTGTCGTTCACCGCCTTGAACCGGTCGAGGTCCATCAGGAACAGCGCGGCGGGGCTGTGCGTGATCGCCTGCTGCTGCAGCGTCTTGTCGAGGCTGTGGCGCATGCGCTGGCGGTTGGCGAGGCCGGTCAAGCTGTCGAAGAGGGCAAGGCGCGTGATCTCGGCATCCGAACGCCGCTTTTCGGTCAGGTCGCTGCCCGAGCCGATGAAGCCGCCGAAGCGGCCGAGATCGTCGATCATCGGCCGGCCGGACATCGACCACCAGCGTTCGGCAACCTCCGGCGCGTCGCCCGCGCCGCAGATCATGTAATCGGCAAAGGCGGTACGCGACGACAGATGGAAGGCGAGCGTGCGCTCGGTCCCGATCGCCGCGCCGTCCATGCGGAAGACGTCGGTGAGGAACTGGCCGATCGGATGCGGCTGGCCGTTCTGGACCAGATCGTCGGCGACCTTGCGCGACAGATAGGTCAGCCGGCCCTGCCGGTCGCTTTCCCAGAACCAGCCGGTGCCGTGATCTTCGAATTCGGCGATCATCTTGAGCGCGAGGCGGCCGTTGCCGCTGTCGATCATATGATCATAAGCGGTGCGCGCATCGATCCGGGCGAGGCGGACGATCACGAAGCCGAAGGCGATGACGAAGGGGAGCGCGGCGAGCGTGGCGAGGATATGACCCGCCGCCGCCGGCATCAGCGAGAAACCGACCGCCAGCGACAGCGTGGCGATGCGGATCGGCTGGAGCGCGAGGGCGACCAGCGCGACGGTCGCCGCGATACTGACCCAGCAGACGATGGCGAACGACCCGTGCGGCAGATCGGCGGCGAGCACGGCCAGCGCGCCACCGATGGAGAGCGCGGCGACTGCGGTGATGCGCACGCGCTGAAACACCGGCCAGCGGTCGCTATGCTGTCCGAACGCGGTGAACCACAGCACGCTGGCGCTTGCGATCATCAGCAGGATGGCGATGACGAAGGGCAGGGAGAGGCCGGTCGCATGGGCTCCCACTCCCAGCAGCACGGACATCGCGGCGAGCGACGCACAGGCCAGCGGCCACAGCGTCGCGACCATTCCGAGCCGCTGCCCGAGCGACACGACGACATAGTCCGGGCTGTCGTAGCGCACGCCCAGAATCGTCATCGCCGACGCGTCCGGTCCCCGCATATCGAGAGGTTGAGGTCGGGTCATGCGATTCATACGACCCAGATAGCGCCCCGATCCTTGATAAATCCCTGCAAAGGGGCCCGAAGCGGCCGCATCGCGGCGATGCTTGGCGGGGGCGCAGCCGGGCGGTAAAGGCTGCTTCCCGAAGGAGCTTTCGCCCGTGACCAGCCTGCCCGTGACCATCCGCGCCGCCGACCTGATCGACAGCGTCGCCGACGCTTTGCAATTCATCAGTTACTATCACCCGATGGATTACATCCGCGCGCTCGGCGAAGCCTACGAGGCCGAACAGAGCCCGGCCGCCAAGGATGCGATCGCGCAGATCCTGACCAACAGCCGCATGTGCGCGGAGGGACATCGCCCGATCTGCCAGGACACCGGCATCGTCAATGTCTTCGTCAAATGGGGCATGGACTGCCGCCTGGACGACAACAGCCGATCGATGCAGGAGGTGATCGACGAGGGCGTCCGCCGGGCGTACCTGCACCCCGAAAACAAGCTGCGCGCCAGCGTGCTCGCCGACCCCGCCTTCACCCGCCGCAACACCCGCGACAACACGCCGTGCGTGCTGCATGTCGAGATGGTGCCGGGCGCGACCGTCTCGGTCGATGTCGCGGCCAAGGGCGGCGGCAGCGAAAACAAGTCGAAGTTCAAGATGATGAACCCCAGCGATTCGATCGTCGACTGGGTGATCGAGATGCTGCCGCAGATGGGCGCGGGCTGGTGCCCGCCGGGGATGCTGGGCATCGGCATCGGCGGCACCGCCGAACATTGCGTGCTGCTCGCCAAGCAGGCGCTGATGGAGCCGATCGACATGGGCCCGCTGAAGGCGCGCGGGCCGAAGAACGACATCGAGGCGCTGCGCATCGAAATTTTCGACAAGGTCAATGCGCTGGGCATCGGCGCGCAGGGGCTGGGCGGCCTCTCGACCATCCTCGACGTCAAGATCAAGGACGCGCCCTGCCATGCGGCGGGCAAGCCGGTGGCGATGATCCCCAATTGCGCCGCGACCCGCCACGCGCATTTCACGCTGGACGGCAGTGGCCCGGCCTATCTGGAAGCGCCGAAGCTCAGCGAATGGCCCGACGTCAACTGGACGCCCGACAAGGCCGCGATCCGCGTCGACCTCGACACGCTGACGCCGGAGGTGGTGCAGTCGTGGAAGCAGGGCGACCGGTTGCTGCTCAACGGCAAGATGCTGACCGGGCGCGACGCCGCGCACAAGCGCATCGCCGACATGCTGGCGAAGGGCGAGGAGCTGCCGGTCGAGTTCAGGGGCCGCGTGATCTATTATGTCGGCCCGGTCGATCCGGTCGGTGAAGAGGTCGTGGGCCCCGCCGGCCCCACCACGGCCACCCGCATGGACAAGTTCATGCGCATGATGCTGGATCAGGGCTTGCTCGCCTGCGTCGGTAAGGCGGAGCGCGGCCCCGCCGCGACCGACGCGATCCGCGAGGCGAAGAGCGCCTATCTGATGGCGGTCGGCGGCGCGGCCTATCTGGTCGCGCGCGCGATCAAGGGCAGCAAGGTCGTGGGCTTCGAGGACCTGGGGATGGAAGCGATCTACGAATTTGAGGTCAGCGACTTCCCCGTCACCGTCGCGGTGGATAGCGAGGGCAACAACGTCCACCAGCTCGCCCCGCTGGTGTGGCGCGACAAGATCGCGAAGGAAGGGCTGTTGCAGCCGGCGTGAAGTAGACGCCGGCTCCAAACGGCTGAGAACGCTGCCTTCGGGCTCGTGCGACTCTCGTGGGCCGTTTCCAGTTCGTCATTGCGAGCGTAGCGAAGCAATCCAGAGCCGGACCAGGACGCCCTGGATTGCTTCGCTACGCTCGCAATGACGGATGATGAGCCTCACCCCGTCTGATCGTCGTCCTGCTGCCAGCGGACCGCCCAGCTTGCCTGGGCGGCGGGGGTGGCGTTGAGGATTGTGAAGAGCAGAAACAGCGTCTGTGCCGCGCCCTGCATCAGCGCAGGCTTGGGCCAGTCCAAGGCGAGGCCGGCCATCAGCGCGAACAGCGCAACCATCGTCGTGATCGCGAAGACGGCGAAGGTCGACAGATAGGCGCGGGCGCGAACCGCGCGGTCCCATTCATCGGCCTTTTCGACACCGCCATAGGGTTTGAGCGGGCCGACGATCTTGACGAACGTGCCGAGCGCGAAGCCGAGCATCTCGATGCCATAGCCGGCGAGCGCGAGCGGCGTTTGCATGCCGCGGGTGAGCGACAGCGCGATGCCGGCGAAGGCCAGGGCGAGCGCGATCGTCGCGGGCCAGCGCAAGGGACGACGGCGGGGCGGGTGCTGCGACAGCGCCGGAATGCCGGTCCAGCCGACGAGCGCGTCGAGGCGCTGAAGGGTCGTTTTGTCGGTCACAGCGGCTCATCCTCCGGGTCGGGCATCGGCACCATGAATTCGGCGAAGAGGACGGGGAGCGTCAGCATGGTCATCACCGTGGCATAGCCGATCGCGCCCCATTGGCTGGTGGTCGCCGGCATCGGCCAGCCGAGACGGCTGGCGAGCATCAGCCAGACGAACAGCATGCTGACGGCGAGGATGTCGATCAGATAGGCGCGGCGCATCGCGTCCGACAGCGCGGTACGTTCGAACTCGTCGAAGGTCGCAAAACCGGCCGGACTCAGCCACGCCTCGCGCGTGAAAGGGGACTGGAGCGAGGTGATGAGCAGCAGCATGCTCATCGGCATGACGTTCGGCAGCACGGTGCCGCGATCATAGGCGCCGACCATCGCGAGGACGGGAATCGTGAGGACGAAGAGGAGGCCAGCGCTCATGCCCCAGCGAACCCAGTATCGACGCGGACGCTGCTTGATCTCGTTCGCCTGCCATTTGCGGATGTCGTAGCCGTCGCGGTAGCTCATGCGGCGTCCTCGGAATCGGGAAAGGGGATCGCCCATTCGGCGAACAGGGTGGGCAGGTTGGAGGCGGTGGCGACAAGCGCGAGGCCCCAGACTGCCCAATCGCCCCAGCGGTGCGGCATCGGCCAGCCGTAGGACGTGGCGAGTGCGCACCAGCCGAACGCACCGGCGCTGAGCAATGTGACGACCCAATAGGCGCGCTGTGTCGCGCGCATCAGGGCCGCGCGTTCGAACTCGTCGTACGAGTCTTGCATCCAGCCTCCCTTGGCGAAGGGTGAGCGGCCCGAGCCCATGTTCATGATGCCGATGACGACGAACCATCCGATTGGCAGGCCGGTTCTTTGGTCGCCCGGCACCCAGAACTGGACGAGAGCTAGGCCAAGGCTGACGACCACGGCGGCCATCAGCCACCATCGCAAAGAACGACGCCGATAGGGCCGGCCACCGGCAAACTCCGGCGGCATCTCGCCCGGCGCATAACGCCCGGTCCAGCGGCGGCTGTCATAGCCCATCAGGCGTCTCCGGCCCGGCGCAACGCGTCGGTGAGCGAGGGGAAGGGGGCGAGCGAGAAGATCAACTCGACCGGCACATCGAAATAGGCGGCGATCTTCAGGCCCAATTCCAGACTGGGGTTGTAATCGCCGCGTTCGAGATAGCCGATCGTCTGCGGATTGACGCCGACCGCCTCCGCCAGCTCGCGCCGCGACACGTTGCGGTCGTTCCGGAACAGGGCGATGCGGTTGTGCATGCGTCCATTCTGCATGATCTGTTGTGTTTACACAACGATTCGTTTTGGCTCCGCTAGGGGCGTGGACGTGTCCGATATTTACCCACCGGAAACCGAGGCAGCTTAGTATGTGATTCGACGCCCAATCTGTGGGGGGATGGCCATGCTGAGCAGGAAAACGCTCTCCGCCGAGCATGACGAGCTGCGCGAACTGGCCGCAGCGCTGCTGGCCTGTGTGGCGGCGCCGCATCCCGATTTGACGACATTGGGGAAGGCGCGGTGGCTGCTGACCCGCAAGCTGCTGGCGCATCTCGCGAAGGAGGATGCGTTGCTCTATCCTCGGCTGTGCGCGAGCCCCGATCCGCGGGTGGCGGCCGTCGCAACCCGCTTCGCCGCCGAGATGGGGTCGCTCGCCGACCGCTACCGCGCTTATGTCGCGGCTTGGCCGGCGGAGCGGATCGCGGGCGACTGGATTGCCTTCGGGGCTGCCACGCGGCAGATCCTGCAGCTGCTGCTGCGTCGGATCGAAGGGGAAGAGACAATGCTCTACACGCTGATCGAGGAGACCCCGTCGCGGCGGACAGCGGCGTGACGGCGCCGACGATCCGCCCGGCAAGCCCCGACGACGTGGCGGGCACCGTCGCGATGCTCGCGCCCGTGATCGCCTTGGGCGAGGCCTATGCCCTGCCGCGCGACATGACCCCGGCGGCCATCGCGGACCATTGGTTCGCGGCGGCGCATCAGGTGTTCGTGGCCGAGCGCGATGGCGTGCTGCTGGGCAGTTATTACATACAGGCCAATCAGGCGGGCGGCGGCGCGCATGTCGCCAATGCGGGCTATGTCACGGCCGAAGCGGCGCGCGGGCAGGGCGTCGCGCGGGCGATGGCGGAGCATTCGTTCGACGCGGCGCGGGCCGCGGGCTTTCGCGCGATGCAGTTCAATTTCGTGCTCGCCAGCAACACGGTCGCGGCGAACCTGTGGCAGGCGCTGGGCTTTGCGATCGTCGGGCGGGTGCCCGAGGCGTTCGACCATCCGCGGCTGGGCCCGGTCGATGCTTTGGTGATGCACCGCTTCCTGTAGCCCGAAATGAGAAGAGGGTGCCGGGCGCCTCCCGGCGACCCGACACCCCCCAAACATGGTCAGCGGCCGGAGAGCTCCAGCCCGGGAGACCATGAGGCCTCTTCAACCCATGACGACATCGTTGATTGGGGGAGGATACCCCCCGGTGCCGCCGTATCGGGTGTTAGAAGCCAGTCCCCCGAACGAACTGAACCGACCCCACTGCTGAACCATGAGACATCGGATCACCTCCTTTCGCTTGTGATAGCCATGTGCCGGGGACCCCCGCCACACCGGCAATGTGCGCATCGCCGCGGCCACATGCAAGACTTGTAATGCAACGCGTTTTGCACGAGCATCGCGCCCCTTGGCCCCGGGTCTTTGGGCTAGCGCCGGCAATCCTCGGTCACGCGCTCGATCTCCGCCCAGGCGGGCAGGACCAACGTGCCGCTGCCGGGCTGCTCCACCACGAGCCGTCCGCGGCTGAAGCCCATCGCGTCGAGCAGGCTGTCGTTGGGCGCGATCGTGGTCGCGACATACGGCGGCGTGCCGCCGGTCGGGCGCATCGCCAGCGCGCGGGTGGTGCTGGTGGTGCGGATCGTCAGCGGTGCGAGCACGCTGCCGGCGCGCGACAGGAAGATCTGACGGCCCGACAGGTCGCAGCGCAGCGTCACCAACGCGTCGCAGCCCGCCATCCCGAACAGCGCCAGGCTGCCGCGCGCATCGCGGCGATAGGTCCAGGTGCCCGGCGTCAGCGGCCAGTCGCGCCAGTCGCTGCCGCGCGGCGCTGCGACCGGGGCGGGCTGCGGGCGAACGGGCACGGGCGTCGGCGTGGCCGGCGGCGCGATCGGCTGAGGCACGCAGGCGCCGAGCGCCGCGAGCAGGGCGATGGCGAGACCGGGGGCAGGATTGAAGGCGAGACGGCGCATGGGTGGGGCTTATGGGGGAAGCGGCAGGCGCGCTCAAGGCGCGTGAACATGGAACCGGCGCGGCCACAAGGCGGTTCACCCGGCACGAAACAGGAGCTTTTCGATGTCCACCGACACGCAGACCGCCACCACCCAGCTGCTCGCGCAGGCCAATATCGCCCATTCGCTGAAGGTCGAAAGCCGCGACGGGGATCAGGTGGGCGCGGTCTATGCGCTGATGGTCCACAAGGGATCGGGCCGCACGACGCACGCCGTGCTGAGCCTCGGCGGGTTCCTGGGGATGGGCAAGAGCTTCTACCCGGTGCCGTTCGGCCTGTTGCAGTTCGATCCCGTCCGCGACCTGTACGTCATCACCATCGACCGCCGCATCCTGGAAGGCGGCCCGAGCTGGGCGAACAACGCGCCGGTCTTCGATCAGGCCTATGCCGATCGCGTCGCGAGCTACTACGGCGTCGGCAGCGAGAATTTGGCGGCGGGTTAAGCGGGATGCGGGCGCTCAGCCCGCATCCACCCGGAAAATATCGCCACCGGCATCGACGATATAGAGGGTGCCGCTGGCATCGGCGCTGATCGCCGTGGGTTCGCTCAGCGTCCCCACGTCCGGCGCGAAATCGGCCCGCCGCCGCTCGATGGTGCTGGCGGTGATGAGCGTGCCGCCCAGCTTCGCCGCACTCGTCGCGAAAATGGCGCCGCTGCGATCGGCAAAGACATATTGGCCCGACAGACTGGCGATGGCGCCGCGATAGACGACCCCGCCGACGATGCCGGTGCCCATGCCGGGTCCCGTCCCAAAGCGATATTCCAGCGCGGGATCGACCAGGCCGGCCGGCGCGCCACTGCGCACGGTGACCGTACCTTCCTTATAGGGCCAGCCGAAATTGCTGCCGGCGGTAGGGTCGATCAGGTCGACCTCATGCCGGCTGTCGCCGCCGCGATCGGCGAGCAGCAAACGGCCATCCAGCAGCGTGGTGCCACGCGGATAGCGGAGGCCGCTGGCGATGCGGCGGGTGAGGAAATATTGCGGGCTGACCCCGGCAAAGGGATCGGGGTTGCGCTCGACGACATACAGTTTGCCGAACGTCGACGTCGCGGACTGGCTGCCCAAGGCGGGATCGGTGGCGCCGATGGCATCGCTGGTGGCGATATAGAGCTTGCCGTCCGCAGCGAGCTGGGCGGTGCCCGTGGCACTTGCGCCGGCGGGCATGGCCGCAAACAACACCGTCTCGGACGTCAGTGCCGGCGACCCGAAGATGCCGGACCGCTGGCCGATCGCCGCTACCAACGCCCCGTTGCTCGCGGTGTACAGCACGACGAACTGCCCCGACTTCGCATAGTCCGCCATAGGCGCGATCGCGGCGAGGCCGCCTTCGCCGGCGGTCGAGACATTGACCGTCAGAAAGAGCGTCTTGGTGCCGCTGGTGGGATCGAACAGGAAGATGCGCCCGCCGCGTTCGGGCACGAAGACGCGTGTGTCGCCAGGAATGGAGACGAACCCGACCGGGCGATCGAAGCCGGTGCCGATGCGGCGGACGACGACGCCTTCGCGGTCGTTGGTCACCGTTACGCGCAGATCGAGCGTCGTCGTGGCCTGACCGTCGCTGGCGGTGATCTGGACGAGATAGACATTGTCCTCGTCGCTGTCGGTCGGCAGATCGTAATTCGGTGCGGCGGCAAAGCGCAGGCGATCGCCGTCCAGGACGAAGCGTGCGGCATCGCTGCCGCCGCTGATCGAATAGGTGATCGCATTGTTATCGGGATCGGTGGCTGCCGCCTGATAGAATGACCCGGCGAAATTTTCGGTGACGCTGGCAGTGGTCACCGAGGTGAACGTCGGCGGATGATTAGCGATCGGTGTCGTCCCGCCCCCGCCATTCCCGCCGCCGCATGCCGCCAGTCCCAAGGCGACGCCGGCCGTCGACAGTCGTAAAAGCAATTTCAACGACTTCTTGCCGGCATTGCCGGCCAAACAACGATCCGTCACGCAAACACTCCCCCTAAGTCTTTCGACTGTAAGGCGGAGCAGGCTGTCGTCCTAGAACAATTCGAAAAGAATTTTGGCGGAGCGCCGCGGCGGCGAGATTACCGCCCCCGTCGGCCTCCCATCCGCATCTTCTGTTCCTTCCCATATCGCGTTTTGCGCGTCCCCGGTTTGCCTTCGCTGCTGCGGCCCATGATCGGGGCCTTCTGCTCGTGTGCGGGCAGGCCGAGTTCTTCGTTTTCGAGCTGGCGGATTTCGTCGCGGAGGCGGCCGGCGGTTTCGAATTCGAGGTCGGCGGCAGCCTTACGCATCTGCTTTTCGAGGTCCTCGATATAGGCGCGCAGGTTGTGGCCGACCATGTGGGGGCGGTCTTCGTCGATGGGGACGGTGACCTGATCGCCCTGGCTGACGTGCGCGATGATGTCGCCGATGTTGCGGCGGATCGTCGTCGGCGTGATGCCGTGTTCGGCGTTATACGCCTCCTGCTTCTCGCGGCGGCGCTGCGTCTCGTTCATCGCCCGCTCCATCGAGCCGGTGATGCGGTCGGCGTAGAGGATCACACGACCGTCGACGTTACGCGCGGCGCGGCCGATCGTCTGGATCAGCGAGGTTTCGGAGCGCAGGAAACCTTCCTTGTCGGCGTCGAGGATCGCGACCAGCCCGCATTCGGGGATGTCGAGACCTTCGCGCAGCAGGTTGATGCCGATCAGCACGTCGTAGACGCCGAGGCGCAGGTCGCGGATCAGCTCGATACGCTCCAGCGTCTCGACGTCCGAGTGCATGTAGCGGACCTTGATACCCGCTTCGTGCATATATTCGGTGAGGTCTTCGGACATGCGCTTGGTGAGCGTCGTCACCAGCGTGCGATAGCCCTTGGCGGTGGTCGCCTTGCACTCCTGGATCAGGTCCTGCACCTGTTCCTCGACTGGGCGGATTTCCACGGGCGGGTCGATCAGGCCGGTGGGGCGGATCACCTGTTCGGCGAAGACGCCGCCGGTCTGCTCCATCTCCCAATTGCCGGGCGTCGCCGAGACGCTGACCGTCTGCGGGCGCATCGCGTCCCATTCGTTGAAGCGTAGCGGGCGGTTGTCGATGCACGACGGCAGGCGGAAGCCATATTCGGCGAGCGTGATCTTGCGGCGATGGTCGCCGCGCGCCATCGCGCCGATCTGCGGCACGGTCTGGTGGCTCTCGTCGACGAACAGGACGGCGTTTTCGGGGAGATATTCGAACAGGGTGGGGGGTGGCTCGCCGGGCAGGCGACCGGTGAGGAAGCGGCTGTAATTTTCGATGCCCGCGCAGCTGCCGGTCGCCGCGATCATTTCGAGGTCGAAGTTGGTACGCTGTTCGAGGCGCTGGGCTTCGAGCAATTTGCCTTCTGCGATCAGTTCCTTGAGGCGTTCGGACAGCTCGTGTTTGATCGCCTCGCCCGCCTGCTTGAGCGTCGGCCCGGGGGTGACATAATGGCTGTTGGCGTAGACGCGCACGCTGTTGAGCGACGCGACCTTCTTGCCGGTCAGCGGATCGAATTCGGTGATCTCTTCGATGTCGTCGCCGAAGAAGCTGATCCGCCACGCACTGTCTTCATAGTGCGAGGGGAAGATTTCGAGCGTGTCGCCCTTCACGCGGAAGTTGCCGCGCTGGAAGGCGGCGTCGTTGCGCTTGTACTGCAACGCGACGAGCTTGCGCACGATCTCGCGCTGGTCGACGGTCGTGCCCTTTTTTAGGTCGAAGATCATCGCCGAATAGGTTTCGACCGAGCCGATACCGTAGAGGCACGAGACCGAGGCGACGATGATCACGTCGTCACGTTCGAGCAGCGAGCGCGTCGCCGAATGGCGCATGCGATCGATCGATTCGTTGGTCGAAGATTCCTTTTCGATATACGTGTCCGACCGCGGCACGTACGCCTCCGGCTGGTAATAATCGTAATAGCTGACGAAATATTCGACGGCGTTTTCGGGGAAGAAACTCTTGAATTCGCCGTAGAGCTGCGCCGCGAGGATCTTGTTGGGCGCGAGGATCAGCGCAGGGCGCTGCAATTCCTCGATCACCTTGGCCATGGTGAAGGTCTTGCCCGAGCCGGTGACGCCGAGCAGCACCTGGTCCTTCTCACCCGCGCGCGCGGTCGCGGTCAGCTCGGCGATCGCGGTCGGCTGGTCGCCGGACGGCTGATATTCGCTGACCAGCTTGAACGGGCGGCCGCCCTCCACCTTGTCGGGGCGCGCGGGGCGGTGGGGGATGAAGCTCTGGCCGGTTTCCGGCTCGTCGAGGGTGGTGCGAATCTGGATGACCATATCGGGAACGGATATGGGGTGGGGGGCAAGGCTCGGCAATGTCCGGACGGGGTCCCGACAAGCTTTGCTTCGGTTGACCGTGGCGCGCGTGCTTCATATTGCGAACGCTTCTCGAACAACCCGAAGTCCTGCCCGCGATGACCGATACCCGCACGCCGAAGACGATCCCCGAAACCAAGGCGTTCGCCAACGTCAAGGTGCTGTGGGTGCGCCACTGGAACGACCGGCTGTTCAGCTTCGCGGTCGAGCGCCCGGCGAGCTTCCGCTTCCGCTCGGGCGAGTTCGTGATGATCGGCCTGCCCGGTGACGGCGAGGGCGCCAAGCCGATCATGCGCGCCTATTCGATCGCCAGCCCGCATTATGCCGAGGAGCTGGAATTCCTGTCGATCAAGGTCGAGGACGGGCCGCTGACGTCGAAGCTGCAGCTGATCGAGGCGGGCGACGAAGTGTATATGGGGAAGAAGCCGACGGGGACGCTCGTCACCGACGCGTTGATCGGCGGCAAGCGGCTGTTCTTCTTCTCGACCGGCACCGGCCTTGCGCCGTTCCTCAGCCTGGCGCGCGATCCCGACGTGTACAGCATGTTCGATCAGGTGATCCTGGTCCATTCGGTGCGGCAGGTCAGCGACCTGGCCTATCACGACGAATTGCAGGCGCGCCTCGCCGACGATCCGTTGGTGTCGGAGGAAGCAGCGACGCAGTTCCACTATATCCCGACGGTGACGCGCGAGCCGTTCCGCACGACGGGGCGCATCGGCGACCTGATCGAGAGCGCGGCGCTGTTCGGCGATCCGGTGCAGGGCGCGAAGAAGCTCGATCCCGAAACCGACCGCATCATGCTGTGCGGGTCGATGGCGATGATCCGCGAAACGGCGGCGATGTTGGACGGCATCGGCTTCGAGGAAGGCTCGAACGCCAAGGCTGGGACGTATGTGATCGAGCGCGCGTTCGTCGACTGATCCCTGGCGCCCTGCCGGCCCGAGCCGGCGGGGCGCGCAGGCTGGCGGCTCAGCCGCCCTGGAGCAGCTTGCCGATCGTCATCGCCTGTTCGGCCCCGGTCTTCGGCACGATCTCGCCATGGCGGTCGGCGATCGCGTCCCACGCATCGGCGACGCCTTCGGGCGAGAGCGCTTCGCCGGTCAGCAGCGTACCGGGCGTCAGCGTGACATAGGAGGCCTGGAAGACGCCGGCGCCGGCGCCCAGGATGACGTTGCTCGGCGCGTTCTCGCTGACCAGATACAGCGCGCCGGGCGCGACCTTTTCAGGCGCGAAGGCTTCGAAGGCGGCGGCGGGGAACAGATCCTCGGTCATGCGCGTGCCGGCGGTCGGGGCGATCGTGTTGACGCGGATGTCGTTCTTCGCGCCCTCGATCCCCAATGTCTTGGCGAGGCCGGCTAGGCCCAGCTTGGCGGCGCCGTAATTGGCCTGGCCGAAATTGCCGAACAGACCGCTGGACGACGAGGTCATCAGCACGCGGCCGTAATTCTGCTCGCGGAACGTCTCCCAGCACGCCTTGGTGGCGAAGGCCGAGCCGAGCAGGTGAACGCGGACCACGAATTCGAAATCGGCGGGTTCCATCTTCGCGAAGGTCTTATCGCGCAGGACGCCAGCGTTGTTGATGAGGACGTGGACGCCGCCCCAAGCTTCCTTGGCGCGGGCGACCATCTCGACCATCTGGTCATATTCGGCGACGTTGCCGCCGTTCGACATGGCCTCGCCGCCAGCCGCGCGGATTTCCTCGACCACGGCGAGCGCCGCGTCGGAATGGCCCGTGCCGTCACGGGCGCCGCCGAGATCGTTGACGACGACCTTGGCGCCACGCCTGGCGAGTTCGAGGGCGTAATGGCGACCGAGGCCGCCGCCGGCTCCGGTGACGATGGCGACGCGATCATCGAAGCGGATCGGACTGGACATGGAAAAGGCGCTCCTTCCACGATGGGATGAAGCGCCTTCCATACCGGACCTTCGAACGGGCGCAACACAGCATGTCGCGCCCGTCGATGGTCAGCCTTGCTTAGCGACGCGCGCGGCGCTTCGCCTTATGCGGGGCCTGGCTCGCCTGCATGCAGCCGTCATACTGGCCCTTCTTGCAGATCGGGTAGCTTTCCTTCGCCGGGGGCGGCGGGAAGGCCTGATCCGGGGTCGGCGCCTGACGGAAGACCGGTGGCAGCGTCGAACCGGGCGTACCGCCGGTCACGGCCGGGCCGGTCGGCGCATAGCCGCCGGCGGGCGAGCCGGTGGTTTCGGCGGGGGGCATGCTCGCCTGCGGTGCCGGGGCGGCGGGCGGCGGCGGGGTCTGCGCGTCGGCGGGCGCTGCGGCGGGATCGGCCGGAGCCGGGGTCATCGTCTGGTCGGCGGGCGCGGGGGCCGGCGTGGTCTGCGCCATCACCGGCGCTGCGATCATCGCCGTGGCGGCGAGCAGAATGAGCTTCATCGCGGGAATCTCCTTTGAAACCTCATGCGCCGACTGGTGTCAGCACCGAGGCCCAACGTCCCATCGCAGACTTTTCTCCTTCGTTTCGCCGCCGATTCGATTCTTTGCGGTTAAGTGCCTGAATCGAGGGAATAACCCGCAGAGCGCACGGTGCGGATCAGATCGGGCCGGTCGCCGATGTTGATGGCTTTGCGCAGGCGGCGGATGTGGACGTCGACCGTCCGGCTCTCGATATCGCTGTCGTGGCCCCATACCGCGTCGAGCAGGCGTTCGCGGCTGAACACCCAGCCGGGATGCTCCAGGAAGTGTTTGAGCAGGCGGAATTCGGTGGGCCCCAGCGGCACGACCTCGCCGCCCCGGCGGACCTTGTGGCCGACCGTGTCCATCTCGATGTCGTCATAGGTCAGCGCTTCGCCGGCGAGCGCCGGGCGGACGCGGCGCAGCACCGCGCTGACGCGGGCGACGAGTTCGCGGGGGGAGAAGGGCTTGGTGACATAATCGTCGGCGCCGGTTTCCAGGCCGCGGATGCGATCCTCTTCCTCGCCGCGCGCGGTCAGCATGATGATCGGCACGTTCTGCGTTTCGGTCATGCGGCGCAGGCGGCGGCAGACCTCGATCCCCGACAGCCCTTCGACCATCCAGTCGAGCAGCACGATGTCGGGCGTCTTCTCCTTGGCGAGCAGCAAGGCTTCCTCGCCATCGGGCGTATGCGCGACGTCGAAATCCTCACGCTTGAAGTGATAGATGAGCAATTCGGCGAGAGCGGCATCGTCCTCGACGAGCAGCATGGATGCGCGTGCCATCAGAATATGTCCTCGTGCGTAGCGCCGTCGCGGTCGCGATCGGCCATCTGGGTTCCGGTTGCGGCGAAATAGACCATCTCGGCGACGTTGGTGGCGTGATCGCCGACGCGCTCCAGGTTCTTGGCGACGAACAGCAGGTGGGCGACCTGGCTGATCGTGCGCGGGTTCTCGACCATGTAGGTGACGAGCGTGCGGAAGATGCTGTCGTAGAAATCGTCGAGCGCGGCGTCGCTTTCGACGACGCGGATCGCGGCTTCGGGATCGCGTGCGGCAAAGGCGTCGAGCGCGGCGCGGACCATGTCGCTCGCCATGCGCGCCATCGAGGGGAGCAGCGACAAAGGTTCGATGCGGTGGCTGCCGCCGTCGGCATCGATCATCGGCACGCGCTTGGCGATATTCTTGGCGTAATCGCCGATGCGTTCGACGACGGCGGCAATCTTGAGCGCCGCCACCACCTCGCGCAGATCGACCGCCATCGGCGCGCGCAGCGCGATGATGCGCACCGCGAGCCGCTCCACCTCCGCCTCAATCGCATCGATCGCCTTGTCGTCGGCGCGCACGCGCGCGGCGAGTTCAGGATCGGGGCGGGCGAGCGCCTGCATGGCGAGCGCGATGGCATCCTCGGCAAGCCCGCCCATCTGCGAGATCATGCCGCGCAGCTGGCCGATATCGGCGTCGAATGCCTTGACCGTGTGATCCACCATTAGCCGTACCGTCCGGTGATATAGTCGCGGGTCCGTTCCTCCCGCGGGTTAGTGAAGATGTCGCTGGTCGCGCCGCATTCGACCAGCTGGCCGAGGTGGAAGAAGGCGGTGCGTTGCGAAACGCGCGCGGCCTGTTGCATGTTGTGCGTGACGATGACGATGGCGTAGCGGCCGCGCAGTTCGTGGATCAGCTCCTCGATACGCGCGGTGGCGATGGGATCGAGCGCGCTGCACGGTTCGTCCATCAGGATGACTTCGGGTTCGACCGCGATGGCGCGGGCGATACACAGCCGCTGCTGCTGACCCCCCGACAGCGCCGTGCCGCTGTCGGACAGGCGGTCCTTCACCTCGTCCCACAAACCGGCGCGGAGCAAAGATTCCTCGACCAGATCGTCCAGGTCGGCGCGGGCGGTCGCGAGGCCGTGGATGCGCGGACCATAAGCGACGTTTTCGTAGATCGATTTGGGGAAGGGGTTCGGCTTCTGGAACACCATGCCGACCCGCGCGCGCAGCTGCACGACGTCCATGTCCAGCGCGTAGATGTCTTCGCCGTCGAGCAGGATCTGGCCCGTCACGCGCGCGCTCGCGACCGTGTCGTTCATGCGGTTGAGCGTGCGCAGGAAGGTCGACTTGCCGCAGCCCGACGGGCCGATAAAGGCGACGATATTGTCCGAATCGACGTCGATCGAGACGTGGTCGATCGCCTGCGTGTCGCCGTAGCGGACGCTGACGTCGCGAGCGGAAATCTTGGGGGTCACCAGCGGGTCTCGAAGCGGTTGCGGAGGTAGATGGCGAGGCCGTTCATCGCGAGCAGGAAGACGAGCAACACGATGATAGCGGCGCTGGTCTTTTCGACGAAGCCGCGGTCGACCTCATCCGACCAAAGGAAGATCTGCACGGGCAGGACGGTGGCGGGATCGGTCAGGCGCGAGGGCGGCGCGGCGATGAAGGCGCGCATGCCGATCATCAGCAGCGGTGCGGTTTCGCCCAGCGCGCGGGCCATGCCGATGATCGTGCCGGTCAGGATGCCGGGCAGCGCGAGGGGGAGGACATGGTCGAACACCACCTGCACCGGCGAGGCACCGATCGCGAGCGCGGCGTCGCGGATCGAGGGCGGCACCGCCTTGATCGCGTTGCGGCCGGCGATGACGATGACCGGCATCGTCATTAGCGCCAGCGTCAGCCCGCCGACCAAGGGCGCGGATCGCGGCAGGTGGAAGGTGTTGAGGAAGACCGCGAGGCCGAGCAGCCCGAAGATGATCGAGGGCACGGCGGCGAGATTGTTGATCGATACCTCGATCAGGTCGGTCCAGCGGTTCCGCGGCGCATATTCCTCGAGGTAGAGCGCCGACAGCACGCCGATCGGGAAGGCGAGGCCCAGCGTCACCGCCATGGTGAGCAGCGATCCCTTGAGCGCGCCCCAGATGCCGACGCGCACCGGATCGGTCGCATCGGCGCCGGCGAGGAAGCGCATGTCCCACCCTTCGGACAGCACGCCGCGTGCCTGCAGCCGCGCGACGATCGCCTCGGCCCTGCGTGTGCCGTCATGCTTGGCGGCGACGTCGATCTCGGTCGCAGTGGGGAGGGCGAAGGTGGTGCGCGTGGCGAGCAGCGCGGGGTCGCGCTTGATCGCGTCGCGCACGGTGAGCCAGGCGGCGTCGGACAACAGCTCGGGCCCGCGCGGACCATAGGCACGGATCGCCGCGGCATCGACCACCTGTTCGAGCCCCGCATCGGCGAGCGCGAGATTGGCGCCGCGGCCCTTCAGCTGTGCCGGCGCGATCGGCAGGCGCGCGGCGGCGAGATCGACCGGCAGCGCGATGCGGGTTTGGCGGAAGCCGCTCGCCCCCTGCCAGATCATCGTCGCGAGCAGGAAGGCGAGGAACCCCGCCGACAGCCAGACCGCGGCAAGGCCGAGCCGGCGGAAACGACGTTCCGCGGCATAGCGACGCTGCGTCCGCCGCTTCACCGCGGCGGGATCGCGGAGGGGGCGGGGATCAGTCATAGGCCTCCCGATACCGCTTCACGACGGTCAGCGCGACGACGTTGAGCGCCAGCGTGATGACGAACAGAGTGAGGCCGAGCGCGAAGGCGGCGAGCGTCTTGGCGCTGTCGAACTCCGCTTCGCCGGTCAACAGGTCGACGATCTGCTTGGTGACGGTGGTGGTGCTGGCGAAGGGGTTGGCGGTGAGCGTCGCGACGCCGCTCGCCGCCATGACCACGATCATCGTTTCGCCGATCGCGCGGGAGACGGCAAGCAGGATGCCGCCGACGACGCCGGGCAGGGCGGCGGGCAGGATCACCTTGCGGATCGTTTCCGATTGCGTCGCGCCCATCGCCAGGCTGCCGTCGCGCATCGCGGCGGGGACGGCGGCGATCGAATCGTCGGCCATCGACGACACGAAGGGGATGATCATGATCCCCATCACCACGCCCGCCGCCAGCGCGCTTTCCGACGAGGCGTTCGCAATGCCGAGCGCAAGGCCGAGCTGGCGGACCGCGGGCGCGACGGTGAGTGCGGCGAAATAGCCGTAGACGACGGTGGGGACGCCCGCGAGCATCTCCAGCACCGGCTTCATCCAGCGGCGGGTCGCGGCATGCGCATATTGGGTGAGGTAGATCGCGCTCATCAGGCCGAAGGGCACGGCGACCGCCATCGCGATCACCGCGCCGATGAAGAACGTGCCCCAGAACAGCGGCACCGCGCCCAGGCTGGCGCCGGGATCGTCGGGCAGGATGACCTGCGGCGACCAATGCGTGCCGAACAGGAATTGGCCGATCGGCACGATGCCGAAGAAGCGCCCCGATTCGTACAGCAGCGACGCGACGATGCCGACCGTAGTGAGGATCGCGATGAGCGACGCGCACAGCAGCAGCAGCATGACGACGCGCTCCACCTGCGTGCGGGCGGCGAAATCGGGGCGGACGCGCGTGAAGGCGAAGGCGCCGCCGCCGATCGCGAGGCACAAGGTCAACGCGGTGGCGATCCAGTCGTAGCGCGCCTGCGCGGCGGCATAGGCGGGGGCGAGGCGGACCGAGAGCGCGTGGAACGGTACATGGCTGCGCCCGCTCGCCAGCGCGCGTGCTTCCGACAGGATCGAGGCACGCTCGAAGCCCGGCGGGGGCAGCGTCGCCGCGGCGGGCGTCGCGATCACCGCATCGGTGACGAGCGCGGGTGAGGTGAGGCTCCACACCGCCAGGAAGAGGAGCGGCGGCACCAAGGCGGCGAGCGCGACGAAATAGCCGTAATGGACGGGCAGAGCGGTGAAGCGCGCGACCCCCGGCTTGCGAAACGTCGCCGCCCGCATCCGCGCGGCGAGCCAGCCGATCAGCGCGAGGCCGAAGACGATGATGACGAGGGCCAGGCCGCTCATGCGGCGGCTCGCGTGGGGCGTATGGCGGCGGTCACGTACTCATCGTCACCCCGGACTTGGTCCGGGGTCCACTCTGCGGCGAGGGAGCGGGCTAGAGGCTTAAGCGCTGCCCCCGCGGCCCGGTGAACCCCGGACCAAGTCCGGGGTGACGGAGTGAGGTGGGCAACCGTCACGACGGCAGGTCCGCCGGGTTCAGCGGCGTCTCGTTCGCGATCACCGCCGCCGACGCCGCACGCACCGCAGCGGGCGCGGCGATCAGGCCGCGGCGGACGAGCGGGCCGCCCGGTCCCCAGGCCGCGGCGTACAGGCGCAGGAACGTGTCGAGGCCGGGGATGGCGCGCAGATGCCCCTTCTTGACGTAGAGGTATAGCGGGCGCGACCCCGGATAGCGGCCGTCGGCGATCGCGTCATAGGTCGGCAGCACGCCGTCGATCGCGACGCCGTTCACCGTATCGGCATTGTGTTCGAGATAGCTGTAACCGAACACGCCGATCGCATCGGGGTTGGCGCTGAGTTTCTGGACGATCAGATTGTCGTTCTCACCCGCGTCGACATAGGCACCGTCCTCGCGCACCCGCGTGCAGAGTGCGCGATGCGCGTCGGGCTTGGTCCGTGCCAGCAGGCGCGCGCGGGGATCGAGCGCATCGCAGCCGCGCGTCAGGATCAGTTCGGCGAGCGCATCGCGCGTGCCGCTGGTCGCGGGCGGGCCATAGACCTGGATCGGCGTCGCGGGCAGCGCCGTGTTCACGTCGCGCCACGTCTTCGCGCGATTGGGCTTGCCGAAGGGCGTCGCGGCGAGCGCGCGATACAAATCGGCGGGAGTCAGGCGCATGCCGGGCCCGTTCTTCGCCTCGGCAAAGGCGATGCCGTCGATGCCGATCTGGATTTCGAGTACCGGCCCGACGCCGTGTGCCTCGCAGGCGGCATATTCGCTGCGCTTCATCCGGCGCGAGGCATCCTCGATATCGGGGTGTCCCGCACCGATGCCGGCACAGAACAGCTTCATGCCGGCGCCCGTGCCGGTCGATTCGATCACCGGCGATCGGGCGTCGGGGTTGTCAGCCACGAACGCCTCGGCCACCGCGGTGGTGAAGGGATAGACGGTGGACGAGCCGACGACGGCAATCTGATCGCGCGCGCCGCTGCCGCCGCCATTCGCCTGATCCTTGCACCCTGCAAGGCAGAGCGCCAGCGTCAGCAGAGAGCCGGCCAGCAAGCGGCCGGAAGGAAGACAGCGCATCGGATCCCCGCGGGCGACTCGCGCGTCGCCCAACCCGCCTCTGTGACGGTTTTGTTGCCATTTGATGACATGGGCGGCGGGTGCCTCATTTGCATCGTCACCCCGGACTGGCTCCGGGGTCCACTCCGCGGCGAGGGGGACGGCGGGAGGCTCGCACGCTGCCCTCGCGGCCCGGTGGACCCCGGAACCAGTCCGGGGTGACGGGGGTGTGGGGGATAGGTCGCGCGACTCGCTATCGACGTGCCGTGTCAGGCCTTCGCCGCCGTCGGCGTGGCGACTGCCGTCTCCGCCTCCGCTGCCGGCAGCGCGATCGTCACCGTGGTGCCGATGCCGACGCGGCTCGCGATATCAAGCCGGCCGCGGTGGCGTTCGACGATATGCTTGACGATCGCGAGGCCCAGCCCCGTACCGCCGACGCTGCGGCTCCGGCCGGCATCGACGCGGTAGAAGCGTTCGGTGAGGCGGGGGATGTGCTGCGGCGCGATGCCTTCGCCTTCGTCGCGGACGACGAGCTGGACCAGTTTCGAGCGGTTTAGGCTCAAGGACACGCGCACCGGCGTGTTCGCACGGCCGTATTTCATCGCATTGCCGATGACGTTGTGGAACAGCTGCGACAGCTGCGCTTCGTCGCCGGTGACCGCGGGCAGGCCGGGATCGATCGTGACCGACACGTCGCCGGCGCGCGGGCTGCGCGCGGCGGCGATCTCTGCGGCGACGTCTTCCAGCAATTCGCCAAGGTCCAGCCGTTCGCCGGGCAGGCGGTACTTCTCCGCCTCGATGCGGGACAGCGAGATGAGGTCTTCGACCAGCCGCTGCATGCGCCGGGCCTCGTCGAACATCACCTTCAGGAACCGCGCGCGCAAGGCGGGGTCTTCGCCGGCCTCTTCGTTCAGCGTTTCGATGAAGCCGAGGATCGAGGCGAGCGGGGTGCGCAATTCATGACTGGCGTTGGCGACGAAATCGACGCGCATCTTTTCGGCGGCGTAATTGCCGCTCTGGTCGACGAGATGGACGATGCGCATGCCGTCGGTGGTTTCGCCGGTGCGCATCTCCCAGCGCTGGTCGGGCGCGCCGACGCCGACCAGTTCGACCGGGCGGCCAGGCAGCGTGCCGGTCGGGCCCAGGCGGTCGGCGGCGGCGGGATGGCGGATGGCAACGCGCACGTCCTCGCCGACGATATGCTTGCCCAGTACGGAGCGGGCCGAGGCGTTGGCGCAGGTGACGATGCCGCGGCGGACGAGCAAGACGGGTTCGGCGATGACGTCGAGCACCTCGCCGAGCAGGGTATCGGCGTCGGGCCCCCGTGCGCGGGCGGCCGCCTGTCCCTGATCGCCGCGGCCCATGGCGGCGAGCGCGGCGGCCATGGCGCCGACCACCGTCACCGCCGCGCCGTCGACGCTGCCGCCGACCGCATAGACGCCCACGCCCGTGCCGAGCGCGATGACGAGCGCGCCGCTGAGCCGCCGGGCGAATCGGGTTAGCATGGCGTCCTCGCTAGCCGAGGATGACCGCTTGCGGGAGGGGGCGCATGACGCAATTTGCGGGGCGCGCGGCGCCAACGCCGCGGCAGACCGTCCCGCCACGGTACGCGCGCCATACTTGCCAGTGGCTTACGAATATGAAAGGCACGCTTGCGATAACAGGGGTGTCATGAGCGACGAAACGCCGATCGACGGTGCGGACCAGACCGCCGGACAGCCTGATGCTGCGCCGGTGACGGAGGGCGTGTCGACGCGCCGCCGGGTGCTGATGCTCGGTGCGGTCACCGCAGGGGCGGTCGTCTCGATCCGCCCGGCGCTGGCACAGAGCGCGGCGTCGGTGATGACCTGCGAGATCCCGGTGCCCGACCTGGGCCGTGCGGGCCAGTATATCGACCAATATGGCAATGTCGTGCCGGCAGGCACCAAGGGCGCGTTCGCGCCGCCGGGTCGCCCGTTCAAGGGCGACGAGGTGAAGCGCGCGCTCGCCGGCGGGCAGCTGCCGGGTACGACCTACGACAGCAGCCGCGCCTATATGGCCTATATCCGGCGGCTGCAGCGCGGGCAGGGCGGCTTTACCTGTTTCGCCTCGTTGCAGATGCCGCGCTGACCCGATGCGCTATCGCGCCGCGGCGCCCGACACGCTGCTGAGCCGCGAACTGGATATGCTGGTCGCGGTCTTCCATCGATCGTCGGGGATCACGCATCTGCTTGCCAGCCCCGCGCCTGAAATTCTGGAGACATTGGCTGCGGGACCGCTTGATCGGGACGGGCTGCTCGCCCAGCTCGGCGAGACGTTCGAGCTGGGCGATGGCGGTGGCGATGCACTGGCCGCGCGGCTCGACGAACTGGTCGCGGCCGGGCTGGTCGAAGCGGAGCCGATCGGGGCGGCATGAGGCACGTCTTCTGCGTTCGGATCGGGCCGATCGGTTTTCGGATCGGCAGCGAGTGGCGCGCGCCGATCGCGGCGCTGGAAGAGCTGTATCGTTATTACCCCTCGCCCAATCTGCCCGACTTCACCGTGCGGCTGGAGGCGACGCGGCCGTGGCGGCGCTGGGTGCGGCCGTCGGTGCGGATCGGCGGCGATTACATGCTGCCCGAAGCCGCGCCGCTGCCGCTGGCGCAGGGGCTGCTCGCCGCCGAGATGGCGATGAACCTGCAATTGGCACTGGGCTGCCGGCGCTATCTGCTGATCCATGCCTCGTGTGTCGAGCGCGATGGGCGGGCGCTTCTGATGACGGGCGAATCGGGGGCGGGCAAATCGACGCTGGCGACGTTGCTTGCTGCGCGCGGCTGGCGCTTCATGGGCGATGAATTCGCGCTGATCGATCACGAGACGGGGCTGGTCCACGCCTTTCCGCGTCTGATCAGCCTGAAGAACGACGGGATCGCCGCGGCGATGGCGGCCTGGCCGAGCGCGCGCATGGGGCCACTGCTCGCCGGGACGCCCAAGGGTGACATCCGCCACATGGTGCCCGATGCGCTGAGCGTCGGCGCGATGGACGAGCCGGCGCAGCCGGCACTGCTGCTGTTCCCGCGGCACGGCTTTGCGGCGGATACCCGCGCGGTCGCCGCATCGGAGGCGTTCGTACGGCTGACGCAGGCGTCGACCAATTACGTGATGCTCGGCGAGACCGGATTCGACGCGCTGACCCGGCTTGTTTGCGACACCCCCGCCATGGCGATCGACTATCCCGACGGCGCTGCCGCAGTCGAGCAGGTGGAGGCGCTGTGGCGGACGCTCTGATCCTCGCCCGTGCGCTCGCCGATCCGACCAGTCTGGCGCTCGACACCGACTGGGCGGGCCTCGTCACCATGGCGCGCG
The DNA here is from genome assembly GCF_049896485.1 of Sphingomonas sp. DC4900. Lineage (NCBI taxonomy): Bacteria > Pseudomonadati > Pseudomonadota > Alphaproteobacteria > Sphingomonadales > Sphingomonadaceae > Sphingomonas > Sphingomonas sp. DC4900. The sequence continues at coordinate 95,116 of NZ_JAFCUK010000008.1, forward strand.
CCGAACAGTTGCTGGGCACGCTCGCGTGGCGGCTGCACGGCCTGCCGCTACCCGAGGACGTCGCGTTGCTGCTGAGCGATGCGCGCGCCGCGGCCGAGAATGGGCGCCGCACGGCCTTGTGGGAGGCGGAGATGGCGCGGCGGGCGCTGGCGCCGCTCGGCGTGCCGGTCGTGCTGCTGAAGGGGACCGCCTTCGTCGCGGCGGGACTGGCGGCGGGGCAGGGGCGGTCGATCGGCGACCTCGATATCCTGGTGCCGCGCGAGGCGCTGGATGCCGTCGAGGAGGCGCTGCTCACGGAGGGCTGGGAATGGGTGAAGCCCGATCCGTATGACGACGCTTATTATCGGCGCTGGATGCACGAATTACCGCCGCTGATCCACGCGGAGCGCGACCGGATGATCGACGTGCACCATACGATCCTGCCGCTGACCGCGCGGGTACGGCCCAACGCGGCGGCGCTGATCGCGGATGCGGTGCCGCTTGGTAACGGGCTGTCGGTGCTGTCGCCCGCGGCGATGATCGTCCATGCGGCGGCGCATCTGCTCGCTGACGGCGATCTGGCGGGGGGCCTGCGTAACCTGTGGGATATTCACTGCCTGTATGGCGAGGCGGCGGAGGACGATCCCGCCTTCGGCCTGACGCTGGTGGACGAGGCAGGGCGCCATGGCTTGTATGAGGCGGTGGTGCGCGCGCTGCGGCTGTCGCAGCAGCTGTTCGGGACGCAGGTGCGGGCGTACGAAAGTTCGGGTCGTATCCGCCTGACGCCGCGGTGGAGCGACCGGCTCTTCCGCCGCCGCCTGCTGGCGCGAGACGACTGGGGGCGGCCGATCCGTCCGGTGACGCGGCTGGCGTTCTACGTGCGCTCGCACTGGCTGCGTATGCCGCCGGCGATGCTGGCGCGGCATCTGTGGATCAAATGGCGTAGGAGCAAAGCCTAGCCCCGCACACTGCGTCACCCCGGACTTGGTCCGGGGTCCACCGGGCCGCGGGGGCAACGTACGAGCCTCAAGCCGTCCCCCTCGCCGCAGAGTGGACCCCGGAACGAGGCCGGGGTGACGGAGTGCGTGGGGCTAGCGCGCTGCCAGCCGCTCAAGCGTCGGGATCAGTTCGTCGAAGCCGTCGATGATCGCATCTGCGCCGAGTTCCCCGACCGGCTGCATAAGGAAACCGAACGAGCATGCCACGGTCGGCAGTCCCGCGGCATGGCCCGCCTGCACGTCGAAGATCGAATCGCCGACGAATGCCGCGGTGCCCCCGCCGCAGCGGGCGAGCATTTCGTAGATCGGCTTGGGGCTGGGCTTGCCGTTGCCCGGGCCCATCGTGTCCCCGCCGATGATGCACGCGAAGCGCCGCGTCAGGTCCAGCGTGTCGATCACCTTCCGGGCGAGCGCTTCCAGCTTGTTGGTGACGACGGCGATCCGCACGCCGCGCGCCGCCAATGTGTCGAGCGCCTCGAGCGTGCCGGGATAGGGGCGGGTCAAGACCGCGATGTTCGCTTCATAATGGTCGAGCAGCCGCCGATGCAGCACGTCGAGCGTCGCATCGTCGCACCCGCCGGTCGCGGCGAGCCCCTGCGCCAGCATGTGCCGCGCGCCGCCGCCGATCATCGGCTTCACCTGTTCGACGGTCAGCAGCGGCCGGTCGATGGAGGCGAGTGCATGGTTCACCGCCGCCGCCAAGTCGTCGCTCGTATCGAGCAACGTGCCGTCCAGGTCGAAGCCGACAATGTCGAAAAACGGATCGGGCGATGAATTTAGCGTCATATGCCGCGCCGGTGACGTCTCCCTATGGAAATGGCAAGTCTTCCGTGGCAGGCGACATCGCCATGACCAGTCCTCTCGCCGTCATCATCCTTGCTGCGGGCAAGGGTACGCGCATGAAGTCCGATCTGCACAAGGTGCTGCACCCGATCGCCGGGCGGCCGATGCTGATCCACCTGATCGACAGTTTGAACCAGGCCGGGGCGACGCGGCGCGTCGTCGTGGTCGGCGCGAGCGGCGAGCAGGTCGAAGCGGCGGTCGCCGCCACGGGGGTCGAGATCGCGTGGCAGCGCGAGCAGCTGGGCACCGCGCATGCCGCGTTGCAGGCGAAGGACGCACTGGCCGATTTCGACGGCGTCGCGATCGTCTGCTTCGGCGACACGCCTTTGCTCGCGACCGAGACGGTGGCACGGCTCGCCGCGCGGCTGGAGGCCGGGGATGCGCCGACGGTCGCGGTGCTCGGCTTCCGACCCGTCGATGCGCGCGCCTATGGCCGGATCATCGCGGATGCGGACGGCACGATCGCCAAGATGGTCGAGTTCAAGGACGCTTCGCCCGAGGAGCGCGCGGTCGACCTGTGCAATTCGGGCGTCACCGCTGTGCGCACGCGCGACCTGTGGCGGCTGCTGGAGGCGGTCGGCAACGACAATGCGGCGGGTGAATATTATCTGCCCGACATCGTCACGCTCGCCGTCGCCGAAGGCGGCCGCGCGGTGGTGATCGAAACGGGCGAGGACGAGGTGGCGGGCGTCAACAGCCGCGCCGAACTCGCCGCGGTCGAGGCGGGCTGGCAGGCGGCGCGCCGCCATCAGGCGATGGCCGATGGCGCGACGCTGATCGCGCCGGAGACGGTGTGGTTCAGCCACGACACTCAGATCGGCCGCGACGTGGTGATCGAGCCCAACGTCGTCTTCGGTCCCGGCGTGTCGATCGCCGACGGCGCGACGATCCGCGCCTTCAGCCATCTGGAGGGTGCGAAGGTCGGCGCCAAAGCCGATGTCGGCCCCTATGCCCGCCTGCGCCCCGGCGCGGACCTGGCCGAAAAGGCGAAGGTCGGCAATTTCGTCGAGGTGAAGAAGGCGACGATCGGCAAGGGCGCCAAGGTCAACCATTTGTCCTATATCGGCGATGCCGAGGTGGGCGCGAACGCCAATATCGGCGCGGGCACGATCACCTGCAATTACGACGGCTTCTTCAAGTACAAGACCAGCATCGGCGCGGACGCCTTCATCGGCTCGAACTCGGCGCTCGTCGCGCCGGTGTCGGTCGGTGACGGCGCGATCGTCGCGGCGGGATCGGTGCTGACGAAGGACGTTGAGGCCGGCGCACTCGCGCTCGTCCGGCCGCCGCAGATTGCCAAACCCGGCTGGGCCACCAAATTCCGCGCGATGATGCGCGCCAAAAAGGAAGCGAAATAACATGTGCGGAATCGTTGGAATCGTCGGGGCCGAGGCCGTTGCCGACCGTCTGCTCGACGGATTGAAGCGGCTGGAATATCGCGGCTACGATTCGGCGGGCATCGCCACCGACCATGACGGGCAGATCGAGCGGCGCCGCGCCAGCGGCAAGCTGGTCAACCTCGCCAAGGAACTCGCCGCCGCGCCGCTGCCCGGCACGACCGGCATCGCGCACACCCGCTGGGCGACGCATGGCGGCCCGACCACCAACAACGCCCACCCGCATGCGACCGACGAGGTCGCGGTGGTCCACAACGGCATCATCGAAAACTTCAAGGCACTCCGCGACGAACTGATCGCGCGCGGCCGCGTGTTCACCAGCGAGACCGACACCGAAGTCGTCGCGCATCTGGTGAGCGAGAAGGTGGAAGCCGGCCTTGATCCCGTCGGCGCGGTGCGCGAGGTGCTGCCGCGCCTGCACGGCGCGTTCGCGCTCGCCATCCTGTTCCGCAAGCATCCCGACATGCTGATCGGCGCGCGGCTCGGCTCGCCGCTGGTCGTCGGCTATGGCGAGGGCGAGACCTATCTCGGCTCGGACGCGCTGGCGCTCGCCCCGCTGACGCAGCGCATCGCCTATCTGGACGAGGGCGACTGGGTCGTCTGCACGACCGAGGGCGCGCAGGTCTATGACCGCGACAATCATCCGGTCGAGCGGGCGATCACCATTTCGGGCGTCACCGGCGAGCTGATCAGCAAGGGCAATCACCGCCATTACATGCTGAAGGAGATCTACGAACAGCCGATCGTCGTCGCGCAGACGCTGCGGTCGTACCTGCAGCGGATGGAGGATCGCGTGACGCTGCCGATCCCCGACTTCGACCTCGCGGGCATCAAGCGCGTGACGATCGTCGCGTGCGGCACCAGCTTCTACGCCGGCATGGTCGCCAAATATTGGTTCGAACAGTTCGCGCGCGTGCCGGTCGATCTCGATGTCGCCTCCGAATTCCGTTACCGCGCGCCGGTGATGGAGCCGGGCGGTCTGATGATCGTCATCAGCCAGTCGGGTGAGACGGCGGACACGCTCGCCGCGCTGCGCCACGCCAAGTCGGAAGGGCAGACGATCGCCGCGGTGGTCAACGTGCCGACCAGCAGCATGGCGCGCGAGGCGGACCTGCTGCTGCCGACGCATGCCGGGCCGGAGATCGGCGTCGCATCGACCAAGGCCTTCACCTGCCAGCTCGCGGTGCTCGCCGCGCTTGCCGCGAACCTCGCCCGCGCCAAGGGCAAGTTCAAGGACGGCGAGGAACGCGAGATCGTCAAGCATCTCGCCGAGACGCCCGCCGCGCTCAACGCCGCGCTCGCCTATGACGAATCGATCCAGGAAATGGCGGGCGTCGTCGCCGCCGCGCGTGACGTGCTGTATCTGGGCCGCGGCACCGATTATCCGCTGGCGCTGGAGGGCGCGCTGAAGCTGAAGGAGATCAGCTACATCCACGCCGAAGGCTATGCCGCGGGCGAAATGAAGCACGGCCCCATCGCGCTGATCGACGAGAACGTCCCCGTCATCGTCATCGCGCCGTCGGGTCCTTTGTTCGAAAAGACCGTCAGCAACATGCAGGAAGTGCAGGCGCGCGGCGGCAAGGTCGTGCTGATCAGCGACTATGACGGCATCCAGGCGGCGGGCGAGAATTGCGTCGCGACGATCACGATGCCCAAGGTCCATCCGCTGATCGCCCCGCTGGTCTATGCGGTGCCGGTGCAGTTGCTCGCCTATCACGTCGCGGTAGCGAAGGGCACCGACGTCGACCAGCCGCGCAACCTCGCCAAATCGGTGACGGTGGAATAAGCGCGGCCCTGCGCGACCGTTGCGCTGCTTTCATGGGATGGGATGACAGAATGGACCGTGTGCCCCCGTTGGTTGCCGGCATCGAATTGGGGGGCACGAAGATCGTCTGCATCCTCGCGCGCGGACCGGACGATATTCAGGACCGCGTGCAGATCCCGACGACCCGGCCCGACGAGGCGCTGGCGGCGGTCGAGGCCGTGCTGGACGGCTGGGGCGGTTTCGAGGCGCTGGGTATCGCGAGCTTCGGGCCGATCTCGATCGACCGGCATGCCGCCGATTACGGCCACGTCACCTCGACGCCCAAGCCGCATTGGGCGGGCACCGACGTCGCGGGCCGTCTGACCGCGCGCTATCAGGTGCCGACCGGCTTCCACACCGACGTGGTCGGCGCGGCGCTGGCCGAGGCGCGCTGGGGCGCTGCGAAGGGCCTGCCCGATATCGCCTATGTCACCGTCGGCACGGGCATCGGCGTCGGCCTGATCGCGGGCGGCAAGCCGGTCGACGGCCTGACGCACAGCGAATTCGGCCATATCCGGCCGCAGCGCATGCCGGGCGACGACTGGATGGGCATCTGCCCGTTCCACGGCAGTTGTCTGGAGGGCCTGGCCGCCGGGCCCGCGATCGGCGCACGCGCCGGCTGCAAGGGGGAAGACATTCCCGCGGACCATCCGGTGTGGGAACCCGTCGCGCATGTGCTGGGTCAGCTGTGCCATACGCTGGTGCTGACCGGCGTGCCGCGGCGGATCGTGATGGGCGGCGGCGTGATGGTCGGTAACGACCATCTGTTCCCGCGCGTCCGCGACGCGATGGTGCAGAGCCTCGCCGGCTATATCGCGCTGCCCGAGATCGCCGAACCCGCGTTCATCGTGCCGCCCGCGCTGGGGGGCAATGCCGGGCCGCTCGGCGCGATCGTGCTCGGTGAGCAGGCGCTGGCCGAACGCATGGGCACAGCCGCGTCGGCGGGGGCGTTTACGACGCCTTAACCGCATCTGCTTACTCCCTCGTCAACCATAAGAGGGAAGTTGCTGCAGATGACCGCCGCCGTTTCGAAGCGCCTGCTGATCGTCGATGACGAGCCGGCCATGCACGACAGCTATGCCCGCTGCTTCGCGGTGCAGCGCGGTGCGGCGGAAAATGCGCTCGACGCGATGGCGGCGGAGCTGTTCGGCGACGACGCGCCGGCGGCGGATGCGGCGGCGGACGACAGCTTCGACCTGACGCATTGCCATCAGGGCCTCGACGCGGTCGCGGCGGTGGAGGCGGCGCTGGCGGCGGGGACGCCCTATGCGGTCGCGTTCATCGATGTGCGCATGCCGCCGGGCATCGACGGCCGCGAGACCGCGCGCCGCATCCGCGCGCTCGATCCCGAGATCAACCTGTGCATCGTCACCGGCTTTTCCGACTTTTCGCCGATCGAGATCAGCAAGGTCGCAGGGCCGGCGGACAAGATCTTCTACATCGCCAAGCCGTTCGAAGTGGCGGAGATCGTCCAGACCGCGACCGCGCTGGCGCATCGCTGGCAGGTCGATCGCGAACTCACCGCCGCGCGGGAGCAGCTCGCGGCCCAGATCGTCCAGCTCGAAGAGCAGAGCGCCGAGCTTGCCGCGAACGAAAGCCGCGCCATCCACATGGCGACGCACGATTCGCTGACCGATGCGCCCAACCGGCTCGCCTTCCTGCGCGCGCTGGGTGATCGCGCCAAGCGGCCGGGCCTGTTCGCGACCGCGATGTTCGATCTCGACCGGTTCAAGATCGTCAACGACACGTTGGGCCACCTCGCCGGCGACGCGCTGATCCGCGAAGTGTGCAGCATCCTCCATGCGCAGGCGCCCGAGGGGGCGATCGTCGCGCGTCTGGGTGGCGACGAATTCGGCGTGCTGTTCGATGCACCCGGCGACGAGGCGGCGGTCATGGCCTGCGACCGCATCGTCGCGGCCTGTGCCGGCACGCATCAGGTGTTCGGCAATTCGGTGCAGAGCGGCGCGTCCGCCGGCCTCGTCGTCGTCGAGGGCGCGGGGGTGTGCGATCCCATCGACGCGCTGCGCCGCGCCGACCTGGCGCTCAACGATGCCAAGCGCGCCGGTCGTGGCGTGACCCGCCTGTTCGACGAGAGCATGGACGAGGGCATCCGCTTCCGCCGCCGGATCGAACATGGCCTGGGCCAGGCGATCGCGCGCGACGAGCTGAGCCTCGTCTATCAGCCGATCGTCGCGCGCAACCAGCTGGAGGTGACGGGCTTCGAGGCGCTGGTCCGCTGGAACACGCAGGAATATGGCCCGATCAGCCCGGCGACCTTCATCCCGATTGCCGAGGAATCGAACGTCATCCACGAACTGGGCGACTGGATCCTCGACACCGCGCTCGCCATGGTGACGCGCTTCCCCGGCCAATATGTCTCGGTCAACTTCAGCCCCCGCCAGTTCCGCCGCCACAATTTCGTCGGCCACATCATGGAGGCGGTGCAGCGCGCCGGCGTGACGCCGAACCGCGTGCAGATCGAGATCACCGAGACCGCGATTTTCGACGACGCCGAACGCGCCGCCGAAACGCTCTACAAGCTGCGCCAGATGGGATTCCGCATCGCTCTGGACGATTTCGGCACCGGCTATTCCTCGCTCTACAATATCCGGAAGTTCGCGCTCGACAGCCTGAAGATCGATCGCAGCTTCATCGACGGCATGGGCCGCGAGCGTGAGAGTGCCGCGATCGTCCATTCGATCATCCACCTGGGCCGCGCGCTGGGGCTGGAGGTGATCGCCGAGGGCGTCGAGACGGAGGCGCAGGTGCAGGCGCTGCGACTCGCGGGGGCGAGCCATTTGCAGGGCTATTTCTTCTCGCGGCCCGTCGCGCCCGATGCGGCGCTGGCGCTGGCTGAGCAGCGGTTCCTCAATCAGGACCTGGTCGAAGCCGGAGCCGCCACGGGCACGCACGGATGATCCCGGCGCTACGGACCCGGTGGCCCTTCGGGCGCCGGCGGCCGATCGGTCCTGCCTCGCTCGGTGCCAAGCTGGTGCTGATCCTGACCGCGGTCGGCGTTGCCGGTGCGCTGGGGATCACGCTGCTGCTCGCGAGCGTCATCACGCCGAGCTTTTCGGCGCTGGAGGCCAAGGCGATCGCCGGCCATGTCGAGCGCACGCAGGCGGCGCTGGGCGAATATGCCGCCAAGGTCGAAAACGCCGTGCGCGACTATGGAGACTGGACGCAGAGCTACGATTATATGGCGACGCCGCCGGGGTCGCCCGCGGCGGCGACGTTCGAACGCGACAGCTTCTCGCCGCTGGCGATGACCAACCTCGGCGTGCAGGGCATGGCCTATGTGACGCCGCAGGGGACGCTGCGCATCGCGCGCTGGCTCGACCCCGCCAGCGGACGCGAACGGGCGCGGCTGCGCACGGCGCTGGTGCAGCTGGCGACGCATGCCGATCTTGCCAGGGTGATCGGACGTAACAATTCCGGGCATTTCTATGCGCGGCTGGGGCCGGTGGTCGCGGCGATCGGTGTGGCGCAGGTGCGACGGTCCGATGGTACGGGAAGCCCGCGCGGCTATGTGCTGATGGCGCGGCAGGTGACGTCGCGTCAGCTGTCCGACCTGATCCGCCTCGACGCGCGCATCGACCGGTCCGGGCTGGGTGATGCGCCGATGGTCACGCCGGGCAAGCGCACTATGGCGATTGCCGTGCCGATTGCGGGTGTCGATGGCCATGCCGTTGCCGCGGCACGATTCCATGTCGTGCGCGACGTGTCGCTGCTGGGACGGCGGATGCTGCTGCTCGCCATCGCCGGGTCGACGCTGCTATTGCTGATCGTGCTGCTCGTCCTGCGCCGCGTCATCGCGCGGCTGGTGCTGGCGCCGCTGCTGCGTGTCGAGCGGCATATGCAGCGGGTGCGGGCGTCGGGATCGATGGCGCTGTTCCAGGATGACGGGCGCCGCGACGAATTCGGTTCGCTGGGCCGCAGCCTCAACGCGATGCTGTCGCAGCTGAAGGACCTGCGCGAGCAGATCGAGGTGCAGAGCTTCGCGCTCGGCCGCAGCGAAAGCGCGGTCGCGGTGATGCACAATGTGCGTAACGCGCTCAATCCGATCAGCACGATCCTGAGCCAGGGCATCGCACAGGCGCCGCCGATCGATCGTGCGACACTGGAACGGGCGATCGCGGAACTCGCGCGCGACGATCTGCCGGCCGAGCGCCGTGCCAAGCTTGCCGCCTTCGTCCAGGCCGCCTTCGCCGCCAAGATGGCGAGCCGCGAGGCGATGCGCCGCGAGCTGGAGGTGGGGCGCGAGGCGATGGCGCACGTGCTGGAGATCATCGGCCAGCAGCAGAAGCAGGCGCACGAGCGCCCCAGTCTGGAACGCTGCGACCTCAGCGAGATCGTCGCGCGCAACGCGGCCATCGCGCGCTATTCGGACAGCGCGTCGATCGCGTTCAGCTTCCCCGCGGAGGCGCATCTGGGCTTGGCGAACCGCGTGATCCTGAGCCAGGTGATCGGCAACTTGCTGGGTAATGCGGCCGAATCGATCGCGGCGACCGGGCGGCAGAGCGGGTCGATCGGGGTGACGATCGACGAGGAAGGCGATGAGGTCGTGGTGCGGATTCGCGACGATGGCGAGGGCTTCGACGCGGCGACGGGTGCGACCTTGTTCCAGCGCGGCTTTTCGACGCGCGCGCACAAATCGGGCGGGCTGGGCCTGCACTGGTGCGCCAATTCGATGACCGCGATGGAGGGCAGCCTGCGTCTCGAGAGCGACGGCAAGGGACTGGGCGCGACCGCGGTGCTGACACTGCGCGCGGCGGAACGGGACGAGATCGCGCAGGCGGCGTGATCGCGTCCCGTGGCGGCGCGCGGGATCAGAAGTCGAAGCGGACCCGGCCGAGTAGCCTGTCGCCGGCATGGCCCGCATCCGCGAACGGCCCGAACGCATCGGCGCGCGTGACGTCCGTCCCGACATAGTCGACGCCCAGCGTCAGGCGGTCGCGGCGATATTCGACGCCAAGCCGCCAATCGGTATAGTTGCCGCCGGGGCGCAACCGCTGCGCGCGGACCGGATCGGTGACCGTTCCCGACGAGTGGCCTAGCCCGGCGATTGCGGTCAACGGCGTACCGGGGAGGCCCGCGCTCGCATTGGCGTAGAGGTACAGGTTGCTGCCCCCGATCGCGCGCTGCTCGGGCGCCCAGATCGCCCCCGCGGTGAGATCGGCGGGGCCATAGGTGTAGCTCGCCGATCCGCCGAGTTCGGCATAGTCCATGCTTTCACGTGCGCCGCCGAAGATATGCGCGGTGCCCTGTGCGCGCAGCCGCACCGCCCCGACGTCCCACCCGCTGCCGAGCGTCAGGTCGGCGACCGCACCTGCGCCCCCGTGCCGGTCCGATCCGCGCAGCGCCGCGACGCGCGCGCTGACATCGAGGCCGTAGCCGCTGACCGTGGCATCCCCCGCGATCGAGGCGCGGCCCTCGCTCCAGCTGATGCCGCGGCGATTCTCGTCCGTCGTCGCCTCGACACCGGCGCTGGTCGCGAGTTGCGCGATGGCGGGCGTGGTCGCCAGCAGTGCGCCGGCAGCGAGGGCGGTTTTCGCAAGACTGTCGATCATCCGGCGGCAACGCTGCCGTGCAGACGATCGAGCTCGGCACGCAATATGTCATGATCCTCGCGGGCGACCGCCTGGATGTGACGGTCCAGAGCGATGGACTGCGCGGCGACGTCTCGCGCGATGGCGTCGCGCTGGCCGGCGCACCAGCCGGGACGATGGCCGGATAGCGACCGATCGCTCACAAAGCTGCGCTGCGTGGTGGCGCCAGTCGCGGTGGTGGCGTGGCGATCGACCGCGAGCTGGGCGGTCCAGTGGCAGCGCAAGCTGGGGGCACGACCGGCGGGCGCGACGGCGCCGATCTGGCGATGGTCGACCACCAACGCGCCGCGATACCGGGCGGTGACGGGGCCGCTGTGATGATCGAGCTGTGCGCTGTGGTCGATCGTCACCGCCGGCGCGACATCACGCGCCATGGCTGGTGCGGCCAGACCGAGCGTCAGGGCCAGCACGGGAAGGTGAGGGGGCATCATGGGTCTCCTGCGGCGGTCCCGGCCTTTGGGCCGGTGACCGTGATGCAGGCACAATGGCCGAACGGGTGCCGGGTTGCCACCATGGGGCGCTGGCCGGGCGGCCGGAAACACAAAAAAACCGGAGCCTAAGCCCCGGTTTTCCCGTGTGTTTCTGCAAGATTGCCAGCGCCAGGCGCCGGCAGGTCTTACTTGCTGCGTTCGACCTGTTCGAAGTCCAGCTCGACCGGGGTCGCGCGGCCGAAGATCGACACCGACACCTTGACCTTCGCCTTGTCGAAATCGAGTTCCTCGACGACGCCGTTGAAGCTCGCGAACGGACCCTCGAGCACCTTGACCGCATCGCCGATCTCGTAATCGACCTTGATCTTGGTCTTGGGTGCGGCGGCCGCTTCTTCCTTGCTGTTGAGCATGCGCGCGGCTTCCGCCTCGCTGATCGCCTGCGGCTTGCCCATGCTGCCGAGGAAGCCGGTGACCTTGGGCGTGTTCTTGACGAGGTGATAGACGTCGTCGTTCATGTTCAGCTTGGCGAGCACATAGCCCGGCATGAACTTGCGCTCGACCGCGATCTTCTTGCCGCGACGGGCTTCCGTCACCGTCTCGGTCGGCACCTCGATCTGTTCGACCAGCTGCTCCAGGCCGAGGCGCGTCGCCTCTGCCATGATCGCGTCGCGAACCTTGCCCTCGAAGCCCGAATAGGCGTGAATGATGTACCAGCGCGCCATTGCCTGAACCTTTACTTCGCGAGCTTGAGCAGCGCCTGGACGACCGCGTTGAAGAACGTATCGACGCCCAGGAAGAACAGCGCGAGGATGGTCGTCATGATGACCACCATGACGCCCGTCATGATCGTCTCGCGCCGGGTCGGCCAGACCACCTTCTTGGTTTCGGCCTGAACCTGGCGGATGAATTCGATGGGGGTCGTCTTTGCCACTGTTTTTCTCAGAAACCCGCTGGAATCACGAAAATCCGTACCGCCGGGGCATGAGCCTTCCGCCGCTTTCCCATGATGGGAAACCGGCGCTGCCCGTCCTCAGCTGTCGGATGGCCTACGCAAATAGCCGTACGGGGCGCCGAACGCAAGGGCGGCCCGCCTGCCTCGCACGATCAATGGCCGTAGCGTTTGATCCCGCGCCGCCGCAGCTTGTCCCGCTTGCGCTTGCGCAACTTCAGGATGAGCACCGGCGTGCCGATCAGAAGCAGAACCGCGATGATCGCAATGACGAGGGTGTGGCGGGTCGCTTCATCCATGATGCGGGCGCGTGTAGGGATGCCCGACGGCGGCGTAAACAACCTTCGTCAAGGATTATGACAGATCATTCATCTGTCAGTCTTATTTTTCGAAGTGTTCGTCGCGATGCGCGTGTTCGCCGTTCGGTGGCGAACTGGCAGGAGTGCACGGACTCGAACCGTGGGCCCTCGGTTTTGGAGACCGATGCTCTACCAACTGAGCTACACTCCTGCAGCCGGGGGCGGCCTCTAGCGCTGTCCGGGCGAAACCGCAAGCGGCTCGTGTGACGAAAGACGGCGCGGGGGGCGAATGCGTCAGGCGGCGAGGCGGATCGGGCGGCGCACGACGACATTGTCGTTCGCCGCGTGGCAGCGGACGGGGGTCGACAGGGGGAGGGCAAGGATCATCACCACGAAGCCGAGGACGCCCGGCGGCAGAGGCAGGAGCATGGCCAGCACGACGATTCCTAAGCGGGCTTCGGCGAACAAGGTGGCCGGACGGGTGATGGAGCCGCGTGCCGCCAGCCACGCACTCGCGCCGACGCCGATTGCGGCGACCAAAGCGAGGCTTGCCGGCCATGCCGCGGGGAGTAGCGCCAGATTCGGCAGCTGGGCGGCCGGCACGGTCCATGGCAGGCGGGTGGCGACCAGCAGCCCGATGACGGCAGCCACGGGCAGGTGTCGGATCGCGCCGCGGCCGATGGCGAGGCCGAGGCATAGCGGCGCCAGCAGCAGCCCCGCCGGGGACAAGGCGACGCCCAGCGCCGCGGCGATCACCATGTCGCGATGGCGGCATTCGTGCGCGGCGAACAGCGCGGCGGTGATGGCCAGCAATGCCAAAGCGTCGCTCCAGCCGGTATCGGGCAACAGACCCGCCATCAGCGCCGCGCTCGCAAGCGCCGCGACCGGCATGGGGGGAGGGGCATGACGGAACGGCGGCATGGCCCTGTTCTGCACCCGGACCGGTTGCCGCGTGGTTAAGGCGTCATCGTGCCCGTACGATAGCGTGCCCGGAGCGCCCCGGATTGACCGCCGGCCCGACTCTGCGTATAGGCCCGCCCGTTCCATCGGAGCGATCCGGTGGGCAAGCTTGAACATTGCTGGATGCAAAAGTTGTGGGGCCGGGGTGGCGTTTCGCCGTCCGCGTCCCTTTTTGTATTCCGAAGTGCTGTGATGGCTCCAGCAAAGTAACCCATATACGAGGTGAAGGCTTCATGCCGACGATCAACCAGCTGGTCCGCAAGGGCCGCGACCCGCAGAAGGCCAAGTCGAAGGTCCCTGCGATGGAGCAGAACCCGCAGAAGCGCGGCGTCTGCACCCGCGTCTACACGACGACCCCGAAGAAGCCGAACTCGGCGCTTCGCAAGGTGGCCAAGGTCCGCCTGACCAACAGTCGCGAAGTCATTTCGTACATCCCGGGCGAAGGCCACAACCTGCAGGAGCACTCGGTGGTGCTCATCCGCGGCGGCCGTGTGCGCGATCTTCCCGGCGTGCGCTACCACGTCCTGCGCGGCGTGCTCGACACGCAGGGCGTCAAGGATCGCCGCCAGTCCCGCTCCAAGTACGGCGCCAAGCGTCCGAAGTAAGCCGGTCGGCCTCCCGAGAGGCTCGTCCAGAAGGCTGAAGTTTGAAAGGTTTTTGAAATGGCACGTCGTCGTCGTCCCGAAAAGCGGGTCATCCTGCCTGATCCCAAGTTCGGGGATGAGGTTCTGTCGAAGTTCATGAATTCGGTGATGCTGGACGGCAAGAAGTCCGTCGCAGAACTCATCGTCTACGGTGCTCTGGAAACCGTCGAGCAGCGCGCGAAGCGCGAGCCGATCGGCGTGTTCCACGACGCGCTGAACAACATCAAGCCGGGCATCGAAGTGCGTTCGCGCCGCGTCGGTGGTGCGACCTACCAGGTCCCCGTCGAGGTCCGTCCGGAGCGCGCCCAGGCGCTCGCGATCCGCTGGCTCATCGCCGCGGCGCGTGCCCGCAGCGAGAACACCATGTCGGCCCGCCTCTCGGGCGAGCTGATGGATGCCGCCAACAACCGCGGTAACGCGGTGAAGAAGCGCGAAGACACGCACCGCATGGCGGAAGCGAACCGGGCGTTCTCGCACTACCGCTGGTAAGGCTTGGAAGCGCACCGCTTTTAAACTATATCATGGGGAGCCGGCGAAAGCTGCGCTCCCCATATCTCTAAGGAAATCACGATCATGGCCCGCAGCCATCCGCTCGAGCGCTATCGCAATATCGGCATCATGGCGCACATCGACGCCGGCAAGACGACCACGACCGAGCGCATCCTCTATTACACCGGCAAGTCCTACAAGATCGGCGAAGTGCACGAAGGCACCGCGACGATGGACTGGATGGAGCAGGAGCAGGAGCGCGGGATCACGATCACGTCGGCCGCCACCACCTGCAAGTGGAAGGCCGAAGAGGGTCAGGGCCCTGAGCACCTGATCAACATCATCGACACGCCGGGCCACGTCGACTTCACGATCGAAGTCGAGCGTTCGCTGCGCGTCCTCGACGGCGCGGTCGCCTGCTTCGACGGCGTTGCTGGCGTCGAGCCGCAGTCGGAAACCGTGTGGCGTCAGGCCGACAAGTACGGCGTGCCGCGCATGTGCTTCGTTAACAAGCTCGACCGCACCGGCGCCGACTTCTACTTCTGCGTCAATTCGATCATCGATCGTCTGGGTGCGAAGCCGGCGGTGCTGTATCTGCCGATCGGCGTCGAGGGCGGCTTCAAGGGCCTGGTCGACCTGGTCGAGAACCGCGCGATCATCTGGCTCGAAGAGTCGCTGGGCGCGAAGTTCGAATATCAGGACATTCCGGCCGACATGGTCGAGAAGGCGGCGAAGTATCGCAACGACCTGATCGAACTCGCCGTCGAGCAGGACGACGAGGCGATGGAAGCGTACCTCGAGGGCAACGAGCCCGACACGAAGACGCTGAAGGCGCTGATCCGCAAGGGTACGCTGTCGATGGCGTTCGTGCCGGTCGTCTGCGGCTCGGCGTTCAAGAACAAGGGCGTGCAGCCCCTGCTCGACGCGGTCGTCGACTATCTGCCGAGCCCGCTCGACGTGCCGGCGATCAACGGCGTCAAGCTCGACGGCGAAACGCCGGACGAGCGTCCGTCGTCGGACGAAGCGCCCTTCTCGGCGCTGGCGTTCAAGATCATGAACGATCCGTTCGTCGGCTCGCTCACCTTCGCGCGCATCTATTCGGGCGTCCTGGTCAAGGGCGGCTACCTGAACTCGGTGAAGGACAAGAAGGAAAAGATCGGCCGTATGCTCCTCATGCACGCGAACTCGCGTGAGGACATCGAAGAGGCGCGTGCGGGCGACATCGTCGCGCTGGCGGGTCTCAAGGAAACGACGACGGGCGACACGCTCTGCGATCCGGCGCACCCGATCATCCTGGAGCGCATGGAATTCCCCGAGCCGGTCATCGAGCTGTCGGTGGAGCCGAAGACCAAGGCCGACCAGGAAAAGATGGGCATCGCGCTCAACCGCCTGGCCGCCGAGGATCCCTCGTTCCGCGTGTCGACCGATCACGAATCGGGCCAGACGATCATCAAGGGGATGGGCGAACTCCACCTCGAGATCCTCGTCGACCGCATGAAGCGCGAGTTCAAGGTCGAGGCAAACGTCGGTGCGCCGCAGGTGGCGTATCGCGAATACCTCAAGAAGGCCGTGGACATCGACTACACGCACAAGAAGCAGTCGGGCGGCACCGGCCAGTTCGGTCGCGTGAAGGTGAAGCTGACGCCGGGCGAGCGCGGCGCGGGCATCGTCTTCAAGGACGAGATCAAGGGCGGTAACATTCCGCGCGAATATATCCCCGCGATCGAAAAGGGCTTCCGCGAGACGGCGGCGACGGGTTCGCTGGTCGGCTTCCCGATCATCGACTTCGACATCACGCTGTATGACGGCGCGTACCACGACGTCGACTCGTCGGCGCTGGCGTTCGAAATCACCGCGCGCGGTGCGATGCGTGAGGGCGCCCAGAAGGCGGGCATCACGCTGCTCGAGCCGGTCATGAAGGTCGAGGTCGTCACCCCCGAGGACTATCTGGGCGACGTCATCGGCGACATGAACTCGCGTCGTGGCCAGATCCAGGGCACCGACACGCGCGGCAACGCGCAGGCGGTGACCGCGATGGTTCCGCTGGCGAACATGTTCGGCTACGTGAACTCGCTGCGCTCGTTCACGCAGGGCCGCGCCAGCTACTCGATGCAGTTCTCGCACTATGACGAAGTGCCGCAGAACGTCGCAGACGAAGTGAAGGCGAAGATGGCCTGAGGCGCATAGGGCCAAGCACGCTTGGCCCTAAGTCGCCGCAAGGCCGGCCGGCGGGTCGACATAGTCGAGCCCGTCCGACGACGCGGAATTCACTTCCGCGTCGGCCCTGCCCGACAAGGGCTGGCATTACCCACAAACTCCCGCTAAAGGGCCGCGTTCGCGTAGCCCCCCGGCGGCACCGAATTCGAATCAGAAGGTAGGAAAATGGCTAAGGCAAAATTCGAGCGGAACAAGCCGCACCTCAACATCGGCACCATCGGTCACGTCGACCATGGCAAGACCTCGCTGACCGCAGCGATCACGAAGGTGCTGGCCGACCAGGGTCTGTCGGAAAAGGTCGATTTCGAAAACATCGACAAGGCTCCGGAAGAGCGCGCTCGCGGCATCACCATCTCGACCGCGCACGTCGAGTATGAGACGGCCAACCGTCACTATGCGCACGTCGACTGCCCGGGTCACGCCGACTACGTGAAGAACATGATCACGGGTGCCGCCCAGATGGACGGCGCGATCCTGGTCGTGTCCTCGACCGACGGCCCGATGCCGCAGACCCGCGAGCACATCCTGCTCGCCCGTCAGGTCGGCGTGCCGGCGATGGTCGTGTTCATGAACAAGGTCGACCTGGTCGACGACGAGGAAATCCTCGAGCTGGTCGAGCTGGAAATCCGCGAGCTGCTCAGCTCGTACGAATTCCCGGGCGACGACATCCCCGTCATCAAGGGTTCGGCGACCTGCGCGCTGTCGGGCTCGAACGACAAGTTCGGCAAGGAAGCCGTGCTCGAGCTGATGGCCGCCGTCGACGACTACATCCCGCAGCCGGAGCGTCCGCTCGACAAGCCGTTCATGATGCCGATCGAAGACGTGTTCTCGATCTCGGGTCGCGGCACCGTCGTCACCGGCCGTGTCGAAACCGGCATCATCAAGGTTGGTGAAGAAGTCGAAATCGTCGGCATCCACCCGGAAGTCCGCAAGACCACCGTCACCGGCGTCGAAATGTTCCGCAAGCTGCTCGACCAGGGCCAGGCGGGCGACAACGTCGGCGCGCTGATCCGTGGCGTCGCTCGTGACGAAGTCGAGCGTGGCCAGGTGCTCTGCAAGCCGGGTTCGATCAAGCCGCACACCGACTTCAAGTCGGAAGTGTACGTGCTGTCGAAGGAAGAAGGCGGCCGTCACACCCCGTTCTTCGCGAACTATCGTCCGCAGTTCTACTTCCGTACCACGGACGTGACCGGCACCGTCGAGCTGCCCGAGGGCACCGAGATGGTCATGCCTGGCGACAACATCGCGCTCGGCATCAAGCTGATCGCGCCGATCGCCATGGACGTCGGCCAGCGCTTCACCATCCGTGAGGGCGGTCGTACCGTCGGCGCGGGCGTCGTGAGCGCGATCGACAAGTAAGAACCAGATGGCGCGGGGGTCTTCCCCGCGCCGACCGGAACAGCAGCAGCCCGGCTCTCCTAAAAAAGGAGAGTCGGGCTGTTGCCTTTTTATGAGGGCCGCCGTATTGGGCCGCCCTTCAGTTTTATTGAGTTTCGGCTCTTTCTCGTCGTCCCGCTGTTTCAGTGGGATCTCATCCCGCCGGTCCAGCACCTGCGGCACGAGTCCTCCGCATCACCGCGGTGGAGACGGCCGGGGTCGTGCTCCTCGCATCGGTAGGGATCATGGACAGCAACATCCGTATTCGCCTCAAGGCGTTCGACCATCGCGTTCTCGACCAGGCGACCGGCGATATCGCCGACACCGCGCGTCGCACCGGCGCGCTCATCCGCGGCCCGATTCCGCTGCCGACCCGCATCGAGAAGTTCACCGTCAACCGCGGCCCGCACATCGACAAGAAGTCGCGCGAGCAGTTCGAAGTGCGCACCTACAAGCGCATGCTCGACATCGTGCAGCCGACCCCGCAGACGGTCGATGCGCTGATGAAGCTCGACCTCGCCGCTGGCGTTGACGTCGAGATCAAGCTGGCGTAATGGCCCGCATCCCCGCGGTTGACGTGAGTCCCGCGGGTTTGCTGTTTTCCGCGTGATGCGGTGGCAGCCGGTTGGGAACCCCGCCTCGCGGGGCCCCTGACAGACACGAGATACCGCCGGCTCTACGGAGCCGGGCCAGCGTCTCCCGTCACGTCCCCGGCAACGGGGGCATCCAGCCCGGGACGGGGCCGACGCAGTTACACACGGGTTGGATGATCCTTCTTCGGAAGGGTCGCACGCACGTTCGGGAATGGTCCCGGCGTGCCTCTGTAAAAGGAGTGCAGGATCATGCGTACCGGCGTGATCGCGAAGAAAATGGGGATGACCCGCCTGTTTCAGGACGACGGCCGCCACGTGCCCGTCACCGTCCTGCAGCTCGAAGGCGTTCAGGTCGTCGCCCGTCGCGAAATGGATCGTGATGGCTACACCGCCGTCCAGCTCGGTGCTGGCGTCGCCAAGGCCAAGAATGTCGCCAAGCCGCAGCGCGGCCACTTCGGCAAGGCCGAAGTCGAGCCCAAGGCGGTCGTCTGCGAGTTCCGCGTGACCGAGGACAACCTCCTCGACGTCGGCGCCGAACTGTCCGCCGACCACTTCGTTGCCGGCCAGCTGGTCGACATCCAGGGTCGTACCCAGGGTAAGGGCTTTGCCGGCGCCATGAAGCGCTGGAACTTCGGCGGTCTGCGCGCGACGCACGGCGTCTCGGTCAGCCACCGTTCGCACGGTTCGACGGGTAACCGTCAGGATCCGGGCCGCGTCTTCAAGAACAAGAAGATGGCCGGTCACATGGGCGACAAGAACCGCACCCAGCAGAACCTGGAAGTCGTCGGCACCGACGTCGAGCGCGGCCTGATCTTCGTGAAGGGCTCGGTGCCCGGTTCGAAGGGCGGCTGGCTGTTCGTGAAGGACGCCGTCAAGGTGAAGGCGCACGCCGACACCCCGTATCCCGCCAGCCTGAAGCAGGCTGCCAACAGCAACACCGCCGCCGACACGCCCGCTGAGACGAGCGCGCCGGAAGCGACCGACGGCCAGGAGGGCTGAACGTGAAGGTCAAGGTTCAATCCTTCGCCGGCACCGCTGCGGCGGACGTCGAGCTCAACGACGAGGTCTTCGGCCTCGATCCGCGTGCCGACATCCTGCACCGCGTCGTGACCTGGCAGCTGGAAAAGCGTCGCGAGACGGCACGCGGCACGCGTGAGCGCGCCGATGTCGCCCGTTCGGGCAAGAAGCTCGGTCGCCAGAAGGGCGGCGGTGTGGCCCGTCACGGCGATCGCCGCGCTCCGGTGTTCGTCGGCGGTGGTAAGGCGCACGGCGCCCGCGTCCGCGACTTCAATCCGTCGCTGAACAAGAAGATTCGCGCCCTCGGTCTCAAGATGGCTCTGTCGAGCCATGCGAAGGCCGGCTCGCTGATCGTCATGGACAGCCTGGCGGTGGAGAACGGCAAGACGAAGACGCTGGTCGGCGATCTCGCCAAGGTCGGCTTCGGCAAGACCGCGCTGGTGATCGACGGCGACGCCGTCGAGACGAGCTTCGCGCTGGCCGCCGGCAACCTGCACGGCATCAACGTCCTGCCGTCGGCTGGTGCCAACGTCTATGACATCCTGAAGGCTGACACGCTGGTGCTGACCCGCGCGGCGGTCGAAAAGCTGGAGGCTCGCTTTAATGGCTAAGCAGCAGAAGGCCGTCGACAACCGTCATTATGACGTGATCGTCGCGCCGCACATCACCGAAAAGGCGACGTTGCTCTCCGAGCATAACGCCGTCGTCTTCAAGGTCGCAGGCGATGCGACCAAGCCGCAGATCAAGGCTGCCGTCGAAGCGCTCTTCGACGTCACCGTGACCGGCGTGAACACGATCGTCCAGAAGGGCAAGACCAAGAAGTGGAAGGGCGCTCCGTACCAGCGCTCCGACATGAAGAAGGCCATTGTCACCCTGAAGGACGGCCAGTCCATCGACGTGACGACGGGGATCTAAGGGTCATGGCACTCAAGCATTACAACCCGACGACGCCCGCGCAGCGCGGCCTCGTCCTCGTCGACAAGTCCTCCCTGTGGAAGGGCAAGCCGGTCAAGGCGCTTACCGAAGGCAAGCGCAAGAGCGGCGGTCGCAACAACAAGGGCCATGTGACCTCGCGCGGCATCGCCGGCGGTCACAAGCAGAAGTACCGCTACGTCGACTTCAAGCGTCGCAAGTGGGACGTCGAGGGCACTGTCGAGCGGCTGGAATATGACCCCAACCGCACCGCGTTCATCGCGCTGGTGAAGTATGCCGACGAAGAGCTGGCCTACATCATCGCGCCGCAGCGTCTGGCGCCGGGCGACAAGATCATCGCCGCCAAGAAGACGGACACCAAGCCGGGCAACGCGATGGAGATCGGTCAGGTCCCCGTCGGCACCATCGTCCACAACGTGGAGATGAAGCCGGGCAAGGGCGGTCAGATCGCCCGTTCGGCCGGCACGTACGTGCAGGTCGTCGGTCGTGACCGCGGCATGGTCATCGTCCGCCTGAACTCGGGCGAGCAGCGCTACATCCGTGGCGAGTGCATGGCGACGGTCGGTGCGGTGTCGAACCCGGACAACCAGAACCAGAACCTGGGCAAGGCCGGTCGTTCGCGCTGGATGGGCAAGCGTCCGCTGACCCGCGGTGTCGCGAAGAACCCGGTCGACCACCCGCACGGCGGTGGTGAAGGCCGGACCTCGGGTGGCCGTCATCCGGTCACGCCTTGGGGCAAGCCGACGAAGGGTGCGCGCACCCGTCACAACAAGTCGACCGACAAGATGATCATCCGGTCGCGTCATTCGACCAAGAGGAAGGGCTAAACCATGGCTCGTTCAGTCTGGAAGGGCCCGTTCGTCGAACTGAGCCTTCTGAAGAAGGCGGAAACCGCGCAGGATGCCGGTGGCCGCGCGCCGATCAAGACCTGGTCGCGTCGTTCCACCATCCTGCCGTCGTTCGTCGGCCTCACGTTCAACGTCTACAACGGCCGCAAGTTCGTGCCGGTGTCGGTCAATGAAGACATGGTCGGCATGAAGCTGGGTGAGTTTGCGCCGACGCGCTACTTCCCGGGTCACGCCGCTGACAAGAAGGGCAAGCGCTGATGAGCAAGCCTGCATCCCCCCGTAAGGTCGGCGACAAGGAAGCCCTGTCGGTCGGCACCCAGATCCGTGGCTCGGCGCAGAAGCTGAACCTGGTCGCTGGCCTCATCCGCGGCAAGAAGGCCGGCGATGCGATGAACATCCTCTCCTTCTCGACGAAGGCGATGGCGGTCGACGCGCGCAAGGTCCTGGCTTCGGCCATCGCCAATGCCGAGAACAACCACAACCTCGACGTTGACGCGCTCGTCGTCGCCGAGGCGTCGGTCGGCAAGTCGATCACCATGAAGCGCTTCGCGACCCGCGGCCGTGGCAAGTCCACCCGCATCCTGAAGCCGTTCAGCCGTCTGCGCATCGTCGTGCGCGAGCAGGAAGAAGCATAATGGGTCACAAGAGCAACCCGATCGGCATGCGGCTCCAGATCAACCGGACCTGGGACAGCCGCTGGTTCGCCGAGGGCCATGACTATGGCCAGCTGCTGCTGGAGGATCTGAAGATCCGCCAGTACATCGTGAAGACGCTGCCGCAGGCGGCGATCTCGAAGGTGGTGATCGAGCGTCCGGCCAAGCTGTGCCGCATCTCGATCTTCGCTGCCCGTCCCGGTGTGATCATCGGCAAGAAGGGCTCGGACATCGAGAAGCTGCGCAAGACGCTCGGCGCGATGACCAAGTCCGACGTGTCGCTGAACATCGTCGAAATCCGCAAGCCGGAAATCGACGCGCGCCTCGTCGCGCAGGGCATCGCCGACCAGCTCGAGCGTCGTATCGCCTTCCGCCGCGCCATGAAGCGCGCCGTGCAGTCGGCGATGCGCCTGGGTGCCGACGGCATCAAGGTGATGTGCGGTGGCCGTCTTGGCGGCGCCGAGATCGCTCGTACCGAGAGCTATCGCGAAGGTCGCGTTCCGCTGCACACGCTGCGCGCGAACATCGACTATGCCGAGGCCGAAGCCCACACGTCCTATGGCGTGTGCGGCGTGAAGGTCTGGGTCTTCAAGGGCGAGATCCTCGGCCATGACCCGATGGCGACCGACCGGCTGATGATGGAGGCTCAGACCTCCGGCGTCCGTCCGGCTCGTGACGACCGTCGTTAAGGACTGACACACCATGTTGCAGCCAAAGCGCACCAAATTCCGCAAGGCCTTCAAGGGCCGCATCCATGGCGATGCAAAGGGCGGCACCAGCCTGAACTTCGGGTCGTACGGCCTGAAGGCGATGGAGCCGGACCGGATCACCGCCCGTCAGATCGAAGCGGCCCGCCGCGCGATCACGCGTCACATCCGCCGTCAGGGCCGGTTGTGGATCCGCGTGTTCCCGGACGTGCCGGTTTCGTCGAAGCCTGCCGAAGTCCGCATGGGCTCGGGTAAGGGTTCGCCGGAATTCTGGGCCGCCCGCGTCAAGCCGGGCCGGATCCTGTTCGAGCTGGACGGGGTCGAGGGCAAGATCGCCGCGGAGGCGTTCGAGCGCGCCGCGATGAAGCTCCCGATCAAGACCAAGGTCGTTGCCCGCCTGGGCGACACCTCGCACCTCGGAGGCGAGTAAGATGGCCAAGACCGATTTCGTCAGCCAGAGCGACGATCAGCTCGCCGAGAACCTCGGCCAGCTGAAGCGCGAGCAGTTCAACCTCCGCTTCCAGGCGGCGACGAACCAGCTCGAAAAGTCGAGCCGCGTGCGTGAAGTCCGTCGCGACATCGCGCGGATCAAGACCCTGCAGTCGCAGCGCACCCGCGCCGCGGCCGCCAAGTAAGGAATTAGCACATGCCGAAGCGCGTGCTGACCGGACTGATCGTCTCCGATAAGGGCGACAAGACGGTGGTTGTGAACGTCGAGCGTAAGGTGAAGCACCCGCTCTACGGCAAGATCATCCGCCGTTCGAAGAAGTACCACGCCCATGACGAGGCGAACGAGTACAAGCAGGGCGAGACCGTGCGCATCGAAGAGACTGCGCCGATCTCGAAGCTGAAGACCTGGAAGGTGATCGATCGGGTGAACACCCATGCGACGCCGGAACGGGTCGACGTCGACGCATAAGTCACGCCGCCGGCCATCGTGCCGGCGGATGGCAAGGGCAGGGCTTGCGTCCTGCCAGCGGAGCGGTTACAGGGCCGCTCCCCCGGTGCAGTCCGCTGCGCCGGGGTCATTGTTTTAGGCGGGGTTGGGTCGGTATCCACCCCATTGACGAGAAGGAAATGGATCAATGATCCAGATGCAATCCAATCTCGACGTCGCTGACAACAGCGGCGCGAAGCGGGTGCAGTGCATCAAGGTGCTGGGTGGCTCGAAGCGCCGCACGGCATCGGTCGGCGACATCATCGTCGTGTCGATCAAGGAAGCGCAGCCCCGCGGCAAGGTAAAGAAGGGTGACGTGCATCGCGCGGTCATCGTTCGCACCGCCAAGGACATTCATCGTGCCGATGGTTCGACCATCCGCTTCGACGGCAACGCCGCCGTCCTAGTCAACAAGAACGAGGAGCCGATCGGCACCCGTATCTTCGGCCCGGTCGTGCGCGAGCTGCGTGGCAAGAAGCACATGAAGATCATCTCTCTGGCGCCGGAGGTGCTGTAATGGCCGCCGCGAAGATCAAGAAGGGCGATCGCGTCATCGTCCTGTCCGGCAAGGACAAGGGCAAGACCGGCACCGTGACCGTCGCCATGCCGAAGGACGGCAAGGTCGTGGTCGAGGGCGTCAACGTCGCGACCCGTCACCGCAAGCCGACCCAGGCGAACCCGCAGGGTGGCCTGGAGCGCACCGAAGCGCCGATGCACATCTCGAAGGTCGCGCACGTGACCGCCGACGGCAAGCCCACCCGCGTCCGTTTCGAGACGCAGGACGGCAAGAAGGTCCGCGTGGCCGTGAAGTCCGGGGAGAAGATCGATGGCTGATGCCTACAAGCCCCGGATGAAGGGCATTTACGAAGACACGATCATCAAGGCGATGGTCGACAAGTTCGGCTACAAGAACGTCAACGAGATCCCCCGGATCGAGAAGATCGTGCTGAACATGGGCGTTGGCGAAGCGACCCAGGACAAGAAGCGCGTCGATCAGGCCGCGTCGGAAATGGAGCTGATCGCGGGCCAGAAGCCGGTGATCACCAAGGCCAAGAAGTCGATCGCGCAGTTCAAGCTGCGTGAAGGCATGCCGATTGGCGTCAAGGTGACGCTGCGTCGCGAGCGCATGTACGAGTTCCTGGACCGTTTCATCACGATCGCGCTGCCCCGCGTGCGCGACTTCCGTGGTCTGAACCCCAAGTCCTTCGACGGTCGCGGCAACTATGCCTGCGGCATTAAGGAACAGATCATTTTCCCCGAGATCAACTATGACCGCATCGACAAGGTGCGCGGCATGGACGTGATCGTCACCACCACCGCGAAGACGGACGACGAGGCGCGCGAGCTGCTCCGCCTGTTCGGCTTCCCGTTCCCTCAGCCCGAGGCTGAGCAGCAGAAGCAGGCCGCGTGAGCGGTCTGGCTTCCCTGAAGTAAGGAAGAGAGCTTAAGTCCATGGCGAAACTGAGTTCGATCAACAAGAACGAGCGTCGCAAGAAGCTGGTAAAGCAATATGCTCCCAAGCTTGCGAAGCTGAAGGCCCAGGCAAACGACAAGAGCCTGGACGAGAACGAGCGTCTGATCGCTCGCCTCAAGATGGCGGAACTGCCGCGCAACGCGAACCCGACCCGTATCCGCAACCGCTGCGAGATCACCGGTCGTCCGCGCGCATATTATCGCAAGTTCCGTCTTGCTCGCGTGATGCTGCGTGATCTGGCCAACAAGGGCATGATCCCCGGCCTGACCAAGTCGAGCTGGTAAGGATTTATCATGGCAGTGACCGATCCCCTGGGTGATTTGCTCACCCGCATCCGCAACGGCCAGCGCGCGAAGAAGGACAGCGTCCTTTCGCCCGCGTCGAAGCTGCGTCTGCGCGTCCTCGACGTGCTGCAGCGCGAAGGCTACATCCGTGGCTACAGCGACGAACAGATGGGCCCGGCCGCCGGCGTCCGCATCGAGCTGAAGTATTTCGAAGGCCAGCCGGCGATCAAGCACGTCGCGCGCGTTTCGAAGCCCGGCCGCCGCGTCTATTCCGGCTCGCAGGAACTCCCCCGCGTCCGCAACGGCCTCGGCATCACCATCGTCTCGACGCCGCGTGGCGTTCTCTCGGACGCGGAAGCGCGTGAGCAGAACGTCGGCGGCGAAGTGCTCGCGGAGGTGTTCTGATGAGCCGCATCGGTAAGAAGCCGGTCACCGTACCGGCTGGCGTGACCCCGACGATCAACGACGGCATCATCAGCGTGAAGGGCCCCAAGGGCACCCTCACCATGCCGCTGCGTGACGAGATCAGCTACACGCTCGAAGACGGCGGCATTTCGGTGCAGCCGGCCAACGACACCAAGCGCGCCCGCGCCTTCTGGGGCATGCAGCGCACGATGGTGCAGAACCTGGTGACGGGCGTCACCGACGGTTTCACCAAGAAGCTGCTCATCACCGGCGTCGGCTATCGCGCCGCGGCCCAGGGTCGTACCCTGAAGCTGCAGCTCGGCTACAGCCACGACGTCAACATCGACGTGCCGGAAGGCATCGAGGTGAAGACGCCGGACGCCACCACCGTCGAAATCAGCGGCGCGGACAAGCAGAAGGTCGGCCAGCTGGCCGCCGAGATCCGCCGCTGGCGCAAGCCGGAGCCGTACAAGGGCAAGGGCATCAAGTACGACGGCGAGTTCATCTTCCGCAAGGAAGGGAAGAAGAAGTAATGACCAAGGGTCTTTCTCTGTTCGCGAAGCGCCGTCGGCGCAATCGTACCGCGCTGAAGGCGCGTGCCGGCACCCGTCCGCGGCTGTCGGTCCATCGCTCGGGCAAGCACATCTATGCCCAGGTCATCGACGACGTCGCCGGCAAGACCGTGGCGTCGGCCTCGACGCTGGAAAAGGACGTGCGCGGCACCTCGGGCGCCAACATTGCGGCAGCGACCGCAGTCGGCACCCGCGTGGCGGAAGCGGCGAAGGCAGCGGGCGTGACGCAGGTCGTGTTCGATCGCGGCGGCTTCCTGTTCCACGGCCGTGTCAAGGCGCTGGCGGAAGCCGCGCGTGAAGCCGGATTGGAGTTCTGACGATGGCTGACGAAAACAACGTGCAGCCCGTAGCGGCTGAAGGCGCGCCCCAGGACGCGCAGCAGGGCCAGGGCGGCTTCGGCGGTCCGGGCGGTGGTCGCGGTCCGCGTGGCGGCCGTGGCGGCGGTCGTGGTCCCGGTGGTCCGGGCGGCAATCGCGGTGGCCGTGACGGCGGCCGTGGCGGTCGTCGCGACGATCGTCGTGGTGGCCAGGATGACGGCGGCGAAGAGCTGATCGAGAAGCTGGTTCACATCAACCGCGTCTCGAAGACGGTGAAGGGCGGCAAGCGCTTCGGCTTCGCAGCGCTGGTCGTCGTGGGCGACGGCAAGGGCCGCGTCGGCTTCGGTCATGGCAAGGCACGCGAAGTGCCGGAAGCCATTTCGAAGGCGACCGCTTCGGCGAAGAAGGCGATGGTTCGCGTTCCGCTGAAGGACGGCCGCACGCTGCATCATGACGGCAACGGCCACTTCGGTGCCGGTCGCGTGACGCTGCGCTCGGCGCCGCAGGGCACCGGCATCATCGCCGGCGGTCCGATGCGCGCGATCTTCGAATCGCTCGGCGTCGCGGACGTCGTGACCAAGTCGGTCGGCACGTCGAACCCCTACAACATGATCCGCGCCACGTTCGAAGCGCTGGGTGAACAGACTTCGCCGAAGTCGGTCGCACAGCGTCGTGGCAAGAAGATCGCCGACCTGCTCGGCCGCGGTGGTTCGCAGACCGCCGAGGCGGACGCAGCGGCCGTCACGGAGTAACGCGACATGGCGACGATCAAGATCAAGCAGACCGGTTCGCCGATCCGCCGCACGAAGGATCAGCGCGCGACGCTGATCGGCCTTGGCCTTAACAAGATGCACAAGGTCTCGGAGCTGGAAGACAGCCCCGAAGTGCGCGGCATGATCCGCAAGGTCCAGCATATGGTCGAAGTGCAGGGCTGAGCCCTCGCGTTTCGATGGACAGAAAGAAGGGGTCGGTTCGCCGGCCCCTTTTTTGTTTGGTGGAGGGGGCTCGCGTGGCGTGGTGCCATCGCCTTTGTCATCGGTGATCACCAACAAGCTCAGGCGCATGGTGCCATCGCCCGCTGCCACTCATCCAGTGGGCATTCCTGCGGAGATGAGCATTCCGTGGCGCCAGCGTTAGTCCCATAATCGCAAGGTTAGCGTAGATGGATCCCCGCCTTCGCGGGGATGACGGGTGGAGCTGGCGTCCAGCTGCGTTTCGATGCCTGGTGCCCGAGATCGCGCAATCCATCCTATGGGCAAAGGGCAGCGATCTGTGCCACCTAGTCGCATGATCCCTGCACGACGTTTGCGCGACCGGCTTCGATGAGCGCCAAGCCGCAGCCCCCCGCGCTGAGCCCCCGCGTCCGCGCGCTGCTCGATGCCGCGCGCGCCTGCGCCGCGTTGTACGTCGTCGCGCACCATGTCGCCAAAGGCTACGGTTTCCCGGGACCGACCGGCCCCCTGCTGCGCTTCGGGCAGGAGGCGGTGATCGTCTTTTTTCTGCTGAGCGGCTTCGTGATCTTCGCGAACGAACGTGTCCGGGCCCTGTCGCCGCGCGGCTATGCGTGGCGACGCGTGCGGCGCATCTATCCGCCGCTGATCGTGGCGATGATCGTCTCGACGCTCGTCTATTGGGACAATGGCACGCTCGCGCGGTATTTCGATGCGGGGCGGCTGATCGGCACCTTGCTGGCGGTGCAGGACGTGTCGACGCTCAAACCCGGGGTGTGGGCCGATCCGTATCTAGGCAACGATCCGTTGTGGTCGCTGTCGTATGAGATCGCCTTCTACATCATCTTCCCCCCAACACTGGCGCTATGGACCAAGCGGCCGGCGCTGACGACGCATGCGGTGGGCGCGATCGGCTGCGGAGCCTATGCGCTGTTCGCGATGGTGCCGAACCATCTGGCGCTGGTGATCGCTTATTATCCCTTGTGGTGGGCGGGCGCGATGGCAGCGCAGGCCTATCTCGATGGAGAGCGGGCCGTCCGGGCGATCGCGGTGCCGCTGGCGTGGCTGATCGCGCTCTGCGGCGTCGCGCTGGTGGTGGCGCTGGTGCAGCCGCGATATGGGATCGGCCTCTATCCGATCTTGCCGCTGCGGCATTTCGTGGTGGCCGCCGTCGTGGTCGCGGTGATGTTCGGTCCGGCCGGCCGGTGGATGGCGCGGGCCAGTGCGTGGTCGCCGGCGCTCTGGTCCGGGGTCGCGAGCATCTC
Organism: Sphingomonas sp. DC4900; assembly: GCF_049896485.1. Taxonomy (NCBI): domain Bacteria; kingdom Pseudomonadati; phylum Pseudomonadota; class Alphaproteobacteria; order Sphingomonadales; family Sphingomonadaceae; genus Sphingomonas; species Sphingomonas sp. DC4900. The sequence continues at coordinate 124,067 of NZ_JAFCUK010000008.1, forward strand.
TTATGGCCTCTATGTCCTGCACATGCCGCTGCTGGTCGATTGGCAGCGTGCCAAGGGGGCAGGGGGCTTTGCGCTGGCGGCGGTGCTGCTGGTCGTGCTCGCCTGGGCTGTGGAGCGCTGGCTGCCGCGTCTGCTGCCGCGGGCGCCGTCGCGCTGAAAGCACGTGACAAGGGAGGGCGATGCCGCTATGCGCGCCGGCTTCCAATCCATCAGCGCGTAACAAGCGAAAGCGAGTGCATATCATGAAGCTCAACGAACTCCGCGACAACCAGGGTGCCCGTAAGTCCAAGATCCGCGTCGGTCGCGGCATCGGCTCGGGCAAGGGCAAGACCGGCGGCCGCGGCGTCAAGGGTCAGAAGAGCCGCGAAGGCGTTAGCATCGCCGGCTTCGAGGGCGGTCAGATGCCGCTCCACATGCGTCTGCCGAAGCGCGGCTTCAACAACATCTTCGCCAAGGACTACGCCACGGTGAACACCGGCGCGATCCAGAAGGCGATCGATTCGGGCAAGCTGTCGGCCGAGGGCACGATCGACCAGGCGGCGCTGAAGGCGGCCGGTCTCGTCCGTGGCGGCAAGGACGGCGTGCGCGTGCTCGGCAAGGGCGACCTGACCGCCAAGCTGTCGTTCCACGTCGCGGGCGTTTCGGCCGGTGCGCGTGAGATGATCGAAAAGGCCGGTGGCTCGCTCGACATCCCGACGGTCGTCCCGGCGTCGGAGAAGGCCGCTGCCAAGAAGGGCGTCGCCTATAAGGCGCGCCAGGAAAAGAAGGCGTCGTTCAAGGCGTAAGCCGCTCTCGTCTCATCCTTCGTCATGCCGGGCTTGGCCTGGCATCCATCGGCCCGCTGGCGACACTGCGGCGGGCGAATGGACCCGGGGACAACGACCCCGGGGAGACGAAGGGATGAGAAACGAGGGGCGTCGCGATTAGACAAGGCGCGCGTAGCGCCTATATGAGCGGCGGGGGCGGACAAACGCTTACCCGCCGTTTTCGTTTCAGGACACCGACACGCATGGCATCCGCAGCCGACCAGATGGCGCAAAGCATCAGCCTCGCGAAATTCGCGCAGGCGACCGACCTTAAAAAGCGGCTGTGGTTTACGATCGGCGCGCTGATCGTCTTCCGCCTGCTGTCCTACGTGCCGCTGCCGGGCATCGATCCGACCGCATTGGGCCTGCTGAGCCAGCGCACCACGGGCGGCGTGCTCGATTTCTTCAACACCTTCTCCGGTGGCTCGCTCAGCCGCATGTCGCTGATCGCGCTGGGCGTGATGCCGTACATCACGGCGTCGATCGTCGTGCAGCTGTCGACCTCGCTGTCGCCGCAGCTCGCCGCGATCAAGAAGGAAGGCGAATCGGGCCGCAAGAAGCTCAATCAGTACACCCGCTACGGCACGGTCGCGCTCACCGCGATCCAGGGCTATTTCATCGCCGTCGGCCTCGAAGCGCTGTCGGCGACGAATGGCGTGCAGGCGGTGATCGAGCCGGGCATGACCTTCCGCATCGCGGCGGTCATCAGCCTGATCGGCGGTACGATGTTCCTGATGTGGCTGGGTGAGCAGATCACCAGCCGCGGCATCGGCAACGGCGTGTCGCTCATCATCATGGCGGGCATCGTCGCCCACCTGCCGACCACGCTGGTCAACCTGCTGGAAGGCGGCCGCTCGGGCTCGATCGATGCGGTGCGCCTGATCGGCATTATCGTCGCGGTCGTCGCGCTGATCCTGTTCATCTGCTTCATGGAGCGTGCGCAGCGTCGCATCCTGATCCAGTACCCGAAGCGCCAGACGCAGCGTGGCATGCAGGCGGATCGCAGCCACCTGCCGCTGAAGATCAACACCGCGGGCGTGATCCCGCCGATCTTCGCCTCGTCGCTGCTGCTGATGCCGCTGACGATCTCGCAGTTCGCCGGCCAGCGCGTCGCGGGCCAGTCGAAGTGGGGTGATTTCATCATCGCGCTCAACCAGTATCTGGCGCACGGCCAGCCGGTGTACATGGCGCTCTACGCCGCCGGCATCATCTTCTTCTCGTTCTTCTACACCGCCGTCGTCTTCAATCCGGAAGAGACCGCGGACAATCTGAAGCGCTATGGCGGGTTCATTCCCGGCATCCGCCCGGGCAAGAACACCGAAACCTATTTCGACTATGTGCTGACGCGCATCACGGTGATCGGCGCGGCCTATCTGGTCATCATCTGCCTGCTGCCGGAATATCTGGTCTCGGCACTGTCGATCCCCTTCTATCTGGGCGGCACGAGCCTGCTGATCGTCGTCAACGTGACGATGGACACGGTGACGCAGATCCAGAGCCATTTGCTGGCGCATCAGTATGGCGACCTCATCAAGAAGGCGAAGCTGAAGGGCGGACGCCTGCGTTAACGCCGCGACGACGATTGCACCGACGACAAGGGGACACGCGTGAACATCATCCTTCTCGGGCCGCCGGGGGCGGGCAAGGGCACCCAGGCGCAGCGGCTGATGGCCTCGCGCGGCATGGTGCAGCTGTCGACCGGCGACATGCTGCGCGCTGCGGTGAAGGCGGGCTCGCCCGTCGGGCTGCAGGCGAAGGCGGTGATGGATGCGGGCGAGCTGGTGTCGGACGACATCGTCTCGGCGCTGATCGGCGAGCGGCTGGACCAGGGTGTCGGCGGGGGCGCGATCTTCGACGGCTATCCGCGCACCGCGGCGCAGGCTGCTTCGCTCGACTCGCTGCTCGAAGCGCGCGGCATGACGCTGGATCATGTCATCGAGCTGGAGGTCGACGAGGCTGCGCTGATCGAGCGCGTCGAGGGTCGCTACACCTGCGCCAAGTGCGGCGAGGGGTATCATGATCGGTTCAAGCTGCCCAAGGTCGCCGGCGTTTGCGACGTGTGCGGCTCGACCGAGTTCAAGCGCCGGCCGGACGACAATGCCGAAACCGTGCGGACGCGGATGAACGAATATCGCGCCAAGACCGCGCCGATCCTGCCGATCTACCAGGCGCGCGGCCTGGTGCAGCGGGTCAACGGCATGGCCGACATCGAGCATGTCGCGAACGAGATCGCGACGATCCTCGACGGCGAGTGAGCGGTTTGACGTTGGAATGAGGGAAGGGCGGTCCGATCGGGCCGCCCTTTTTCGTTTGCCGGACATGCCGTCATTCCCGCGAAGGCGGGAATCCAGACGCGCAGGTCTTCGCAAGGGCCGTGAGCTCGGAGGTTATGGATTCCCGCCTTCGCGGGAATGACGGGAGGGGGGGAGCGATCGCCTGCAAATGACGCAATTGTCATGTCGCGGTCATCGCCCCTCCACCTCGCATTCCGTACACCGAACCCGTGGCCGCCACGCGGCCGAACGGTTCGACGAGATCGGCGCCCGACACTCCCGGGGGTGCCGTGGCGGCCGGCGGAGGGCTTGCTTTCCGCCGGCCGTTCCCGTTTGAAGGCAGACGGTTGCAGACAGGCGAAAGGAGCGCGCATGACCCGCAAGATCCTGGTGGTCGAAGACGATGCGTCGACCTCGGCCTATCTCGCCAAGGGCCTGTCCGAAGCCGGCTACGCGGTCGAAGCCGCGCATGACGGGCGTGACGGTCTGTTCCTCGCCAGCGAGGGCATCTTCGACCTCATCATCGCCGACCGCATGCTGCCGGGCCTCGACGGCCTCGCCATGGTCAGCGCGATTCGCGCGGCGGGGCTGGATACGCCGGTGCTGATCCTGTCCGCGCTGGGCGCCGTGGACGACCGCGTCGACGGCCTGAAGGCAGGTGCAGACGATTACCTCTGCAAGCCCTTCTCGTTCGCCGAACTGTCGGCCCGGATCGAAGCGCTCGTCCGCCGGTCGGACCGCGCCGGGGCGGAGCCGACCAAGACGCGCCTGTCGGTCGGCGACCTGGAGATCGACCTGCTCTCCCGCGCCGTCACCCGCGCCGGCCGGTCGATCCCGCTCGGCGCACGCGAATTCAACCTGCTGGAATTCCTTGCGCGGCATGCGGGGCAGGTGGTGACGCGTACGATGATGCTGGAGAAGATTTGGAACTACCATTTCGATCCCGGCAGCAACGTGGTCGACGTCCACATCGGTCGCCTCCGCCGCAAGCTGGAGGAAGGCTTCCCCACCCCGATCCTCCACACCGTGCGCGGCGCGGGCTACCGTCTGGCGGCCGACCCCGCCTGAGTTCGGCCGGTAGCGGCTGTCCTTGGCAAGGGGCCGTCCCGGACTGTCCGCTGAACGCCGGATGCGATAGGGCGAGCCATGCGCCTGTCCGTCACCGCCCGTATCGCCCTGCTGTCGATCCTGTTGACGCTGGCCGCCAATATCGTGCTGCTCGGATTCGTCTGGAAACAGACCGATGCGGTGGTCGTCGACACGGTGCGCCGCGACACGATCGAACATGCCGAGGCGATGCGCGCGCTCTACCGCATCGGGGGGCTGCCGCCGGTGGTGGCGGCGACCGCCCAGGCCCATACGGGCGACGACAGTTCCTTCTTTATCGCGGTGTTGGATCGCAAGGGCCGGACGGTTGCGGGCGCGCTGCCCCCCGGTCTGTCACCGGCCTTGCTGCCCACTGCGTTCCGAATCGGCGATGTCGTTTCGCCGACCACGCGCGACGGCATCGGCTATGTGCTGCGCCCAATCGGCGACCATTGGCTGTTCGCCGGTCGCCGACTCGACGTGGTGGATACCGAGCGTCGTGCGATCGAGGATGCACTGGTGATCGCCGTGCTGCTGTCGCTGTTGCTCGGGGTGGTCGCGGCGTTGATCCTCGCGCGCTACGTCGGCCGGCGGTTGACGCGCATCGCCGCGGTGGTGGAGGCGGTGAGCGAAGGCGACCTGTCGCGGCGCGTGCCGCTGACGCCCGCGCATCGCGATGCCTTCGATCGATTGGCAGATCGGTTGAACCAGATGCTTTCGAAACTCGAACGGCTGATGGTCGAACTGCGCGTCGTCACCGACAGCCTCGCGCACGACCTACGCTCCCCGCTCGCGCGTCTGCGGACGAAGACCGAGCAGGCGGTGCTGATCGCCGATCCGCAGGCGCGCGAGGCGGCGTTGGGCGGGCTGCTCACCGAAACCGACCTCGTGATGCGCATGTTGACCATGGTGATCGAGATCAGCCGATCCGAATCCGTGTCGCGCGACCGCTTCACCGAGGTGGCGCCCGCCGAACTGGTGCGCGAGATCGCCGATCTCTACGAACCGGTCGCGGAGGATGCGGGGCTGGTCTTCACCGTCGCGATCGACGACTCGGCGCCGGTGATGCGCGTCCACCGCGAATTGCTGAGCCAGGCGATCGGCAACCTGATCGACAATGCGTTGAAACATGCCGGCGATGGCGGCGCGCTGACGCTGCGGCTGGAACGGCACGCGACGGAGATGGCGATCCAGGTCGAGGATCGTGGCGCAGGGATCGCCGAGGCGGATCGCGAACAGGCGCTGAAGCGCTTCGGACGGCTGGACGCGGCGCGCACCACACCGGGGGCGGGCCTCGGCATGGCGCTGATCGAGGCGGTCGCACGCTTGCACGACGGGCGGTTCGAACTCGCCGACAACGCGCCGGGCCTGATCGCGCGGATCGTGCTGCCAGTGACGCGGACCTGACCACGGGGCCGATCCGCCCACTCGTCGCGTTTTCCCCACCGCCGATGGTTAACCACTTGTCAGGGCGCGGCGCTTAGTGTGTCGGGCAGGACGCGGCCGGGGGGCTGCATGTGGGGCTTTTGCGCCGGAGACGGCAAGAAGGAGCGTTATGCTGGGGGCCATCGTTTTCACCTATGGCATGCTGATGAGCTTTGTGTTCCAGGGCGCGGCCCGGAACGCCAAGCTGAAGCGGCCCAATCCGCCGATGCTGCAATATGTCGGCTATCTGCTGGTCGGCCTGTCCGCCGGCTTGTCCGGTATGCTGCTGCTGATGGCGTTCACCGCAAAGGCGCCTTTCCCGCTGGTGTGAGGGCGCGCGCTACCGCTTTAAGGGGGGCGCTACCGCGTCCTCTACCAGTTCCCGTAACCCGTTCGCCCTGAGCCTGTCGAAGGGCGCCTCACCGCAAGCGGATCGCTCGTGGGTAGGCGCCCTTCGACAGGCTCAGGGCGAACGGCGTATATACGGTAAGGAAAGTAGGCCCTTACGCCGCCCGGCGCGTCGCGAGGGCGGCCTCAATCCGCGCGACCAGTTCGCTCAGCGACGGCGCGACCCATGGCGCAGCGACGGGAGCCGGCGCCCGCACCTGACGGACGAGGCGGGCATAAGCGTGTTGCGACAGGGCCATGACATCTTCCTCGGACTGACCTGAGGAACGATGCCGCCAACATGCTCACCAAAAGGTTAACGGCTGGCCTCGGCGTCGCAAAGCGGTACAGCGATCGGCATGACTGCGCTCAATCTGTTCGGCCTGTTCGCCATCCTGTTCATGCTGCTGTGCTACCTGATGGAAGAGCGGTCGCCGTGGTGGACTTTGGGCTTCGCCTTCGGCTGCCTGCTCAGCTCGGCCTATGGGTTCCTGCAGGGTGCCTGGCCGTTCGGCGCGGTGGAGCTGCTCTGGACGGCGATCGCCATCCGCCGCTGGTGGGTGGGGCTAAGGAAGGTGCGGGCGAATGCGGAACCGCTCGCTTGACAGGGCGTTTGCGCGCGCCTACCTGCCTGTCCTTCCGAAGCACCGGTCCCGGCGGCGCCTGTTGGCGCGCGTCGCGTGCATGCGTACAGGGCAGGTGTTGCTCGGAAGATGCGACGAGATGGGGTTTGTGCGGCCATGCCAAACCCTGTGGAGCTAGGAGAAACGTTTCATGGCACGTATCGCGGGTGTCAATATCCCGACCAACAAGCGCGTGGTGATCGCGCTGACGTACATTCACGGCATTGGCCCGGCCAAGGCCAAGGAAATCACGGAAAAGCTGAACATCGCCGCCGAGCGCCGCGTTCAGGACCTGACCGATCAGGAAGTGCTGCAGATCCGCGAGACGATCGACGCCGATCACACCGTGGAAGGTGACCTTCGTCGCGAAACCGCGATGAACATCAAGCGCCTGATGGATCTCGCCTGCTACCGTGGTCTGCGTCACCGCAAGGGCCTGCCGGTCCGCGGCCAGCGCACGCACACCAATGCGCGCACCCGCAAGGGCAAGGCGAAGCCGATCGCAGGGAAGAAGAAGTAAGCGCCTGCGCGCTTCCTTCTCCGCCGGAAGCTGGTCGGCAACGATCGCCCGGCGTTTCAGCTAGTTAAGGTCAGGACATAATCCATGGCACGTGAACCGCAGCGTCTTCGCCGTCGCGAACGCAAGAACATCACCGCCGGCGTCGCGCATGTGAACGCCAGCTTCAACAACACCATGATCACCATCACCGACGCGCAGGGCAACGCCATTTCGTGGTCGTCCGCCGGCATGATGGGCTTCAAGGGCAGCCGCAAGTCGACCCCGTACGCCGCTCAGGTGGCCGCGGAAGACGCCGGCAAGAAGGCCGCCGAGCACGGCGTCCGCACCCTCGAGGTCGAGGTGAAGGGTCCGGGTTCGGGCCGCGAATCGGCGCTGCGCGCGCTGCAGGCGGTCGGTTTCCAGATCACCTCGATCCGCGACGTCACCTCGATCCCGCACAACGGTGTGCGTCCGTCGAAGCGTCGCCGCGTCTGATTACCCACGCGCCGGCTGACGAGCCGGCGCGTCTTTCTCCCGGCTGGAGCTGCCCCCGTTCCGGCCCAAATTAGGGGACACCTGTGTCTGTCAATGCAAAGAACTGGCAGGAACTGAAGAAGCCCAACGGCCTTGAGAAGAAGGGCGGCGATGGCAAGCGCAAGGCGACCTTCGTGGCCGAGCCGCTGGAGCGTGGCTTCGGCCTGACGCTTGGCAACGCGCTGCGTCGCGTGCTGCTCTCGTCGCTGCAGGGCGCCGCGGTCACCTCGATCAAGATCGAGAACGTGCTGCATGAGTTCAGCAGCCTTGCCGGCGTGCGCGAAGACGTCACGGACATCGTCCTGAACGTCAAGCAGATCGCGCTCAAGATGCAGGGCGAAGGCCCGAAGCGTCTCCAGCTGTCCGCCACCGGCCCGGCCGAGGTGAAGGCCGGCGACATCGCCGTGTCGGGCGATATCGAGGTGATGAACCCCGATCTGGTCATCTGCCATCTGGACGAAGGCGCGACGCTCAACATGGAGCTGACCGCCGACATCGGTAAGGGCTATGTGCCCGCGACCGCCAACCGTCCGGCCGATGCGCCGATCGGCCTGATCCCGGTCGATGCGCTGTATTCGCCGGTGCGCCAGGTGTCGTACAAGGTCGATCCGACCCGCGTCGGTCAGGACCTCGATTACGACAAGCTGACGCTGACGATCGAGACCGACGGCACGGTGACCCCGGAAGACGCGGTGGCCTATGCCGGCCGCATCCTTCAGGACCAGCTGGCGCTGTTCGTCCACTTCGACGATTCGGCGATCACGCGCTCGTCGGCACCGATCGGCCAGGCGGCCGCTCCGGCAGCCGGTGGCGAGACGGCTGGCGACACGCAGCAGATCAACCGTTACCTCCTCAAGAAGGTCGACGAGTTGGAGCTGTCGGTGCGTTCGGCGAACTGCCTGAAGAACGACAACATCATCTATATCGGCGATCTGGTCGGCAAGACCGAAGCCGAGATGCTGCGTACCCCGAACTTCGGCCGCAAGTCCTTGAACGAAATCAAGGAAGTGCTCTCGTCGATGGGGCTGCGTCTGGGTATGGAAATCCCCGGCTGGCCGCCTGAGAACATCGAAGAGATGGCCAAGAAGCTCGAGCAGGAGATTATGGGCTAAGCCGCATCGGGATAGCGATGCTATCCCGAAGACGGCGTCAGCCCGGCCGACGGGTCGGGGAGCGGCAACGCCGCAACCCGAACCCGTTAGACGTGACCGGTGCGGCTTCGCCGCACCGCCACCCGGCCACCGAAAGACACCCTTCTCGGCGTGACTTTTGTGACTTTCCAAAAGGGGCGAACGGCGGTCCCCTGCTATCAAACCGCCAGCCTTGGGGTTCCGTGACACGGCCCCCTGACAAACGAAGGAAATACCCATGCGTCATCGCGTCGGCGGCCGTAAGCTGCAGCGTACCTCGGCCCATCGTACGGCCCTGTTCCGCAACATGTCGGCCGCGCTCATCAAGCACGAGCAGATCACCACCACCGTCGCCAAGGCGAAGGAACTGCGTCCCTACGTCGAGAAGCTGGTGACGCTGGCGAAGAAGGGGGGCCTGTCCAACCGTCGTCTGGCGCACGCCCGCCTGCTCGACGATGCGCAGCTGGTGAAGCTGTTCGACGTTCTCGCGTCGCGCTATGCCGACCGCAACGGCGGCTACACCCGCATCATCAAGGCCGGCATCCGCGCCTCGGACGCGTCGCCGATGGCGATCATCGAATTCGTCGACCGCGACGTGTCGGCCAAGGGCCAGGATTCGGGCCCGGTGATGTCGGACGAGGATTTCGACGAGGCGGCGTAAGTCTCTCCACCACCGTTCGGGCTGAGCCTGTCGAAGCCCTTGGGTCTTCCCATGCCCTTCGACAAGCTCAGGGCGAACGGAGGTTAAGTACTGACAAGAAGAAGGTCGCACCAGCGATGGTGCGGCCTTTTTCCTGTTTGTCAGTCACTTGGCTCGCCCCGGCGAAGCCGCGTCGTCGGACGGGTGCTTCGCACCGCCGGCCGGGCTTGGCCTTATGCGGCTGCGCCGCTAAGGCCGGCGCCATGCAGCACAGCGACAGCATTCTCATCGTCGATTTCGGCAGCCAGGTCACGCAGCTCATCGCCCGCCGGGTGCGAGAGGCGGGGGTCTATTCGGAAATTGCGCCCTTCCAGTCCGCCGACGAGGCCTTCGACCGGATCAAGCCGGCCGGCATCATCCTGTCGGGTGGTCCGGCCTCGGTCACGGCCGAGAACAGCCCGCGCGTGCCGCAGCGCTTCTTCGACGCCGGTCTGCCGATCCTCGGCATCTGTTACGGCCAGCAGGTCATGACCGCGCAGCTGGGCGGCAATGTCGTCGTCTCCGGCGACGGTGGCGAGTTCGGCAAGGCCTTCGTCGACGTGCAGACCAGCTGCGGCCTGTTCGACGGCCTGTGGGCCGAGGGTGAGCGCCACCAGGTGTGGATGAGCCACGGCGACAAGGTCGACGCGCTGGCCCCCGGCTTCACCCCCGTCGCCGTATCGGAAGGGGCGCCCTTCGCGATCGTCGCCGACGAGGCGCGCCGCTTCTATGGCGTGCAGTTCCACCCGGAAGTTGTTCACACGCCGGACGGCGGCAAGCTGATCGCCAACTTCGCTCGCCACGTCTGCGGCCTGACGGGCGACTGGACGATGGCCGAATTCCGGGACGCCAAGATCGCCGACATCCGCGCCCAGGTCGGCAGCGGCAAGGTGATCTGCGGTCTGTCGGGCGGCGTCGATTCGGCGGTCGCCGCACTGCTCATCCACGAGGCGATCGGCGACCAGCTGACCTGCGTGTTCGTCGACGGAGGCATCCTGCGGGCCGGTGAGGCGGAGCAGGTCGTCGGCCTCTTCCGGGGTCATTACAATATCCCGCTCGTTCATGTGCAGGCGCAAACGCTGTTCATGAACGGCCTCGCCGGGGTCACCGATCCCGAGGCGAAGCGCAAGTTCATCGGCAAGACCTTCATCGACGTCTTCGAGGCGGAAGCGAAGAAGATCGGTGGGGCGGAGTTCCTGGCGCAGGGCACGCTCTATCCCGACGTCATCGAAAGCGTCAGCTTTACCGGCGGTCCGTCGGTGACGATCAAGAGCCACCACAATGTCGGCGGCCTGCCCGAGCGCATGAACATGAAGCTCGTCGAGCCGCTGCGCGAGCTGTTCAAGGACGAGGTCCGCGCGCTGGGCCGCGAGCTAGGGTTGCCCGAAATCTTCGTCGGCCGCCACCCGTTCCCCGGGCCCGGCCTCGCGATCCGCATCCCCGGCGAGGTCACGCAGGAACGCTGCGACATCCTCCGCAAGGCCGACGCCATCTACCTCGAAGAGATTCGCAACGCCGGGCTGTACGATGCGATCTGGCAGGCGTTCGCGGTGCTGCTGCCGGTCCGCTCGGTCGGCGTGATGGGCGACGGCCGCACCTATGACAGCGTGCTGGCATTGCGCGCCGTCACCTCGGTCGATGGCATGACCGCGGAGGCGTTCCAGTTCCCCGGCGACTTCCTGCCGCGCGTCGCGACCCGGATCATCAACGAGGTGAAGGGCGTCAACCGCGTCGTCTACGACTATACCAGCAAGCCCCCCGGCACGATCGAGTGGGAGTGACCGGGACTCGCGATCCTGCGGGGCAGGATCGCGGCCCGGTCACTCGGCAGCGAGCTTCCGCCGCCGGGTCAGCTACGCAGGAACCGTTCGCCCTGAGCCTGTCGAAGGGCAGGTGAGTCTCACCCTGCTTCGACAGGCCCAGCATGACCGGCGTGTTGGGCGGTGAGGCCCGCTGTGCAGGAGTGGCCTTACGCCACGTCCACCAGCACCACTTCGCTGTCCTCCAGCGCGGTCACCCGCAGCACGTCTTGGTCCGCGATCGCCGCGCCGTCGCGGGCGTTGACCCGCACGCCGTCGATCTCGACCGCACCCGTCGCCGGCACCAGATAGCCGCGCCGGTCCTTGCCCAGCGGATAGTCCGCGCTTTCGCCTGCCTTCAGCGTCGCTGCGACGACGCGGCCGTCGGTGCGGATACGCAGCGCATCGCCGTCCTCCTCGTAACCGCTCGCCAGCACGACGAACTGTCCCGCGCGATCGCCCTTGGGGAAGGGGCGGGCGCCCCAGCTCGGCTTTTCGCCGCGGCTGGTCGGCTGGATCCAGATCTGGAAGATCTTGGTCGTCACATCCTCACGATTATATTCGGCATGCGCGATGCCGGTGCCCGCGCTCATGACCTGCACATCGCCTGCCTCTGTTCGGCCGAGGTTGCCGAGATTGTCCTGATGTGTGATCGCACCTTCGCGGACGTAGGTTATGATTTCCATGTCGCGATGCGAGTGGGGCGGGAATCCGGACTGCGGCGCAATCGTGTCGTCGTTCCAGACGCGCAGATTGCCCCAGCTTTCGCGCTTGGGATCATAGTAATTGGCGAAGCTAAAATGATGCTTGGCATCGAGCCAGCCGTGGTTGGCACCGCCCAGCGACGCGAAGGGACGAAGGTCGATCATGATATGTCTCCCGATAGGGGGCGGCGGATCGCCGGCGGCCCTCGTTGATCCGCAATATGGCGCGGGTGGGCGAGGCGATGAAGGGCGGCAAACGGCAACGGTCCGTTCGCGAAATGACGTGCGTTGACGCGGGCGCCGACACGCGAGAGGAGGAGGCATGACCAAGCCCCCCATCGGCCGCGACACGCGGCTGTGCATGTCCCTGTCGGCGCGTCCCGGCAATTTCGGCTCGCGCTTCCATAACCGACTGTACGAGCTGACGGGGCTGGACTTCGTCTACAAATCCTTCTCGACCACCGACCTGCCCGCGGCAGTCGGCGGCATTCGGGCGCTGAACATCCGCGGCTGCGCGATCTCGATGCCGTTCAAGGAGGCGGTGATTGCGCTTCTCGACGGGCTCGCACCCTCCGCGGCGGCGATCGACAGCGTCAACACGATCGTCAACGACGATGGCGTGCTGACCGGCCACAATACGGATTACGGCGCGGTGGTGGATCTGCTGCGCGACGTCGACCCTGCCACGCGATTCGTACTGCGCGGATCGGGCGGCATGGCCAAGGCGGTCGCCGCCGCGCTGCGCGACAGCGGCTTTGCCGACGGCACGATCGTCGCACGCAACCGGGCGGCAGGCGAACCGCTCGCGACGCTGTACGGCTATCGCTGGGCGCCGGAACTGAACGAGGGCGCAGCGCTGCTGATCAACGTGACGCCGCTCGGCATGACGGGTGCCGATGCCGACGCGCTCGCCTTTCCGGCCGAGATGATCGCGGACTGCACGATCGCCTTCGACGTCGTGCAATATCCGCCCGAAACGCCTTTCCTCCGCGCGGCGCGCGAGGCGGGCAAGCGCTGCATTACCGGCACCGAGGTGGCGACGTTACAGGCCTTGCAGCAGTTCATCCTGTACACGGGTGTGACGCCGACCGATGCACAGGTCGCCGAGGCCGCCGCGTTCGCGCGCGGCTGAGCCGGATCAGCGAGACGCCGAGCCACATTCATCGATGTTTGAAAAATGGCGCGCCCGGAACGATTCGAACGTCCGACCCTCAGATTCGTAGTCTGATGCTCTATCCAGCTGAGCTACGGGCGCTTGGCCATGGCAGAAGCCACGGCGGGTATTGGGGCTGCGGGTGGGACCCGCAGCAATATATGGTCGGGAAGAGAGGATTCGAACCTCCGGCCCCTGCCTCCCGAAGACAGTGCTCTACCAGGCTGAGCTACTCCCCGACGGAGTCCGTCCGGGTCGTTTTCGGCGACCCGACCGTGCTTGGAGGCGCGCCTATAGCCACGCCCGAAACGGGATGCAAGCGCCCGATGCACTCTCTTGCGAAATCATGCGTGTCCGCCGTAGCAGGTGGCGCGTGAACATGATCGAAGCCCTTGCTGCGGCGCTGGTAATCCTGAACGTGGCGCTCGTCGCAGGTCGCAGCCTGTGGAACTATCCGGTCGCGCTGATAGCGGTGGCGATCTACGCAAGCGTGTTCTTCGAGGCGCGGCTGTACAGCGACGCGCTGCTCCAGGGCTTTTTCTTCGCGGCGAATTTGTACGGCTGGGCGAACTGGTCGCGCAGTCGGCATGCGGCGGGCGAGGTGGTGGTCGACACGCTCGATTCGCGGGGGCGGACGCGCTGGTTGGCGGGCGGTATCGCCGCCTGGGCGATCTGGAGCGCGCTGATGCATCGGTACACCGATGCCTCCTATCCCTGGTGGGACGGCGCGATCGCCATCGCGTCGGTGGCAGCCCAGCTGTTGCAGGCGCGCCGTCGCATCGAAAGTTGGTGGGTGTGGATCGCGGTCGATATGGCGAGCGTGCCGCTCTATGTCGCCAAGGGGCTGTGGTTTACCGCCGGCGTGTACGGGGTGCTGCTCGCGCTGGCGGTGTATGGTTACGTCGATTGGCAGCGCGCGGCGTCGCGACGCCAGCTGGCGGTGGCGGCGTGACGCCCCGAACGATCTGCCTGCACGGGCCGGAAAGCACCGGCAAGTCGGCGATGATCCCGCGTCTCGTCCAGCATTTCGGTGGCGTGCCGCATGTCGCCGAGTTCGGGCGCACCTATTGCGAGGCGTTCGGCACCGACCTGACGATGGCCGATCTGGTCGAGATCGCGAAGGGGCATGACGGCAAGACCCGCGGCGCGCTGTCAGAGCGCAGCTATCCGGTTATCCTGGACACCGATCCGCTGATGACGGCGGTGTGGGCGGACATGATGTTCGGCCGCCGCGATCCGTGGTTTGCGACCTGGACCAATACGGCGGACATCTATCTGCTCTTCGATATCGATCTGCCGTGGGTCGACGATGGCACGCGGATGTTCGGCAGCCCCGCGCAACGCCAGCGTTTCTTCGATCTCAGCCGCAAGATCCTGGAGGAACGCGGCGTGCGCTGGGCGCTGGTGAGCGGGCAGGGCTCGACGCGGTACATCAACGCGCTGCACGCGATCGAGGCGCTGAGCCGCGACTAGCGCAAAGCCGTCGTCCCCTGCTAGGGGCGGCGCATGACGACCCCGCTTTCGCAGATCCGTAACTTTTCGATCATCGCCCATATCGACCATGGCAAGTCGACACTTGCCGACCGCCTGATCCAGCGCACCGGCGGCCTGACCGACCGCGAGATGTCGAGCCAGGTGCTCGACAACATGGACATCGAGAAGGAACGTGGCATCACGATCAAGGCGCAGACCGTGCGGCTGTCATATCCCGCGAAGGACGGCGTTACCTATACGCTGAACCTGATGGACACGCCGGGCCACGTCGACTTCGCGTACGAAGTGTCGCGGTCGCTGGCGGCGTGCGAGGGCGCGCTGCTGGTCGTGGACGCGGCGCAGGGCGTCGAGGCGCAGACGCTGGCCAACGTCTATCAGTCGATCGAGCATGACCATGAGATCGTGCCCGTCATCAACAAGATCGACCTGCCCGCCGCCGAGCCCGAGAAGGTGCGCAAGGAGATCGAGGACGTCATCGGCCTCGACGCGTCCGAAGCGGTGCTGGCGAGCGCCAAGTCGGGGATCGGCATCGACGACATCCTCGACGCGATCGTCACCAAGATTCCGCCGCCCAAGGGCGATGCGACCGCGCCGCTCAAAGCGATGCTGGTCGATTCGTGGTACGATCCGTACCTCGGCGTCGTCATCCTGGTCCGCGTGATCGATGGCACGCTTAAGAAGGGGCAGCAGGTGGCCTTCATGCAGGCGGGCACGACGCACCTCGTCGACCGCGTCGGCTGCTTCCGGCCGAAGATCGAGCAGCTGACCGATCTGGGACCGGGTGAGATCGGCTTCATCACCGCGCAGATCAAGGACGTCGCGCAGGCCCGCGTCGGCGATACGCTGACCGACGCCAAGAAGCCCGCAGCCGAACCGCTGCCGGGGTTCAAGGAAGTGCAGCCGGTGGTGTTCTGCGGCCTGTTCCCGGTCGACGCCAACGACTTCGAGAAGCTGCGCGAATCGATCAGCAAGCTGCGGCTGAACGATGCGAGCTTCAGTTTCGAGATGGAGACGAGTGCGGCGCTGGGCTTCGGCTTCCGCTGCGGCTTCCTCGGCCTGCTGCACCTGGAGATCATCCAGGAGCGGCTGACCCGCGAATACGACCTCGACCTGATCACGACCGCGCCGTCGGTGGTCTATCAGATCGACCTGACGCATGGTGGCGGCCAGATCGATCTGCACAACCCCGCCGACATGCCCGATCCGAATAAGATCGAGAGCATCAGCGAACCGTGGATCGAGGCGACGATCTACGTTCCCGACGAATATCTCGGCAGCATCCTGAAGCTGTGCCAGGACCGCCGCGGTATCCAGAAGAACCTGACCTATGTCTCGGGCCGCGCCCAGGCGACGTACGAATTGCCGCTCAACGAAGTGGTGTTCGACTTCTACGATCGCCTGAAGTCGCTGTCGAAGGGCTATGCCAGCTTCGACTATCACCAGATCGGCTATCGCGAGGGCGACCTCGTCAAGATGAGCATTCTGGTGAATGAGGAGCCGGTCGACGCGCTGAGCATGATCGTCCACCGCGGCACCGCCGAAGTGCGCGGGCGTGGGATGGTCGAGCGGCTGAAGGAGCTGATCCCGCGGCACATGTTCAAGATTCCGATCCAGGCGGCGATCGGTGGCAAGGTGATCGCGCGCGAGACGATCAGCGCGATGCGCAAGGACGTGACCGCGAAATGCTATGGCGGCGACGCGACGCGTAAGCGCAAGCTGCTCGACAAGCAGAAGAAGGGCAAGGCCCGGATGCGCGAATATGGCTCGGTGAGCATTCCGCAGGAAGCGTTTATCGCGGCGTTGCGGATGGGGGATGAGGGCTGAGCGCCCGAGGCTAAGCGGCGCAGCCGCTTAGACGAGGATCAGCGCCAGCCCGGCCGACGACCGCGCGACCCTGTTGTCGCGCGTGTCGATCGACGACGCGGCTTTGCCGCGGCGCTTGCCGTGTTTCGATGTGCCTTTTTTCTTCGTCGCTCCGGACGTGTTCCGGAGCCCACTCTGCGGCGAGGCTTGGGCTTTCAGCCTCTGGGCGTCCCCCGGCCGCCTGGTGGACCGCGGAACACGTCCGGGGTGACGGTGAGGATGGGGTGAGTGTTTCGAACTTACCAGCCAACGCCGCGGCGAAGCCGCGTCGTCGATCGCCACGGCGAGGGTGAACTCGCCCGGTCGTCGGCCGGGCTGGCGCAGGCCCTCGTCTAAGCGGCTGCTTCGCTTAGACGAGGGCGCGCAGCCTCACATATAATTCTGGGGATCCGGGCTTGGCAGGTTGCAGGCGCGGGTCTTGCCGCGTTCGCAGGCGTCGACCTGCGCGCGCCAGTCGGCCATCGCCATCGCATAAGCACGCTCGCGGTCCGCCTGCAGCGCGGCATTCGCGACAATCGTCTGACGACGGGCACGCATTGCGGCGCGGTAGGCGGCGACGTCGGCCTGATAGCGCGCGTCATTGGCCGCGTTGACCGCGGTCACGGCATGACCATCCATGCGCGCCTGCGCCGCGACGTCGCGATTGGCGGCGGCGACGCCCGGCGCGCTTTCGGCGGCGATCGCGTTGCTGCGCGGGGTGTTGCTGTCGTGACCCGGATCATAGGGCAGCGGCGTGCTGGGCTGATCGGCGGGATTGGTGCTCTGGGTCTGCGCGATGGCCGGCGCGGCGATCACCAGGGCGGCACCAATAAGTAACGGACGAAACATGGAGAATGCTCCTTGTTGGACTGTCCGCGATAATCGGTGAACGACAGGTCCGGTTCCGAACCCCGTGTCGGCGTCATCGTTGCAGCTTGGCCAGCAGCGTGTCGAGGGCCTGCAGAAAGCGGCTGCGATCGGCCGCGGCAAAGGGCTTGGGGCCGCCCAATTGCTCGCCGCCCGCGCGCAAGTCTGCCATGATCGCCCGCGTCGCGATCGCGCCACCGATCGACGCGGTCGTGAAGGGCTTGCCGGTAGGCGCCAGCACCGTCGCGCCCGCCTTCAAGCAGCGATCGGCCAGCAAAATATCCGCAGTGATCACCAGTGCCGCGACATCGGCGCGCTCTGCGATCCAGTCATCGGCGGCGTCGAAGCCGTCGCTTACCACGACGCGCGTGATGAGCGGATGCTGCGGGATACGGAAGGGCGCGTTGCTGACCAGCGTCACGGGCACCTCCCGGCGCCACGCGACTTTGTAGATTTCGTCCTTCACCGGACAGGCGTCCGCATCGACGAGGATGCGGACGCCCGTTGCCGGATCGGACGTCATCGGTCGCGCGCCTTAACCGCGGGGGCCCTTGCGGTAGGGCTTGGCCTGATGCCGTGCGGGGGCGCCGCCGGTACGCGGGCGACCGGCATTGTCACGCGGCGCGCGCGGACCACGCGGACCGCCGCCGTGACCGCCCTCGGCGCGCGGATTGCCGGCGAAGGGAACGATCTGCAGACTGCCTTCGTCGCTTTCCGGGTTGGCGGTGCGCTGTACGCTGGCGAGCACGCGGTCGGCGACGGCGCGCGGCACTTCGAACAGCGTGTCGTTCGGGTTGATGCGGATCGCGCCGATTTCCGCCTTGGTGATATGGCCGCGGCGGCAGATCAGCGGCAACAGCCAGCGCGGGTCGGCATTCTGGCGGCGGCCGATGTCCATGCGGAACCAGACGGTATCCTCGAAGCCGGGGCGGGGACCCTGCTGACGCTCGCTCTGCTGCGGCGCTGCCGAATCGAGCAGGTCTTCCGCCTGCGGCATCGCGGCGCGGTGCGCGTGGACGAGCGCGGCGGCGATATCTTCGGGCGACTTTTCGGCGATCAGGCGCTGCGCCAGCTCGCGATCCTCGTCGTCGAACTCGATCGGCTCGAGCAGCGTCGCGATGAGGCGTTCGCGGTCCTGCTTGCGGATGTCGTCGGCGGAGGGCGCGGGAATCCAGTCGCAGGCGATCTTGGCCTGCTTGAGCATCATGTCGACGCGGCGGCGGCGCGGGTAGGGGACGATCAGAACCGCCGTGCCCTTCTTGCCCGCGCGCCCCGTGCGGCCCGAGCGGTGCTGGAGCGTTTCGGCGTCGCGCGGCATTTCGACGTGGATCACGAGCGTGAGGCTGGGCAGATCGATGCCGCGCGCGGCGACGTCGGTCGCGACGCAGACGCGGGCGCGCCGGTCCCGCAGCGCCTGCAATGCCTGGTTGCGCTCGTTCTGGCTGTGTTCGCCCGACAGCGCGACCGCCGCGAAGCCGCGCTCGACGAGGCTGGCGTGGAGGTGGCGAACGTTGTCGCGGGTGGCGCAGAACAGGATCGCCGTCTCCGCCTCGTGGAAGCGAAGCAGGTTGATGACGGCATGTTCGATATCGGCGGGGGCGACGGTGACCGCCTGATATTGGATGTCGCCGTGGCCGCGCGTCTCACCGACGGTCGAGATGCGCAGCGCGTCATTCTGGTAGCGCTTGGCGAGCGCGACGATCGGCTTGGGCATCGTCGCCGAGAACATCAGCGTGCGGCGTTCGGACGGCGACGAATCGAGGATTTGCTCGAGGTCTTCGCGGAAGCCCATGTCGAGCATCTCGTCCGCCTCGTCGAGCACGGCGACGCGCAGCGCGGACAGGTCGAGCGCGCCGCGCTCGAGGTGATCGCGCAGGCGGCCCGGCGTGCCGACGACGATATGCGCGCCGTGGCTGAGCGAGCGACGCTCCTTGCTGGCGTCCATGCCGCCGACGCAGGTCGCGATGCGCGCATGCGCTTCCTTATAGAGCCACATCAGCTCGCGGCTGACCTGCAACGCGAGTTCGCGCGTCGGTGCGATGATCAGCGCGAGGGGGAGGCCCGGCGGCGGCAGCGTGCCGTCGACGAGCAGTTCGCCCGCCATGGCGAGGCCAAAGGCGACCGTCTTGCCCGAACCGGTCTGGGCGGAGACGACGAGATCGCGGCCGGCGGCTTCCGGTTCGATCACCGCGGCCTGGACGGCGGTGGGCGCTTCATAGCCACGGGCGACGAGCGCTTCAGCGAGAAGCGGGGGCAGGGAGGAAAAGGGCATGGGAAACCTAAAATAAAAGCGGGCCCCGGAGCCCATGCCGACAGGGCAGGGCTGGAGCGCAGCAGGACAACAAAATCGCGATGGAAATCGCGGGCCAATGCGGGCGGCAATACGGGTAATGTGGCGCTTATCGCGTGCGCATCATGGCCGTGGCCGTAACCCCAAGAGACCCTGCCTGCGCGCCAAATCCGCGAAGCCGAGGCCGAGCGAGGCCGCGCGGGCTCCCTACGCCAAACCGCGCCGATGCGCAACTCGCGCAAAAATCGGCGGGTGGCGCCACATGCGCGCTGCAACATTCCGTAACATTTATTAGTCCGATGCGGGATCAAAGCCCGGCGCCTGCCGTTGGGCGGCGACGGATTGGAACGGGGCCGCCGCGGCGCCGACCATCGCGGTGAGGACGACTGCATGGCGACACTGGCTCCCCCGGCCCCACGGCACGCACCCCGAGATCGCGGCGGACCGCATGGCGCCGGGCGCACGCTGGATGCGCTAAACTTTTTCCTGGCGGATGTACGCGACGGGCTGGGTCCGTATCTCGCCATCTATCTGCTCGCGGTACGCGGGCCGGCGCATGGCTGGAACGAGGCGACCGTCGGCATGGTGCTGACCATCGCGGGCATCGTCGGTCTGGTATCGCAAACGCCGGCAGGCGGCCTGATCGACCGGAGCCGTAACAAGCCGGCGATCGTCATCGTTGCGGCATTGCTGGTGACGCTGACCAGCGTATCGCTGCCCTTCGTCCACGGTTTCGCGATGGTCACCGTGACCCAGTCGCTTGCGGCGGTGGCGGGGGCGGTGTTCGCCCCGGCGATCAGCGCGATCACGCTGGGCCTGTTCGGCCCCAAGCTGTTTTCGAAGCGTGTTGGGCGGAACGAGGCATTCAACCATGCCGGCAACGCCGTATCCGCCGCGCTGGCCGGAGCACTGGCGTGGAAGTTCGGCCCGGTCGTCGTCTTCTGGTTGATGGGCGCGCTGACGGTGGCAAGCGTCGCCGCAGCGCAGCGGATTCGCAACGGCGATATCGACAATGCGGTGGCGCGCGGCCTCGATTGCGAACCGGACGAAAATTGCGACCAGCCCGGCGGCTGGCGCGTGCTGGTCGAGAACCGGCCGCTGCTGCTGTTCGCCGCCATCGCGTTCCTGTTCCACCTGGCCAATGCGGCGATGCTGACGTCGGTCAGCCAGCTGCTCGCCAAGACGGTGGGCAAGGATTCGGCAACCTCGCTGACCGCCGCCTGTATCGTCGCGGCGCAATTGGTGATGGTGCCGGTCGCCGTCATCGTCGGCCGAAACGTCGATAGCTGGGGGCGCAAGCCGCTGTTCCTCGTCGCGTTCGGCGTGCTGGCGGCACGCGGTGCGCTGTATACGCTGTCGAACGACGCCTGGTGGCTGGTCGGCGTTCAGGCGCTCGACGGGGTAGGGGCGGGCATCTTCGGCGCACTGTTTCCGGTGGTGATTGCGGATCTGACCAAGGGGTCTGGCCGCTTCAACGTCGCGCAAGGCGCGGTCGCGACGGCGCAGGGGCTGGGTGCGGCGCTCAGCGCAACGCTCGCGGGGACGATCATCGTCGGCGCAGGCTATGCCGTAAGCTTCCTGACGTTGGCAGCAATAGCGGCGGTCGGCCTCGCGCTCTATGCGATGGCGATGCCCGAGACGAAGCCGAAGCATCCCGCGCCCAAGGCGAAGGGGCACGCCGCATGATCGCGACGGTCGCCATCTGTGCGGGCGCCACCGCAGGCGTCATCGCGCGGCCGTTCCGTTGGCCGGAGGCGATCTGGGCGGTCGGCGGCGCGTTGCTGCTGCTGGTCACCGACTTGATCGCGCCCGCGGCGGCGTGGGGCGCGGTGCTGAAGGGTAGCGACGTCTATCTGTTCCTGATCGGCATGATGCTGCTGTCCGAGGCGGCGCGCGAACAGGGCGTGTTCGACTGGGTCGCCAATCTTGCCGCGGCGCGCGCGAACGGATCGGCCACGCGCCTGTTCACATTGGTGTTCCTGACCGGGGTGGTCGTGACCACCTTCCTGTCGAACGACGCGACCGCGGTAGTGCTGACCCCGGCGGTCTACGCCGTGGCGCGACAGGCGGAGGTGAAGCCGCTGCCGCTGCTGTTCGCCTGTGCGCTGGTCGCCAATGCGGCGAGTTTCGTGCTGCCAATCTCCAATCCCGCGAATCTGGTGCTCTACGCCAGCGACCTGCCGCGGCTGGGCGCATGGCTCGGCGCGTTCGCGTTGCCGTCGGTGTTGGCGTTGGTCGCGACCTATGCGGGCCTGCGCTTCCTGTTCCGCGATGCGCTGAGCGGTACGGCGGCGCAGGGCGAAGGAGTGAGCCTGTCGACCGGTGGGCGGCTGGCGCTGATCGGGATCGGTGCGACGGCGACTTTGCTGACGATCGCGTCGGCGGTCGGCTGGGATCTGGGCTGGCCGACCTTCGGCGCAGGCCTTGCCACCGCGATCGCGGTGCAGGCGCGGGCCGGCGAGACGCCGCTGCCATTGCTGCGGCGGGTGTCTTGGTCGGTGTTGCTGCTGGTCGCCGGATTGTTCGTGATGGTCGAGGCGCTGGCGGAAACGGGGCTGATCCACTGGCTCGCCACGCAGCTGATGCACGGCGCAGCGAGCGACCTGCGCGCGACCGCGGCGGCGGCGGGCGGTCTGCTCGCGGTCGGTAGCAACGCGATCAACAATCTGCCCGCCGGGCTGATCGCGGCGCAGACGATCGCGGCGGCGCACCCGCCCAAGCTGATCGTCGATGCGCTGCTGATCGGCGTGGACCTCGGCCCCAACCTGTCGATCACCGGCAGTCTCGCGACGATCCTGTGGCTGATCGCAATTCGCCGCGAAGGCGAGGACGTCAGCTTCTTCCAGTTCCTCCGCGTCGGTGTGGTGACCACGGTGCCCGCGCTGATTCTGGCGATCGGCGTGCGGGTGTTGCTCGGTTGACGTGATTCGCCCGTGTCGAAGCGGCCGTCGTCCTAGCGCGGGCTAGGTTCTTCGGTCGGGGCGGGCGCTAGAGGTCGCCAAAGGCCCGAGCCGTTAATAGGGTGACGCTTCTAGGAATGAGGCAAACTCTAGAGCGCCTGCGCTGCGGCCCAGCCGCTCGCCCACGCCCATTGGAAATTGTAGCCGCCCAGCCACCCGGTCACGTCCACCGCTTCGCCGATCGCGTGAAGGCCCGGCACCCGGCGCGCCTCGAGCGTCTGCGACGATAGATCGGCGGTGCTGATCCCGCCGACGGTGACCTCCGCCTTGGCAAAGCCTTCGCTGCCGTTGGGCGCAAAACGCCAGTCGGCAAGGCGTCGCGCCGCCTCGTCCAGCCGCCGGTCCGGCGTGTTGGCGAGCTCCGTGCTCACGCCGATTCGCTCGGCCAGTGCCTCGGCGAGCCGGTCTGGCAGATGCACCGCCAGCGCGCGGCGCAAGACGGTGCGGGGCTGCTGGCGCTTCGCCTCGATCAGCCAGCCGGGCGCGGCATCGGGCACGAAGTCGATGCCGATCGCTTCGCGGGGGCGCCAATAGCTCGACACCTGCAGGATGGCGGGACCCGACAGGCCGCGATGGGTGAAGAGGGCGGCCTCGCGGAACCGCGCCTTGCCGGCGCTGGCGACCACCTCCGATGCGACGCCGGACAGCGTGGCGAACAACGCTTCCTCGCCGCCCAGCGTCAGCGGCACCAGCGCCGGCCGGGGCTCGACCACCTTCAATCCGAATCGGCGGGCGAGATCATAGGCGAATCCGGTCGCGCCCAATTTGGGGATGGAAGGACCACCGGTGGCGATGACCAGCTTCGGCGCGATCACGGTGCGGCGGGGCAGGGCGACGCGATAGGCGTTGCCGTCATGATCGACCGCACCGATCGGCGACGACAGGGCATAATCGACTCCGCCCGCCGCACATTCGTCGCGCAGCATCGCGATGATCTGCTTCGCCGACCCGTCGCAGAACAATTGGCCGAGCGTCTTTTCGTGCCAGGCGATTCCGTAGCGATCGACGAGGTCGACGAAGTCTGCCGCCGTGTAGCGGCCCAGCGCCGATTTGGCGAAATGGGGGTTGGCGGACAGATATCGGTCGGGCGCCGTGTGGATATTGGTGAAGTTGCAGCGCCCGCCGCCCGAGATCAGGATCTTGGCGCCGACTACGTCATTGTGGTCGACCAGCAATATGCGGCGGCCGCGTTGTCCGGCGACCGCGGCGCACATTAGACCGGCGGCGCCGGCGCCGAGGACGATCGCATCATAGGTATCGGGGCTCGTCATGCGGCGCCGGTAGCCGCTGGCGGCGGCGTCGGCTAGCACGGCGCGCTTAAGGAGAGAGCGATGCGACTGAGATCCCTGCTGTTCGTACCCGGCGACCGGCCGGAGCGATTCGCCAAGGCGGCGACCAGCGGCGCGGATGCGATCATCCTCGACCTAGAGGATTCGGTCGCGATCCCGGCAAAGGCGGCGGCGCGCGAGGCGGTGGCGCGCTATCTGGCGGAACCGGCGGACGTGATTCGGTTCGTCCGCGTCAATCCGTTGGGGAGCGGCGACCTCGATGCCGATCTTGCGGCAGCGCGCGGCGCGGCTGGCGTGATGCTGCCCAAGGCGGAGGGGGCGAAAGACATCGCGGCGCTGGTCGCGCGGATGGGCGATGCGGTCGTGCCGATCCTGCCGGTGGCGACCGAGACGCCGCGCGCGGTCTTTGCGCTCGGGGGCTATGACGCGGTGGCAGAGCGGCTCGCCGGCCTGACCTGGGGGGCGGAGGATCTGCCCGCCGCGATCGGCGCCAGTGCGGCACGCGAATCGGACGGGCGCTATACGCCGCCCTATGAGGTGGTTCGGACGCTCGCCTTGATGGGCGCGCATGCCGCGGGGGTGGCCGCGATCGAGACCGTCTATCCGGCGATTCGCGATACGGACGGGCTCGCCGCTTATGCTGCCCGCGGGGCGCGCGACGGCTTTACGGGTATGATGGCGATCCACCCGGCCCAAATTGCCGCGATCAACGCCGCCTTTACGCCGGTGGACGAGGCGCTGGCCGACGCGCGTGCGGTGGTGGCGGCCTTTGCCGCGGCACCGGGAGCGGGGGCGCTGCAGCTGGATGGGCGGATGATCGATGCCCCGCATCTCAAACAGGCGCGGGCGCTGCTGGCACGGGCCGGCGAGGGGCAAGACGCTCAGGGAATGTGACAGTCAGGCGGCGGCCCGGGAAACCGGCCGCCGCTGGTGCGTTGAGACGCGACGAACCCCGGAACCGGGGATCGGCAGTAGATCGACGCCTAGAGGGCCTCAGCAGGCCTTCTCAGCGACTTTTTCGGGTGTCCGCAAAAAATCTGCAATTTTTGTGTTGACGGCCCAGGCGCCCCCGCCTAGATGGGTGTCACCGCAGCGGTGGCCGACACGGTCACCGAGGCAGTCACAAAAAACCTGGCGCGCTGACCGCCCCGAGAAAAAGGGGTAAGGTAGCTGTGCCGGTGTTTTTGTCGGCTCTTTGACATTGTAGGTAAGATGAAGGGACATGTGGGCGGCGGCTCGTGTGTTTTGGGTCCTCAAGGCTCGAAGCGCACGTTAAGCTAACAAGCCGTTCCATGTCCT
>NZ_JAFCUK010000009.1:0-146354 GCF_049896485.1 Sphingomonas sp. DC4900
GCCATCATCTGGCTTCGCCATCGGCGCATCGCTCGCTGCCTAGGCGAAGTACGTGTTTGCGTGGGTTTGATGGCGGAAACGTCAGGCCGGCGCGCGCATCGCGTTGGACAGGTCCTGCTGGGACTGGCGGGCTGTCCTCCGAACCTGAGCGCCTCGTGGGCAACGGATCGCCGTGGTTTGGGGAAAGACGACCTCGGACCGACCGCAGCCGATCGACGCCGGGCGACACCCATATCGGCGTGATAATGCTGCTGCACCTCCGGCAAGCCGATACGCGGGCCATCGCCGGATGGCCTCAGAGGATTATAATGAAAGCGACACCGCCTGCCAATGTTCGAGATCGGGTCGGCACCGCGTGTGAAAACAAAACCAGAGCAGCCCAGCGGCATGCTCCTCGTCACATCTCGGTCTCAACTGCATATCGCAGGACAAAATGGTGCCCAGAAGAGGACTCGAACCTCCACGACCTTGCGATCGCCAGCACCTGAAGCTGGTGCGTCTACCAATTCCGCCATCTGGGCACGGGGTAGGTGGCGGCCTTTAGGGGGCGGCCATGTGCCTTGTCAACACGCCTTTTGGGGGGCAAGGGGGCGATTGTCAGGACAGCGACGAAAAAAAGGCCCGAGGCGCATGCAGGACAAGCTGGTTACGATCTTCGGCGGCGGCGGTTTCGTCGGTCGCTATGTGGTGCAGGCGCTGCTGCGCGGCGGCGCCCGGGTGCGTATCGCCGAGCGGGATCCGCGTCATGCCTGGTTCCTGCGCCCGCTGGGCGGCCTCGGCCAGACGCAGTTCGTCGCGGCGGACGTGACCAAGCCGGAGACGGTCGCGCGCGCCGTCGCGGGCGCGGATGCGGTGATCAACATGGTCGGCATCCTGTCCGGCAATTTCGAAGCGCTGCACGTCGGTGGCGCGCGCAACGTCGCCGAGGCAGCGGCTGCGGCGGGCGTCGAGACGCTGGTTCATATGTCCGCGATCGGCGCCGACCCTGAGGCGCAATCGGGCTACGGCAGCAGCAAGGGCCGCGGCGAGGCGGCGGTGCGCGCGGCCTTCCCGGGCGCGGCGATCATCCGCCCCTCGATCGTGTTCGGGCGTGAGGACCAGTTCATCAACCGCTTCGCCGGCATGGTCGCCAAGTCGCCGGTGGTGCCGGTGCTGCGCGCGCCGGTGAAGTTCCAGCCGGTCTTCGCCGCCGACGTCGGCGATGCGATGGCGAACGCGACCGGCGCGGCCTATGCGGGCCGCACATTCGAGCTCGGCGGGCCGGACGTGATGACGATGGGCGAGATCATCCGCTGGATCGCCGCGACGCTCGGCCGCAGCCCCTCGATCGTCGAGCTGCCGGATGCTGCCGGCGCCTTGCTCGCCGCGCTGCCGCTGGCGCCGATCACCAAGGACCAGTGGCTCATGCTCCAGCACGACAACGTCGTCGCAGCGGGGGCGGAGGGGCTGTCCGCGCTGGGCGTCGACCCGACGCCGCTGCAGGCGGTCGCGCCCGACTGGCTCGTCCGCTTCCGGCGCACCGGTCGCTTCGGTCGCCGCGCGGCCACCCTCGCCGCATAACGCGGACGGCCCGACCGCATCCCCGTTCGCCCCGAGCCGGTCGCCACCCCGCCCACGGGCGCGGGTGGCATCGACCGGACCGGGTGAGCGGACATCCCATTACCGCCCCCCGCCTTAAGGACCGTGCATGGACCTCCTCACCGTCATTCTCCTCGGCATCGTCGAGGGGGTCACCGAATTCCTGCCCGTCTCCTCAACCGGGCATCTGATCCTCGCCGGCACGCTGCTCGGCGTCCAGGACAAGGCGACCGCGACCTTTGACATCGTCATCCAGCTCGGCGCGATCCTGGCGGTCGTCGTCCTCTACTGGCGGCGGTTCTGGGATGTCGCGGTCGGCCTGTTCGCGAAGAAGCCGGGCGCCTTCGCCTTCGTGCGCAACATCGTGCTCGGCTTCCTGCCGGCGATGGTCATCGGCCTCGTCGTCTACAAGGCGGTGAAGGCGCTGCTGGAAAGCCCGACGGTCGTCGCGGTCGCGCTGATCGTCGGTGGCATCGCGATCCTCGTCATCGAGCGGCTGGTGAAACAGGCGCGGATCGAATCGGTCGAGGCGATGCCCTGGTCGACCGCACTGGGCGTCGGCGTCGTCCAGTGTCTGGCGATGATCCCGGGCGTCAGCCGCTCGGGCGCAACGATCATGGGCGCGCTGAGCATGGGGGTCGATCGGCGCGCGGCGGCGGAATTTTCCTTCTTCCTCGCCATCCCGACGATGCTCGCCGCCTCCGCCTACGATCTGCTGAAGTCGGGCGCGACGCTGGGGCAGGGCGAGTGGCTGAGCATCGCGATCGGCTTCGTCGTGTCGTTCGTCGTCGCGATCGTGGTGATCCGCTGGTTCGTCGGCATCGTCAGCCGGCACGGCTTCGCCCCCTTCGCCTGGTATCGCATCATCGTCGGCGCGGTGGCGCTCGTCGCGCTCCAGTTACGTTAGGGCTTAAAGCGGACCTAATTTGGCGCGCCGCGGCCTTGATGAGAGTCAATCGCAAAGATAATTGCCGATATTAGGTCAGCAAATAAGCCATATCGGTCATTTTGCGCATGACATGGGCCTCTCCGCTTCCTATTGCGGTCGTGAGGAGGCCTTATGGCGCACGATTCCATGCTGAAGTTCGTAGGCAGGCCGCAGGCCTATCCCGCCAAGCGCGATGCTGCCGCGCGGGCGGAGGATTTCGCCGAAATTGCCGCGCGCTACGCGCCTCCGGCGGCGGAGGATCAGGCCGGGCGCTGCTCGCAATGCGGCGTGCCCTATTGCTCAGTCCATTGTCCGCTGCACAACCATATCCCCGACTGGCTGCGCCTGACCGCGGAGGGGCGGCTGCGCGAAGCCTATGAACTGAGCAACTCCACCTCGACCATGCCCGAAATCTGCGGCCGCATCTGCCCGCAGGACCGGTTGTGCGAGGGCAATTGCGTCGTCGAATTCACCGGCCATGGCGCGGTGACGATCGGATCGGTCGAGAAGTTCATCACCGATACCGCCTGGGAAGAAGGCTGGGTCGAGCCGCTGGTGCCGGGGCCCGCACGCGGCCAGTCGGTCGCAGTGATCGGCGCGGGGCCGGCGGGCCTGACGGCAGCCGAATATCTGCGCGGCCATGGCTATGAGGTCCACGTCTACGACCGGCACGACCGCGCCGGCGGGCTGCTCACCTATGGCATCCCCGGCTTCAAGCTCGAAAAGCCCGTCGTCATGCGCCGCGTCGAGCGGCTGAAGGCGGGTGGCATCGTCTTCCACGAAGGCTTCCGCGTCGGCGAGGATGCGAGCCTGGACGCATTGCGCCAGCGTCATGACGCGGTGCTGATCGCGACGGGCGTGTACAAGGCGCGCGCGCTCGACGTCGCAGGCGGCGACGACAGCCGCGTCGTCGCGGCGCTCGACTATCTGATCGCGTCGAACCGCAAGGGCTTCGGCGATGCGGTGCCCGCGTTCGATGGCGGCGCGCTGAATGCCGAGGGCAAGCATGTCGTCGTGATCGGCGGCGGCGATACCGCGATGGACTGCGTGCGCACCGCGATCCGCCAGGGCGCGGCGAGCGTGAAGTGCCTCTATCGCCGCGACCGCACCAACATGCCCGGCAGCCAGCGTGAGGTCGCCAATGCCGAGGAGGAGGGCGCCGAATTCGTCTGGCTGTCCGCCCCCGCCGCCTTCGACGCCGACGGCACGGTGCGCGCGCGGAAAATGCGGCTGGGTGCCGCCGACGCCAGCGGCCGCCGCGCGCCCGAACCCGATCCCAGCGGCGATTTCACGCTCCAGGCCGATCTGGTCGTGAAGGCGCTGGGCTTCGATGCCGAGGATCTGCCGACGCTGTTCGGCGCGCCCGAACTGGGCGTCAGCCGCTGGGGCACGGTGCTGGTCGACGGCAAGACGCTGATGACCAGCCTCGACGGCGTGTTCGCCGCCGGCGACATCGTCCGCGGCGCGAGCCTGGTGGTGTGGGCGATCCGCGACGGCCGCGACGTCGCGGCGACGATGCATAAATGGCTAAAGGCCAAGGCAAAGGCGGCGAGGGTCGCGGCGTGAAGCGGACGGCAATATGCGCGGCGATGGCGACGACGCTCGCGGTCGGGGCCGGATATTCCCAGACGCCGCGCGCGACGCTGAAGATGCCCCCCGCCGCGGCCGATCCGGCGGTCGATGACGCGCGCCGCGGGGCCGCCGGTCGCCTGCTCGTCGCAAGCCGATTCCGCGAGCGGCAGGCGGTGTTGCTCGACGACAGCATCCGCTCCGCCCGCGCCACCTTGCTGTCCGAATGTCTCGATCGCGCGGAGGAAGGGCGCAACCTCGCCGACTGTCGCGCGACGGGCGAGCCGACGCCTGAGATCGCCGCTCGGCTTGCCGCTCGCCGCCCCGCCATGCTCGACGAGATCATGGCGGCCAGCCAGACCATTTACGCGCGGCGCTTCACCGCGTCCGAAATGGACGAGATCACCCGTTTCTTCCAAACGCCCGTCGGGCGGAAGTACGGCGAATTCTATCCGCAAATCATCGCCGAAGTGCAGTCCCGCAAGGCCGCGATCGCACGCCGTTATCTCATCCAGGCAGCGCGCCCGGCAGCAAAGGCCCGTCCATGACCGACCAACGCACCTATCTCGCCGAGCACGGCATGTATCGTCCCGATACCGAAGGCGACGCCTGCGGCGTCGGCCTCGTCGCCGCGACCGATGGCCGCGCCTCGCGGCGCGTCGTGCAGTCGGCGGTCGATGCGCTGAAGGCGGTGTGGCATCGCGGCGCGGTGGACGCCGACGGCAAGACCGGCGACGGCGCGGGCATCCACATCGACCTGCCGCATCGCTTCTTCGACGATGCGGTCGTCGCCAGTGGCCATAAGGTGCTGCCCAACCGCTTGGCGGTCGGCATGATCTTCCTGCCGCGTACCGATCTCGGTGCGCAGGAAACCTGCCGCACGATCGTCGAGAGCGCGATCATCGAGGCGGGGTACACGATCTACGGCTGGCGCCAGGTGCCCGTCGACGTGTCGGTCATCGGCATGAAGGCGCAGGCGACGCGGCCCGAGATCGAACAGATCATGATCGCCGGCCCGATGCCGGACGACGTCGATGCCGCCGAATTCGAGAAGAACCTGTACCTGGTCCGTCGCCGGATCGAAAAGCGCGTCATCGCCGCGCAGATCCAGGGCTTCTACATCTGTTCGCTGTCGTGCCGCTCGATCGTCTACAAGGGGCTGTTCCTCGCCGAGAGCCTGTCGGTCTTCTACCCCGATTTGCAGGACCAGCGCTTCGAATCGCGCGTCGCGATCTTCCACCAGCGCTATTCCACCAACACCTTCCCGCAATGGTGGCTGGCGCAGCCGTTCCGCTGCCTCGCGCACAACGGCGAGATCAACACGGTTCGCGGCAACAAGAACTGGATGCTCAGCCACGAAATCCGCATGGCGAGCCTCGCGTTCGGCGAGCATTCGGAAGACATCAAGCCGGTGATCCCGGCGGGCGCCAGCGACACCGCGGCGCTCGACGCGGTGTTCGAGACGATCTGCCGCTCCGGCCGTGACGCGCCGACCGCGAAGATCATGCTGGTGCCCGAAGCGTGGCAGAAGGACACCGACGTCCCCGCCGACCATGCCGCCATGTATCAGTATCTCGCCAGCGTCATGGAGCCGTGGGACGGCCCCGCCGCGCTGGCGATGACCGATGGCCGCTGGGCGGTGGCCGGTGTCGACCGCAACGCGCTGCGCCCGCTGCGGTATACGCGCACGTCGGACGGTCTGCTGATCGTCGGATCGGAAACCGGCATGGTCGTCGTCCCCGAATCGACGATCGTCGCCAAGGGCCGGCTGGGGCCGGGCCAGATGATCGCGGTCGACCTCGACGAAGGCCGGGTTATGAACGACCGCGAGGTGAAGGACCGGATCGCTGGCGAGCATGACTATGCCGCAATGATCGGCGAATTCCACACGCTCGACGATCTGCCCGACGTACCCGACGCTTTGGTCCGCTACGATCGCGCGGGCCTCACCCGCCGCCAGGTCGCCGCCGGCCAGACGCTGGAGGATATGGAGCTGATCCTGGCGCCGATGGTCGAGACGGGCAAGGAAGCCGTCGGCTCGATGGGCGACGACACGCCGCTCGCCGTCATCAGCGACAAGCCGCGGCTGATCAGCCAGTTCTTCCGCCAGAACTTCAGCCAGGTGACGAACCCGCCGATCGATTCCCTGCGCGAACGCTATGTCATGTCGCTCAAGACGCGCTTCGGCAATCTCGCCAACATCCTCGATACCGAGGATCAGCGCGACCGCGTGCTCGTGCTCGATTCGCCGGTGCTGACCGGCCAGCATTGGGCCCGGCTGCGCGCGCACTTCGCGCGCACCGCGACCGAGATCGACTGCACCTTCGACGCTGATGGCGGCCCGGAAAAGCTGCGCGCCGCGATCCAGCGAATCCGCAACGAGGCCGAACAGGCGGTGCGCCAGGGCAAGAGCGAGCTGTTCCTGACCGACGAGCACGTTTCCGAAGACCGGATCGCGATCGCCGGCGTGCTGGCGGCGGCGGCGGTGCATACGCACCTCGTCCGCCGGGGCCTGCGCTCCTACGCCTCGATCAACGTCCGTTCGGCCGAATGCCTCGACACGCATTATTATGCGGTGCTGATCGGCGTCGGCGCGACGACCGTGAACGCCTATCTCGCCGAAGCCGCGATCGTCGACCGCCACACCCGCGGGCTGTTCGGCGACCTGTCCTTGGACGAATGCCTCAAGCGGCATCGCACCGCGATCGAGGAAGGGCTGCTCAAGATCATGAGCAAGATGGGGATCGCGGTGATCTCCAGCTATCGCGGCGGCTACAACTTCGAAGCGGTCGGCCTCAGCCGCAGCCTGGTCAACGATCTGTTCCCCGGCATGCCCGCGAAGATCAGTGGCGAGGGCTATAACTCGCTCCACTATAGCGCGATCGTCCGCCACGAACAGGCGTGGGACGAAGGCGTCGCCAAGCTGCCGATCGGTGGCTTCTACCGCCAGCGCCATACGGGCGAGACGCACGCCTATTCGGCGCAGCTGATGCACCTGTTGCAGACCGCGGTGTCGACCGACAGCTACACGCAATATCTGCAATTCAGCCGCGGCGTCGCCGATCTGCCGCCGGTCTATCTGCGTGACCTGCTCCAGTTCAACTTCCCCGCCGAAGGCGTGCCGGTCGATCAGGTTGAGGCGATCACCGAAATCCGCAAACGCTTCGTCACCCCCGGTATGTCGCTGGGCGCGCTCTCTCCCGAAGCGCACGAGACGCTGGCGATCGCCATGAACCGCATCGGCGCCAAGGCGGTGTCGGGCGAGGGCGGCGAGGACGTCAAGCGCTTCAGCCCGTACGAAAACGGCGACAACGCCAATTCGACGATCAAGCAGATCGCGTCGGGCCGCTTCGGCGTGACCGCCGAATATCTTAACGCCTGCGAAGAGATCGAGATCAAGGTCGCGCAAGGGGCGAAGCCCGGTGAGGGCGGGCAGCTGCCCGGTTTCAAGGTGACCGAATTCATCGCCAAGCTGCGCCATGCGACGCCGGGCGTGACGCTGATCAGCCCGCCGCCGCACCACGACATCTATTCGATCGAAGACCTCGCGCAGCTGATCTACGACCTGAAGCAGATCAACCCGCGCGCGCGCGTCTGCGTGAAGCTGGTGAGTTCCTCAGGCATCGGCACCGTCGCGGCGGGTGTCGCCAAGGCGCATGCCGACGTCATCCTCGTCGCCGGCCACGTCGGCGGCACGGGTGCGAGCCCGCAGACCAGCGTCAAATACGCCGGCACGCCGTGGGAAATGGGCCTCAGCGAGGTCAATCAGGTCCTCACCCTCAACGGCCTGCGCGGCCGAGTGCGCCTGCGCACCGATGGTGGCCTCAAGACCGGTCGCGACATCGTCATCGCCGCGATCCTCGGCGCGGAGGAGTTCGGCATCGGCACGTTGTCGCTGGTCGCGATGGGCTGCATCATGGTGCGCCAGTGCCATTCGAACACCTGCCCGGTCGGCGTCTGCACGCAGGACGAAGCCTTGCGTTCGAAGTTCGTCGGCACGCCCGAAAAGGTCATCAACCTGATGACCTTCATCGCCGAAGAGGTGCGCGACATCCTCGCTCGCCTGGGCGTGCGCAGCCTCGACGAGGTGATCGGCCGCACCGAATTGCTCCGCCAGGTCAGCCGCGGCGCCGAGCATCTCGACGACCTCGATTTGAACCCGATCCTTGCCAAGGTCGATGCGACCGATGCCGAGCGTCGCTTCAGCCTGTCGACCTTCCGCAACGACGTGCCCGACAGCCTCGATGCGCAAATCATCAAGGATGCCGCCGCCGTCTTCAGCCGCGGCGAGAAGATGCAGCTGACCTATTCGGTGCGCAACACGCACCGCGCGGTCGGTACGCGCCTGTCGAGCGAGATCACGCGCCGCTTCGGCATGAGCAAGCTCGCCGACGGCCACGTCACGATCCGCCTGCGCGGCTCCGCTGGCCAGTCGCTCGGCGCCTTCATGTGTAAGGGCATTACGCTGGAGGTGTTCGGCGACGCCAACGATTATGTCGGCAAGGGCCTGTCGGGCGGCACGATCATCCTGCGGCCGGCGGTGTCGTCCCCGCTCGCCAGCCAGGACAATACGATCGCGGGCAACACCTGCCTCTATGGCGCCACCAGCGGCACGTTGCTCGCGGCGGGGCAGGCGGGCGAGCGCTTCGCGGTGCGCAATTCGGGCGCGACCGTGGTGGTCGAGGGCTGCGGCGCCAACGGCTGCGAATATATGACCGGCGGCGTCGCGGTGCTGCTCGGCACGGTCGGCCAGAATTTCGGCGCCGGCATGACCGGCGGTATGGCCTTCGTCTACGATCCGCACGCGACCTTCGAACGCCGCGCCAATCCCGACAGCATCGTCTGGCAGCGTCTCGCCTCGGCGCATTGGGAAGGCGTGCTCAAGGACCTCGTCGAACGCCACGCCAAGGCCACCGACAGCAAATGGTCGAAGAGCCTGCTCGCCGACTGGGACCGGATCGCCGGTGATTTCTGGCAGGTGATCCCGAAGGAAATGCTCTCCCGCCAGACCCACCCGCTCGACGACACGGTCGAGGCGGTGGCGGCGGAATAGGGATCGACAACATTTCGTCATCCCGGCGCACGCCGGGATCCATGGAAGGCGGTGAGGCCGCGGTAGCGCGCATCATCAGCCGCATGCATCCATGGATTCCGGCCCGCGCCGGAATGACGAAAACGGGAAGCGTCCTTATCCCACCACCGTCGGCTGGCCCTGCATCTCGCGTCCCTGCTCGCCCAAGGCGTTGCGCAGCACGATCCCCAACGCCTCCTCAACGGTGACCTGCCAACGCGCAGCCAATGCGCGTAACCCGGCTTCGATCTCCGCATGGTCGATGTGGATCACGCCATCGATGATGCGAACACCGTCATCGAAGGCCATCACTGCTTCCCTCCATCCGCCCATGCTTCTAACACCGCAGGCATGTGGCAGCTCTACCAATTCCCCCTGTGCCCGTTCAGCCGCAAGGTGCGGCTGCTGCTCGGTGAAAAGGGCATCGGCTATCAGCTGGTGCGCGAATCGCCGTGGGAGCGGCGCGACGAGTTCATGGACATGAACCCCGCCGGCGAAACGCCGGTGATGGTCGACGCCAGCCGCCCGGGTGCGCCGCTGATCGATTCGATGGCGATCTGCGAATATTTCGAAGAAACGGTCGACAAGGCGGCGACGATCAACGGCACCGCCGCCAACCGCGCCGAGATCCGCCGGCTGGTGACGTGGTTCGACACGCATTTCTATCGCGACGTCACCGGGCCGCTGCTGCACGAGCGTGTCGTCAAGCGCCTCGCCCACCGCGCCTCGCCCGATGCCAAGGGCCTGCGCGAGGCGATGAAGGCGGCGGTCAGTCATCTCGATTACACCGATTACCTGCTCGATCACCGCAACTGGCTGGGCGGCGCGACGATGAGTCTCGCCGACCTCGCCGCCGCCGCGCAGATTTCGGTGGCGGACTATTTGGGCGGCATCGACTGGAAGGGGCATGACCAGACCGCGCGCTGGTATCGCGGCTTCAAGAGCCGTCCGAGCTTCCGGCCGTTGCTGTCCGAGCGGATGGAGCTAATCGGCCCTCCGGCGCATTATGACAATGTCGACTTCTGATCCGCTCGGCCCCGACCCGCTGACGTTCGCCGAATTCGAGCGGGTGGACATCCGCGTCGGTACGATCGTCGCCGCCGAGCCCTTCCCCGAAGCGCGCAAGCCCGCGATCAAGCTGCGCATCGATTTCGGCGAGGGCATCGGCATCAAGCGGTCGTCGGCGCAGATCACCACGCACTACACCCCCGAAGACCTGATCGGGCGTCAGGTCGCCGCGGTGGTCAACTTCCCGCCGCGCCAGATAGGGCCGGTCATGTCCGAAGTGCTGACGCTCGGCTTCCCCGATGCGGACGGCAAGGTGGTGCTGATCGCCCCCGATCAGCCGGTGCCGAACGGCGGCCGCCTCTTCTAATTAAGTCCTCCCCCGCCAGGGGGAGGTGGCATGCCGCAAGGCATGACGGAGGGGGAGGTCAGCGAAGCGCTTCGGTACTGGCGGCGTGAATGCCCGCCCCGTCACCGCCATAGGTAGCACCCCGCATCGCGTCGCTTCGGCCAAGCTCTCATGCATCTGCCCAAACCCAGCCGTCACCCCAGCGCAGGCCGGGGTCTCCCGGTGAAGGCGTCCGCCAAAAGCTGCCAAAGACCACAGCCTGCGCCGGGGTGGCACCTACGGGCAGGCCGAGTTTCCCGCCCGTTCCGACAAAGGTGCCGCGAATCAGCTCCGCAGCACCGCACCCTGTTTCGCCGCCGCCGCGACGATCTTGTCGGCGATCGCCTTCAGCGCCTCGTCGGTGAAGCTCTTGTCGGCGGGCTGGAGCACCGCCTCCACCGCGACCGACTTGAACCCCTCGTCGACGCCGGCGCCGGTGAACACGTCGAACACGCGTGCCCCCGTGATCGCCGCCTTGTCCGCTGATCGCACCGCGCGCACCAGCGCGTCGGCGCTGACGCCCTGCGGCACCAGGAAGGCGAAGTCGCGGCGCACCGATTGCAGCGCCGGCGGCGCGAAGGCCGGGCGCATGAAGCCGCTCATGCGCTTGGCGGGTAGCGCATCGAGATACACTTCCACCGCGGCGACTGCGCCGTCGAGGTCGAACGCCTTGAGCAGGCTGGGGTGCAGCATGCCGAAGCGCGCCAGCACCGTCTTCGGCCCCAGCCGCAGCGTGCCAGACTGGCCGGGGTGCCACGCGTCGCCGGCCTCGCCCATCACCTGCAGATTGTCGACCGGCGCCCCCGCCGCGGCGAGCAGCGCCAGCGCCTCCGCCTTGGCGTCATAGGCGTCGAAGCCCGTCGCCTTGCCGCCACGCCAGCCGCGCTCGCGCGCATGGCCGGCCAGCACAACGCCCACGGTCGGATGCTCGCCATCGACCAGGTAGCGGCGGCCGATCTCGAACAGCCGCACGGTCGCGATGCCGCGCTTCAGGTTGCGTGCGCTCGCCGACAGCAGGCCGGGCAGCAGCGACGGCCGCATGACCTTCAGGTCTTCGCTGATCGGGTTGGCGAGGCTCCACGTGCCTCCGCCGAACGGCGCGGCCTGCGCTTCCGACAGGAAGCTCCACGTCACCGCCTCGTCCAGCCCGCGCGCGGCGGCGGCGCGGCGGACGCGGCGTTCCAGCTTCTGGTCGGGCGTGGCGGTCGGGCGCGCGACGCCGGGCGTGCGCGGCAGCGCGACGGGCGCGACCTTATCGATCCCCTCGATGCGGATGACTTCCTCGACCAGATCGGCGGGGCCGTCGATATCCCGGCGCCACGTCGGCACGGTGACCGTCCAGTCGCCGTCGACCGCGAAGCCGAGCCGTTCGAGGATGTCGCGCTGCCGCTCCGGTGCGACCGCGAGGCCGCCCAGCGTTTCGGCGCGTGCCGGGTCGTAGCCAATCGTCCGCGGCGCCACCGGCGGTTCGCCCGCGCGGGTGACAGCGCTCGCCGTGCCGCCGCAATAGTGCTGGACGAGGAAGGTCGCGATGGCCAGGCCGTCGTCGAGGAACGCCGGGTCGACACCGCGCTCGAAGCGCTGGCGCGCATCGCTGGTGAGCGTGAGCGCCTGGCCCGTCCGCGCGATCGCGTCGGGCGCGAAATAGGCGCATTCGATGACGACGTCGGTCGTCTCGGCTGTGACGCTGGAATGCTCGCCGCCCATGATGCCGCCGATGTCGTGGACGCCCGCATCGTCGGCGATGACGGTCATGCCTTCGCGCAGCGTATAGGTCTTGCCGTTCAGCGCCTCGATCGTCTCCCCGTCGCGGGCGGACCGCGCGACGAGGCCGCCGGTCAGCTTCGCGCGATCATAGACGTGCAGCGGGCGCCCCAGGTCGATGGTCATGTAATTGGTGATGTCGACCAGGGTCGAGATCGGCTTCTGCCCGATCGCGGTCAGCCGCTGGCGCATCCATTCCGGCGCCTCGCCATTGGTGAGGCCAGTAACCGCCTGTGCGTAGAAGGCCGGGCAGCCGGCGGCGTCCTCGATCCGCACGTCCGGACCGGGGCCTTGCACATCGTTCGCGGGCACGGTCGGCGGCACCAACGTGCCGAGGCCGGCGGCGGCGAGGTCGCGGGCAATGCCGTGGACGCCCATGCAATCCTGCCGGTTGGGCGTGATCGATACGTCGATGACCGGATCGTTCAGCCCGGCATAGTCGGGGTAGGGGGTGCCGACCGGCGCGTCCTCGGGCAGTTCGATGATGCCGTCATGGCCCTCGCCGATCTCCAGCTCGCGCGCCGAACACATCATGCCGTTCGATTCGACGCCGCGGATCGCCGCGACCTTCAGCGTCACGTCGAGGCCGGGAACATAGGCACCCGGCGCGCCGAACACGCCGACCAGGCCGGCGCGTGCGTTGGGCGCGCCGCAGACGACCTGCATCGGACCGTCACCGGCATCGACGCTCAGCACCTGCAGCTTGTCGGCTTGCGGGTGACGCTCGGCTGACAGGATGCGCGCGACGCGGAACGCCTGCAGCGCCTCCCCGGGATTGTGGACGCCCTCCACCTCCAGCCCGATGCGCGTCAGCCCGTCGACGATATCGTCGAGGCTCGCATCGGTGGTCAGGTGGTCCTTGAGCCAGGAAAGGGTGAATTTCATCGGTCGTTCCGTTCTGATCGTCATCCCGGCGCACGCCGGGATCCATGGACGCGGTCGGCCTTGGGGCGGGCGGGCCGTATCCTTATGTCCTGCGCCGTATCCATGGATCCCGGCGTGCGCCGGGATGACGGATACGAGCGCGGGGCTTTACGCCGCGCCGACGCCGCCCGACAGCGTCGGCACGTCGAGGCTGGAAAAGCCATAATGCTTCAGCCAGCGGATATCGCCGTCGAAGAAGGGCCTAAGGTCGTCCATGCCGTATTTCAGCATGGCGAGTCGGTCGATCCCGCAGCCGAAGGCAAAGCCCTGCCATTCGTTGGGGTCCAGCCCGCACGCTTCGATGACCTTGGGGTGGACCATGCCGCTGCCCAGCACCTCCATCCAGCCGCCGCCCGACCCACCGATCACGCGCTTGCCCTTCTCGATCGTATAGCCGACGTCGACTTCCGCCGACGGTTCGGTGAACGGGAAATAGCTCGGGCGTAGGCGCAGCACGATGTCGTCGCGCTCGAAGAACGCCTTCAGGAACGTCTCCAGCGTCCATTTCAGGTGGCCGAGCGTGATGCCCTTGTCGATCACCAGCCCTTCGACCTGATGGAACATCGGCGTGTGCGTCGCATCCGAATCGGAGCGATAGGTACGGCCCGGCGCGATGATGCGGATCGGCGGCTGCTGGTTCAGCATCGTGCGGATCTGCACCGGCGACGTATGCGTGCGCAGCAGCGAGAAGGTCGTGCGCTCGTCGAAGCTGCCGTCCGCCTTCGCGTCGATCCCCTGCTGCAGGTAGAAGGTGTCGTGCATGGCGCGCGCCGGATGCGTCTCCGGAATGTTGAGCGCGCTGAAATTGTGCCAGTCGGTCTCGATCTCCGGCCCCGTCGCCACCGCGAAGCCCAGGTCGGCGAAGATCTCGGCCAGTTCGTCCATCACCTGGCTGACCGGGTGGACCGTGCCGGCGAGCGGCGCGTCGGCGGGCAGCGTCATGTCGAGCGTTTCGCTCGCCAGCCGCGCGTCGAGCGCCGCGCGCTCCAGCGCCTCTTTGCGCGTGGCGATGCCGGTCGCGACCGCCTCGCGCAGGCCATTGATCCGCGGCCCTTCGACCTGGCGCTCCTCGGGGCTCATCTTGCCCAGCGTCTTCAGCAGCGTGGTGACGCTGCCCTGCTTGCCGAGCGCCTCGACCCGCACCGCCTCGAGCGCATCGAGGCTTGCGGCGGATTCGATCGCGGCGATCAGTTGGCCGCGCAGGGTGTCGAGGTCTTGCGTCACGTCATGCTCTCTTTCGTCGGGACCGGCGGCAGGGGGGCAAGCCCCAATCCGACGCCGAGATCGCCCCAGTCTTCGTTCTGCGCTTCGATCAGCTCGATCTTCCACGCGCGCCGCCATTCTTTCAGCCGCTTCTCGCGCACGATGGCGGCTTCCATCGTGGCGTGTACCTCATACCAGACGAGGATGTGGACGCCGTATGCCTTGGTGAAGCCGGGGATCAAGCCCTCGCGATGCTGGATGAGGCGTGCGAGCAGGTTTGAGGTGACGCCAATGTAGAGCGTGCCATGTCGACGGCTGGCGAGGATGTAGACGCAAGGTTGGAAGACGTCGCGCATGAATGGGTTGCCCCTTCCCGCCCCCACCTTCGTCATCCCGACGAAAGTCGGGATCCATGGAGGGGGGTGTGGCCGATGGTAGCACGCAAACGCCACTGGCCCCAGTCCATGGATCCCGGCGTGCGCCGGGATGACGAAAAGGGGGAGGCGGCCGCCGATCACCACCCCCAAACCGAAAAAGGGCGCCGGTGTTGCCACCGACGCCCCTTCGCATTCCGTCCGTCAGGCGCGTTACGCGGCCTGGGGCAGAGCCGCCTTCGCCTGCGCGACGATCGCGGCAAAGGCCGCCGTCTCGTGCATCGCGATGTCGGCCAGGACCTTCCGGTCCAGGTCGATGTTGGCGAGCTTCAGGCCGTGCATGAACTGCGAATAGGTCAGGCCTTCCGCGCGGACGCCGGCGTTGATGCGCTGGATCCACAGACCACGGAAGGT
The DNA here is from genome assembly GCF_049896485.1 of Sphingomonas sp. DC4900. Classification (NCBI taxonomy): domain Bacteria; kingdom Pseudomonadati; phylum Pseudomonadota; class Alphaproteobacteria; order Sphingomonadales; family Sphingomonadaceae; genus Sphingomonas; species Sphingomonas sp. DC4900. Next base: position 15,219 of record NZ_JAFCUK010000009.1, read on the forward strand.
CCGCTTCTTCACCTTGCGGTCGCGATACGCATACTGGCCGGCCTTTTCGACGGCCTGGCGAGCGATACGGATCGTGTTCTTGCGACGGCCGTAATAGCCCTTCGCCTGAGACAGGATGTTCTTGTGCTTGGCGCGAGTGGTTACGCCCCGCTTGACGCGTGCCATGTCCTGATCTCCTTACTTGAGGCCGTACGGCGCCCAGGCCTTCACCGTCGCGGTGTCGGCCTTCGACAGCACCTTGGTGCCGCGGTTCTGGCGGATGTACTTGCTGTTGTGCGAAATCAGGCGGTGGCGCTTGCCGGCGACGCCGTGCTTCAGCAGGCCGCTGGCGGTCAGCTTGAAGCGCTTCTTGACGCCGCTCTTGGTCTTGAGCTTGGGCATTTTGGTCCTTTCGCTATGAGCAGGCATGGACAGCCGCGGCAGCCCTTGATGGCCGGGCAGTCCTGTAGCGCCTCGCTCGGGAAGCGGGCCCCTTACCGCCGCCGCACGCAAAACGCAAGGACGGGCGACCGATGCGGAACCGGAACGAGGGCGCACGCGCTTGGCCACTCGATGGAGACGCCCGCTTCCGCCCCGTCCCAGACGATCGCGCCCGCGCGCCGCCGCCGTGCGTGGCGAATCGTGCGCAACATCGTGCTCGCGGTCATCGCGCTGATCGTCGCGATCTGGCTGGTGCTCTATATCACCAAGGGCCGCTTCCTGCGCGCGCCCTTCGAACGATTCGTCGGCGGCCAGACGCATCGCGCGGTGCGGATCGACGGCGACTTCCAGCTCTATTTCGCGCCGTTCAAGATCAAGTTCGTCGCCGAACGGATGACGATCGCCAATCCTGCCTGGGCCAGCCGCCCCTATCTGTTCGACGCGGCGCGGATCGACACGCGGATCGCGCCGCTGTCGCTGCTCTGGGGCAAGCGCCGACTCTATTGGCTCGATCTCGTCGACGGCAAGGTCGACCTCGAATGGAAGCCTGACCACAGCACCAATACCTGGACGTTCAGCGAGAAAAAGGGCGGCAAGCCGCTCGACTTCCCGCGTATCGATGTCGCCAACGTGCGCGGCACGACCGTGCGCTACGTCGATCCGCGCATGCAGGTGACGGCCGACCTCGCCATCGCCGACATCCGATCGACCGATGCGCGCATCGGCAAGTCGGTCGGCGTCACCGGCTCCGGCCGTATCCGCACGGCCCCCTTCACGCTGACCGCACGGCTGCTCACCCCCGATGCGACGGTGAACCGCGGCCAGAACCAGCTCGTCGCGCGGATGCGTGCGGCGGGGAACGTCATCGACGTCGCGGGCACCTTGCCCTCGCTCGCCGAGATCGAGGGCGTGCCGCTGTCGGTCGCCGCGCGCGGGCGCAACATGGCGGACCTGCTCGGCATCATCGGCGTCGCCATCCCCAATACGCGCACCTATCGCGTCCGCGGCCAAATGGTGAAGGACGGCGCGGACTATCGCTTCACCCGCCTCACCGGCGTGGCGGGGGCGACCGACCTTGCCGGCACGCTCACCGTGACGACGGGCGAGCGGCTCCACCTCGATTCGAAGCTCGCGACCAAACGCCTCGACATCATCGATGCCGCGCCCTTCATCGGCTACAATCCCGATATCGTCGCGACGAAGGGCGCGGAGGCCGCGGCGGCGGCGGCCGGTGCGGCGAGCGGCCGGTTGCTGCCCGATGCCGCGCTGCCGATCGCGACGATGCAGCGCTTCGATGCTGACCTCAAATGGACGGTCGGCGTCGTGCGATCGCGCAACGTGCCGATCAGCAACGTCGACCTCACGCTGGCGCTGAAGGACGGGCGGCTGGCGCTGTCGCCGCTCACCTTCGCGATGGCACGCGGCAATGTGGCGAGCGATGTGGTGTTCGACACGCGCGCACGGCCATCCGCGGTCCGCTACGACATCCGCCTGACGCCGACGCCGCTCGGACGGCTGCTGAAGGGCTATGGCGTCGCAGAGGCGGGGACGACCGGCACGATCCACGGCCGCATCCGGCTGGACGGGCGCGGCGACACGATCCACGATTCGCTCAGCACCGCGCGCGGGCGCATCGCCTTCATCATTCCGCAGGGCGATCTGACGACCGGCAATGCGCAATTGTCCGAACTCGACATCGGCACCTTCGTGCAGAAGATGTTCGAGGACAAATTGAAGGAGCCGGTACGCATCAACTGCGGCCTCGTCGGCTTCACCGTCCGCGGGGGCGTCGCGGCGGCGGACCCGATCCTGATCGATACGTCGAAGAACGTGATCCTCGGCCGCGGCGGCTTCAGCTTCCGCACCGAAGGCGTCGACCTCGCCATCCGGGCGGACGGGAAGAAATTCAGCCTGTTCTCAGGGCAGTCGCCCGTCGGCATCGGCGGCACCTTCGCGCATCCCAAGCTCGACGTGATCAGCAACCAGCTGCTCGGCCGCGCCGGCGCCGGCCTGGGGCTGGCGGTGGTCGCGACGCCTGTGGCGGGCATCCTCGCCTTCGTCGACGTCGGCGACGCCAAGGCCGCCGCCTGCAGCCCGGTCCTCGCCGGTGCCACAGCAGCGGCGCAACGCACCACCAAGGGCGCCCCCCGCGACGACGTCGGCCACGGCACGACCGCCAAGGAAGAGAATGGCAAGGCGTCGGGCGGCGAACGCAAGACCCAGCGCAAGAAGTTCCTGGGGATCTTCTGAGGGGTGCGCTCGCATACTCCCCTTCTTCGTCATCCCGGCCCCATCTCCAGCCCGCCGTCATTCCCGCGAAGGCGGGAATCCAGACCCGCTACCCTGGCGCCTCCAGCCGCAACGTCAGAGGTTATGGATTCCCGCCTGCGCGGGAATGACGGGCCGTGTGGGGCGGGCGTCCTGCACACCGACGGCCAAGGCGCGCTCTCCCACTTCCGTCATCCCGGCGAACGCCGGGATCCATGGACAGCGCGCCATACGTGTCGGCGCGCAAACGCTGCCGCCACCGCCACCATGGATCCCGGCCTCCGCCGGGATGACGGGTAAGGCTAGGGCGCCCCTCCACCACGCCGTCATTCCCGCGCAGGCGGGAATCCAGACGCGCTACCCTCGCGCATCCAGCCGCAACGTCAAAAGTTATGGCCCGCCCCGCCGCGGAAATGACGGACCCGTCAAACCTCAGTGATCATGCCCATGCGCCGCGCGCAGCGCCTCCAGCACGTCGTCCGTCCGCGCCGGGTCGCCGATCGCCAGCACATGGCCCGCGCTCGTTGCGGTCAGCGGGTCGCCGTTCCAGTCGCACATCCGCCCGCCCGCGCCCTCGACCACCGGCACCAGCGCGGCAAAATCATACAGTTGCAGCCCGGATTCCGCGACCACGTCGAGATGCCCGCTCGCCAGCAGCCCGTAATTGTAGCAATCGCCGCCATAGACCGGCCCCTGTCGCGCATGCCCGCCCGAGGCGGCGGCGACGAGCGCCATGTAATGCGGCACGTCGCCATCCGCGAACAGGTGCGGGCTGGTGGTGGCGACGATCGCGCCCTCCAGCTGCGCGCAGCGCCGGGTGCGCGCGGGCGTGCCGTTGAAGGTCGTCGGCCGGCCGGCGACACCCAGCCAGCGTTCGCGCTGCACCGGCTGGTCGATGATGCCGAGCAGCGGCCAGCCATCCTCCACCAGCGCGATCAGCGTCCCGAAGATCGCGCGCCCCACCGTGAAGCTGCGCGTGCCGTCGATGGGGTCGAGCACCCATTGCCGCCCGGTCACGCCGTCCTTGGTGCCATATTCCTCGCCGACCACGCCGTCGCCCGGCGCCTCGGCATCCAGCAGCCGCCGCATCGCCGCCTCCGCCTCGCGATCGGCGCGGGTGACGGGGGAGCGGTCGTCCTTCAGCTCGACGCCATGGTCGGCGCGGAAATAGGGGCGGATCGCCGCCCCGGCGGCGTCGGCGAGGCGCTGGGCGAGCTGGATATCGGCGGCGGTAATCGGCATGATCGCAGCCCTATCGCGGGGCAGGGCCAGGCGCTAGGGTCCGGTCACGTCTTTGCGAGAGGATCCCTTCCATGCGTCTGTTTTCCGCCGCTATTGCCACGATCGCGCTTGTCGCCACTCCTGCTATCGCCGGTCTGCCGGTAGGCGCGAAGGCGCCGACCTTCGCCACGCGCGGCGCGGTCGCCGGCCAGGTCGTCGGCATCGATCTCGCCCAGCAGCTCAAGAAGGGCCCGGTCGTCCTCTATTTCTTCCCCGCGGCCTTCACCGGTGGCTGCAACGCCGAGGCGCATGCCTTTGCCGAGGCGATTCCCGAATTCCAGAAGGCCGGTGCGACCGTGATCGGCATGTCGGCCGACGACGTGCCGACGCTGCAGCGCTTCTCGGCGGAAAAGTGCGCGGGCAAGTTCGCGGTGGCGAGCGCGGGGCCCACGGTGATCAAGAATTACGACGTCGCGCTCAACGCCGGCGGCCGCGCGCTGACCAAGCGGACCAGCTATGTCATCGGCCGCGACGGCAAAATCGCGTTCGTCCACGACGATATGAACCCTGCGCAGCATGTGGCGTTGACGCTCGCCGCGGTTCGTCGCCTCGCAGCGAAGTGAAGCCACGGAAACTTCCTGATAACATTTCGCGGGTACACATCGCGGAACACCGGAAAGGGCGTAGATGAACGGGCCGTTGGCAGCGCGAAAGGACGGCAAGGGTGATCTATTCACCCGAATCGGCGACTTTCTCGCGTCTCAGGGCCTCAGCCCCGAGCCGGCCCATTACACCTTCGCCTATGATGTCATCACCAATCCCGACGGCGCGATCGCCCAGGCGGTGATGCGGCTGACCGACGGTGGCTTTCGCCTCAGCCGCTCGGACATCGAAAAGCTCGGCGGGCGCGTGATGCTGGGGGCCGCGGTCCAGCCCGAAGCGGAGCCGCCGCGCCCCAGCTATCGCGATCACCAGTCGGAGGTCGAGGACGAGGCGGTTCGCCTGGTCGAAGCGACCCAGGCGCAGGTCGACGATTTCGCGACGATGATGCGCGCGATGCAGGACCAGACGCGCGATTTCGGCGCGGACCTCGCCGAAAGCGCGGCGGCGATCGATACGGCGGGGCCGGCCGGCCTCGACGCGATCGCGCGCATCGCCGGCACGATGCTGGCCCGCGTGCGCGATGCCGAGGTGCGGCTCGACCAGGCGACGCGCGAGGCGGAAACGCTCCGCGCCAAGCTCGCCGAAGCGAACGACACCGCCCGTCGCGACGCGCTCACCGGCCTGCCCAACCGCCGCGCCTTCGGCGAGGCGTTCGACCATCGCCGCGAACTCGAAGGGCCCTTCTGCCTCGCAGTCTGCGACATCGACCGGTTCAAGCGGATCAACGACGCGCATGGCCACCAGATCGGCGACCGCGTCCTGTCCGCCGTCGCGCGCACGCTCAGCGAGGAATGTCAGAAATATCTCGTCGTCCGCCACGGCGGCGAGGAATTCGCCATCCTGATCCACGGCCTGACCCTCGCCGATGCCGCCGCGCACCTCGACGGGGCGCGCAGTGTCATCGCCGGCAAACGATTCCGCCTGCGCGAAACCGACAAGCCGCTGGGGCAGGTGACGCTGTCGATCGGCGTCACCGCCGTGCAGACCGGCGAGACGATCGATGCCGCGTTCGAACGCGCCGACCGCCTGCTCTATACTGCGAAGAGCGATGGCCGCGACCGGGTGTGTGCCGCCTGATATTGGCGTAAACCGCGCCATCGCTGTGGCGGAAATTCCCAGTTTAATGTGAGTTGCCGAAGAAAACCGCGCAGATCCGCGGTTTTTTGTATTTGGCACGATGGCTGCAAGGTCCCTGGCATGCGGCGACGAACGGTTCGCCCGCCGCAGCAAAAGGGAAACAGACCATGTCCATCCGCTTCGATATCGCTCAGCGCGCCGCCGTCTCGGTCATTGCCGCGCTCGCCTTCGCCGGCCTTGCGATCAGCGCCGCCGTCCCCGTCCTGCCGATCGCCTGATCCCCGCAAGCCCTGAGGAGACGCATCATGTATCGCAGCTTCGCACTCGCGCTGTCCGCCTTCTGCACCACCGTTCTGGTCCTCGCCAGCCAGAGCACCGGCACCATCGGCTGACCGGCTGACGACCTACCCGGCGGTTGCGACCGCCCCGATCGGCCCGACCGGCGCATCCTCGCCCCGGCTATAGGTGCCGATCAAGACCCCGGCGGCGAGCACATGCCCCGCCATCGCCTCCAGCATCGCGGCACGGCCGGGCGTTTCGCCCGGATCGCCGACGCCTGCATCAAGCGCGAACATCTGGAAGGCATAGCGATGGCTGCCATGACCGGTCGGCGGGTCGGGCGGCAGCCAGCCTTCACGAAGATAGGAATTGCGGCCGACGTCGCGCTCGGGCGTTCCCGCGCCATCGCTGCGGATCGCGCCTTCCTCCAGCCGGCCCGTGTCGGCGGGCATGCCCCAGACGACCGCATGGACCAACGGCTGCGGCGCCGGTGCGTCGGCATCCTCGACCAGCAAGGCGAGATGCGCCGTGCCCTCGGGCAGCGGCCCCCAGACCAGCGGCGGCGACACGCCATCGCCGTCCGCGGTGAAGCGTTCGGGCAGCCGCGCGCCGTCGGCAAAAGCCGGGCTCATCAGCTCGATCCGCGGGATGGCGGTGCCCAGCGTCCCGCGTGCGATTGCCAGCTTTTCGGCGCCTGCGCGCACATCGGACAGCGCCTTGCCCAGCCAGGCGGGGATATGTTCCAGCATCAGCCTTGCTCCTGCGGGCAATCGCCCGGCCGCATCGCCGGCGCCGTGCTTGCGGCGAACCAGCGGCTGCGGTCGCCCATCGTGTCGGCATCGTGGTAGCAGGCTTCCGCACGCGATCCGTCGGCGCCCAGCACCAGCGTCCAATCGTTGTCGCCGCAATCGTGCGGCATGCAGCCATGCGCGGCAATGCGGCCATCGGCGGTGCGGAAGATCGGCACGGTCACCGCATCGCGGTTCACGAACCGCCGGCGGATGCGCTCGTCGCCCACCGCATCGTTCAGCGCGCGCGCCACTTCGGTACGATCATAGAAGCCGACGCCATCGACCGCATCGGTCGGATATTTGCCGACATAGGCGGTCAGCGCATCGGCATGCGCCTGGCCGGGCAGAGGCTTGGGCATCTGCGTGGGCGGCGGGACGAAGCCTGCGGCGGCGGCATTGTCGGGGGCCTCCGCCTTGCGCGCGCCGCCACAGGCCGCGAGGCAGAGGATCGGGGCGAGGCCCATGGCGAGAAGGATCGGACGCATCGTCATGGAACGCAAGACAGGCCCCGGCGGTTGCCTGTCGCATGACCGAGCCCGACGCCACCGATCTCGATCGCTTCGTCCGCGCACAGGAAGGCGTGTGGAATCAGGCGCTTGCCGAGCTGCACGCCGGCCGCAAGACCAGCCATTGGATGTGGTTCGTCTTCCCGCAGATCGCCGGTCTGGGCAGCAGCGCGATGGCGCGAACCTATGCGATCCGCGACGCCGACGAAGCGCGTGCGTATCTGGCGCATCAATTGCTCGGCGGGCGGCTTATCGCGATGACGCAGGCGGCGATCGCGGCGCCCGGCAGTGCGGAGGCGATATTCGGCAGCATCGATGCGATGAAGCTGCGGTCGTCGATGACGCTGTTCGCCGCGGTCGCCGACGATCCGACACCGTTCGAAGCGGCGCTGGAGCGCTTCTACGACGGGCAGCGCGATCCCAAGACGCTGGCGCTGCTCAGCGAACGCTGACTATCGTTACACCTTCGCCGAAAAGATCATCCGGCCCTGGCCCAGTTGCGCGAACACCTGCGACAGGTCGCTTTCGCCGACCGCGAAACAGCCCTGGCTGCGGCCGAGCATGCCGTGCGTGCGCAGCATGTCCTTGTTCGCATACCAGGCCGAATGCACCACGATCGCGCGTGCCAGCGCATTATCGTTGGTGGCGTCGAGCCCGATCAGCCGCTGCGAGCGGCCATGCTTGCCGACATAATAATCATCGGTAACGAACGCGCCCTGCGAGGTCGCGTTGGAATTGGGCTCGTTCGAAAAGCGCTTCAGATAGCCGGTGTGCGCCGGGTCCGATCCGCTGCCGTGCGCGACCAGGAACGACTGGCTCTTGCCCGACACCAGGTCGACGAGGTGGAAGCGCGGCTCGGACGACGAGGCGGCCATGTCGGCGATCGCGATCCGGTCGCGGCGCGGGATGCGGCGGCCATGCTGGTTCAGCGCGGCCATCGCCTGGCGCATCAGATCGGGGCGCACGACACGCGGCGAAGTGATGGCTTGAGCAAACATGCGCGGGCGCGGGGCCGGCAACGGCGGTTCGCTGACCGGCCGCAAATCAGCCTGGCTCAGGCGGCGGGTCGCGGCGGAGACCGTGCCCGGCATCGCCAGCGTCGTTGCCAGCACCAATCCGTTCTTCAGCAGCGCACGACGATCGCGCACGCCATCATTCTGATTTTGCATCGAATTTCCGTAATGCCCCGGTTCTTGCCCGCGAGACATCATATAGCAGCTTCGGACTTAATATTCTGCGGGTCCCAGCCCCAAGTCAGCGTTGCGGTTGCACGCTTCGGCGCGGGTTGGGCTCGATTGATCCGATTTGGCCATGGCACCAGCCGCGATATCGCGCGTTGAGACCCGCGAAAGGCAAACGAAAGTCAAGGGCGAATCGATATGGCACAGCGATCGACACGATGGTTTTCGGCGATGACCGCGGCGGCGCTGGTAATGGCGCTTCCGGCCCCCGCATTCGCGGCGGCGGCCAGCGATGCACTGGCCCCGGAAGTCACGTCGCTCGCCCCCAATCGGTTCCTGTGGAACGACAGCGGCAGCAGCGAACCGGTCAGCATCGTCGTCTCGATTCCGGATCAAAAGGCCTATGTCTATCGCGGCACGATGCTGATCGGCGCGTCCACCGTCTCGACGGGCAAGGACGGCAAGGAGACGCCGGTCGGCGTCTTCCCGATCCTGCAGAAGTCGGAAAAGCATAAGAGCAACCTGTACGACAGCGCGCCGATGCCGTTCATGCAGCGCCTGACCTGGGACGGCGTCGCGATCCACGCCGGCATGAACCCGGGCTTCCCTGCCTCGCACGGCTGCATCCGGGTGCCGACCGATTTCGCCAAGAAGCTGTTCGCGATCACCAGCCGCGGCACGCCGGTGCTGGTGACGGACGCGTCGGCCGCAGAGGGCTGGATGCTGCCCACCAACGCCGACGCCGTCGCGATGCAAAGCGAGACGGCGACTGCCAACGAGGCGTGGTTGCAGACCGCGTCGCGGTGAGCAGAGGCTGCCAACCTGGAATCCGTCATTGCGAGCGCAACGAAGCAATCCAGAGCCGGACCAGCGCGCCCTGGATTGCGTCGCTGCGCTCGCAATGACGCACTACCAGGAATGTCCACGACCCTTGCCGCCGCCCCACACCTGACGCACAGCTGGAGCCCATGACCGACCTCGTCACCATCCGCTCCGGCGCATTGATCGCCGCGATCAACCCCTTTGGCGCCGAGCTGACGCACCTGCGCGACGCCGACGGCCGCGAGCTGATGACCAACGCGGACCCGGCCTTCTGGACCGGTCACGCGCCGATTCTGTTCCCGGTGATCGGCATGACGTACGAGAAGGCGATCCGGCTCGACGGCACATCCTATCCGATGGCCAAGCATGGCTTCGCCCGCCACAGCCTGTTCGACACGGTCGCGCAGTCCGACGCCAGCGTCACCTTCGCGCTGACCGACAGTGCCGAGACGCGCGCCGCCTATCCCTTCGCCTTCCGGCTCGAAATCACGTTCACGCTGCAGGATGCGACGCTCCACGTCGAGGCACGCATCCACAACCCCGCGACCGTGCCCATGCCGGCAAGCTTCGGCTTCCACCCCGCCTTCGCCTGGCCGCTGCCCTATGGGCAGGACCGCGCCGCCCACCGCATCGTCTTCGACGCCGACGAGCCCGACGCCCTGCGCGTCATCGCCGCCGACGGCACGATCGCCGCGGGCACGCGCCCGTCACCGCTCGACGGCCGCACGCTGACGTTGCGCGACGACCTGTTCACCGACGACGCGCTCGTGTGGGATCACGTCCGTTCCGACGCGGTGACCTATGGCGCGCCCGACGGCCCGCAATTGCGCATCGCCTTCCCCGACACGCCGATGCTCGGCATCTGGACCAAGCCCGGCGCCGCCTATGTCTGCGTCGAGCCCTGGCACGGCATCGCCGATCCCGAAGGCTTCACCGGCGACTTCCGCGACAAGCCCGGCGTGTTTGAGGTGCCGGCTGGCGGCGACAAACGCATCGCGATGCAGGTGACGCTGCTCGCCTGAGGAGAGTGACGTCGCAGGTCATCGTCGCTCGCAATGACGGACGACGATGGTGTCGGAACGTCCCGCGCCCCTACACCGTTACCTGTTCGCCCAACTCGAGCACCTTGCCCGGCGGAATCTTCAGGAAGTCGGTCGGGTCGCTCGCGTTGCGCTGCATGAACATGAAGATGCGATCCTGCCACAGCGGCATGCCGACGTCCGCTTCGGGCTTCAGCGTGTTGCGGCCGATGAAGAAGCTGGTCTTCATCGCATCCAGGCTGCGCATCTCGGTCTTGCCGCCGACACCCAAATCGGCGGGCACGTTCGGCGATTCCATGAAGCCGTAATTGAGCACGACGATCTCGAAATTGTCGTCCAGCCGCTCGACGGTCGCGCGCATCTCGGGCTCCACCACCGGACGGTCCGTCGTGCGGATGCTGACCACCAGGTTGCGCTCGTGCAGCACCTTGTTGTGCTTGAGATTGTGCAGCAGCGCGCCCGGCGCGGATCGCGGATTGGCGGTCAGGAACACCGCGGTGCCTGGCACGCGTTCGGGCGGGCGCTTGGCGAGCGCGGCGGCCAAGTCGGCGAGCGGGATGCTCTGCCGCGCCTCGAACGCGCGCACGATGCCCTTGCCGCGCACCCAGGTGTAGATCAGCAGGCCGATCGATGCCGCGATGACCAGCGGCACCCAGCCGCCCTCGATCACGCGCAGGATGTTCGCGCCGAAGAAGATGAGGTCCAGGCACAGGAACGGCAGCACCGCCGCCAGCGCCCACACCCGGTTCCAGTGCCACACGTGCCGCGCCACGAGATACCCGAGCAGCGTCGTCACCACCATCGTCCCCGTCACCGCGATGCCGTATGCTGCCGCCATCGCCGAGGATGTCTTGAACTGGATGATCAGCACCAGCACGCCGATCATCAGCAGCCAGTTGATCGCGGGGACGTAGATTTGCCCGACGAACGACGCCGACGTCTGCCGTAGCTTCATCCGCGGCAACAGCCCCAGCTGCACCGCCTGCTGCGTTAGCGAGAAGGCGCCGGTGATCACCGCCTGGCTCGCGATCACCGTGGCGAAGCCCGCCAGCACGATCAGCGGCCCGCGCATCGATTCGGGCGCCATCAGGAAGAACCAGTCCTGATTGGTGAACGGCTTGCCCGCAGCGGCGGCGGCCTCGAGGCGGGAAAGCGCAAAGGCGCCTTGCCCCAGATAGTTGAGCGTGAGCGCCGGGAACACGAGCAGCAGCCACGCGATGCGGATCGGCTTCTTGCCGAAATGCCCCATGTCCGCGGTCAGCGCTTCGGCGCCCGTCACCGTCAGGAACACCGCGCCCAGCACGAACAGCCCCACCGTGCCGTGGGTGCTGAGGAACTGGATGCCGTAGGTCGGCAGCAGCACGCGAAAGATCGACAGCTCGTCGGCGATATGCCACGCGCCCAACCCGCCGATCGTCAGGAACCAGACGATGCACACCGGCCCGAACAGCGACGCGACCCGCGCCGTGCCCTTCGATTGCAGGAAGAACAGCGCGATCAGGATCACGATCGTCAGCGCGCGGATCGTGCCTTCGTCGAAGAATGTGGCGGCGCTGGGGATGGTGCGCAGCCCCTCCATCGCCGACAGCACCGACAGCGACGGCGTGATGATCGCATCGCCGTAGAACAGCGACGCGCCCGCCGCGCCCAGCACCAGCGCGATGCGGCTGCGCACGCCGATCGACTTGCGCGCCAGCGCCGCCAGCGCCAGCACGCCGCCTTCGCCGTGATTGTCGGCGCGCATCAGGAACAAGACGTATTTGACCGTGACGATCAGCGTCAGCGTCCACAGCGCCAGGCTGAGCACGCCGAGGATTTCGGACGGATCGATGCCGTCGCCCGCCGATTGCTGCAACGCCTCGCGAAAGGCGTAGAGCGGGCTGGTGCCGATATCGCCGAACACGACGCCCAGCGCGCCGACGGTCAGGCCGATCAGCGCGGGATGGGCCGACGCGGAATGCGCGCCCGTGGATTCGGAAGCGGGTGCTTCGACGGCAGCCGACATGGCGCGCTTTTACCCCTGTTCAATCCCCCGGCGCGGGAGGACGGCGCGCTTTACGCCGATTTGCCTGCCGCGCAAGAGGCTTTGGGTAAGGGCAGGGTAACGGCTTGATCGGGTAGGGGTTTGCAGGCATGGGCGGGCCATGGTTCCCTTTTCGTTCGGCGGTCAGACCCTGTGCGCGTTGCCGGATGGCGCCTTATGGTGGCCGGCACGTTCTGCGCTGCTCGTCGCCGACCTGCATTTCGAAAAGGCGAGCTGGTTCGCCGCCCGCGGCCAGATGCTGCCGCCCTATGATTCGCTCGCGACGCTGGCCGATCTCGCGCGGATCGTGACGGCGACGGGGGCGAAGGAACTGTGGTGTCTGGGCGACAGCTTCCACGACAGCGATGGCTGCGACCGGTTGCCCGCGGAGGCGCAGTTACGCCTGCGCGCGCTGACCGAGGGGCTGCGCTGGACGTGGATCACCGGCAATCACGATTCCGCGCTGAAGGATCGCTGCGGCGGCACGGTGCTGGACGAAGCGACGGTCGACGGCCTCGTCCTGCGCCACGAAGCCGATCCGCACGACAGCCGCCCGGAACTGTCGGGCCATTTCCACCCCAAGCTGCGCCTCCACGTCCGCGGCAAGCAGGTCGCGCGCCGCTGTTTCGTCGCGACGCCGCGCAAGATCGTGCTCCCCGCCTTCGGCGCGCTGACCGGCGGCCTCGACGTCGACCACCCCGCGCTGGTCAAGGCGGTAGGGCAGGGTGCCGAGGCCCTGGTGCCCGTCGAACAACGCCTCCTCCGCTTCCCCATCGCGGCCTGACGCACACTCGCCGTCATCCCGGCGAACGCCGGGATCCACGGACACGATGCAGCCAGCGTGGCGCGCATCACCAGCCACGCCGAAACCATGGTTCCCGGCCTCCGCCGGAATGACGAGAGTGGGGGCATCCCGCACCAGCACCCCCGTCATTCCCGCGAAGGCGGGAATCCAGACTGGCGAACCGCGCGGCTCTATCGCCGGCGTTCGGAGGCTATGGATTCCCGCCTTCGCGGGAATGACGGACGAGTGGGGGAGGCGGAATCGTCGCGCTACGCCTTCACCGCGCCAGCGCCGGAAACCCTGCCTTGAACGCCGCGACCTTGGGCTTGTCCCAGCGCACGATATACGGGTGCATCGGATTCCGGTCGTAGAAGCGCTGGTGATAGTCCTCCGCCGGGAAGAACCCGCCCTGTTCGATCCGCGTCACGATCGGCTTCGGAAAGCTCTTCGCCGCCCCCAGCTGCGCAATATAGGCGCGCGCCACCGCGGCCTGCCGCGCGTCCTGCGGGAAGATGGCGGAGCGATAGCTCGGCCCCGTGTCCGGACCCTGCCGGTTCAACTCGGTCGGATCATGCGCGATGGAGAAATAGACGCGCAGCAAAGTCGCATAGCTGACGACGCGCGGATCATAGGTCACGCGAATCGCCTCGGCATGGCCGGTGCGCTCGGTCGAAACCTGATCGTAGGTCGCGGTCGCGCGGCTGCCGCCCGCATAGCCGGCGGTGACGCTCTTGACGCCCTTCACCCGCTCGAACACCGCCTCCATACCCCAGAAACAGCCGCCCGCGAACACCGCGGTCTGCGTGGCCGTCGTGGCGGGGACATCGATCTTGGCGGCGGGCAGCGGCACCGCGCGTTCGGCGGCGGCAAAGCCGGTGGAGGCGAACAGGGCGCCCGCCAGAGCGGCGCCGGGCAGCAGAACTTTCAGCATGACGCTGATATGGTGAGGAAACTGCGTCCTTCCAGAGCTGTGGACCGGATCGGTTCCGACGCGGCTCACAATCCTGCGCGGTTTACTGGGCCTGCACGATCGGCGACGCGGCCGGGATCGGCTGCGCATGCTGCGCGCTCGCCGGCTGCAGCGTCACGACGCCGATCGCGCCGATCGCGAACCCGCCGAGGAACTTCCAGAAGAAGCGGCTGTTGAACATGTTGCGCATAACGCACCTTTGTCTCGTCGTTCGTTGGGGCGACGACGTGCGTCGTCCTGCCCGGTTTCAGCGGCCCAGATGGTCGTCCGGACCGCCACTCTCAAGCGCGTTTATAGAAACGCTGGATTAACGCGGCGTGGCCGCTCCGTTCATCACCCGTCAGGATTTGCGGCCGATACGGATGGATGGGCCACACTTGCACCCAATCCCGTTCGTGCTGAGCCTGTCGAAGCACGGGGTTCCACACGCGATGCCGGTGCGGGGGGCAATCCGCCCTTCGACAAGCTCAGGGCGAACGGTAGGAGGCGGCTTCCCGGCTTACAGCAGATCCGCGCACGCCTGCTGGATGCGCGTGCAGGCCTCGCGCAGCAGATCGTCCGATGTCGCGTAGCTGATCCGCATCGCCGGCGACAGGCCGAACGCCGCGCCCTGCACCGCCGCGACCTTGGCATCGTCGAGCAGATAGCCGACGAAATCCTCGTCCGTCTCGATCTTGCGGCCGTTCGGCGTCGTCTTGCCGATCAGCGGCGCGAACGACGGATAGACGTAGAAGGCGCCTTCCGGCGTCGGGCAGGTCATGCCCTCGATCTGGTTGAGCATGCCGACCACCAGGTCGCGCCGCGTCTGGAACGCCGCCGCGCGCTCCTTGAGGAAATCCTGCGGGCCGGTCAGCGCCGCGACCGCCGCCGCCTGCGCGATCGAACAGGGGTTGCTGGTCGACTGCGACTGCAGCTTCGCCATCGCCTTGATCAGCCACGGCGCGCCGGCCGCAAAGCCGATCCGCCAGCCGGTCATTGCATAGGCCTTCGAACAGCCGTTGACGGTCAGCGTCCGCTCGTACAGCTCCGGGCACACTTCGGCGATCGTCGCGAAGCGGAAGCCGTCATAGACGATATGCTCGTACATATCATCGGCGAAGATCCACACATGCGGGTGCCGCGCCAGCACCGCGCCCAGCGCCTTCAGCTCGTCGACGGTGTAGGCCGCGCCCGTCGGGTTGGACGGCGAATTGAGGATGACCCACTTGGTCCGGGGCGTGATCGCCGCTTCCAGCGCCTCCGGCGACAGCTTGTAATCCTGTTCCGGCCCGGCGACCGCGAACACCGGCGTGCCGCCCGCGAACTGGACGACATCGGGATAGCTGACCCAATACGGCGCGGGGATCACCACCTCGTCGCCGGGATCGACGCTGGCGACGATCGCGTTGAACAGCGTGTGCTTGCCGCCGACGTTCACCGTCACCTGATCGGGCGTGTAGGTGAGGTTGTTGTCGCGCGCGAACTTGGCGACGATCGCCTGCTTCAGCTCGATCGTGCCGTCGACGTTGGTGTATTTGGTCTTGCCGTCGCGGATTGCCTGGATCGCCGCGTCCTTGACGAAATCGGGCGTGTCGAAGTCCGGTTCGCCCGCGCCCAGGCCGATCACGTCGACGCCCGCACGCTTCAGCTCGAGCACGCGGCTGGTGATCGCGAGCGTGGGCGAGGGGCTGATGCGGCCGAGTGCGGCGGAGGGCTTCATGGGACGGGCCTTGGATGGCGGAAGGACTGCGCGCGCCTATAGACGCAAGGCCTCGCTTTTCGCAATCGCAACAACCGCCGGCATCAGCCCGCGCAGCGCGTTTCCGACGAAAAATTGCCCGCCGAGGTCCTCCGGCGACACATTCGCCTCCACCGCCCGCCCCGAATCGATCAATCCTGACCGCAGCACGCCGGGCAGCAGGCCGAGCGCCAGCGGCGGCGTGCGCAGCGGTCCGTTGCCGACGCCGATGAACAGCGAGGTGAAGCTGCCTTCGGTCAGCAGCCCGTCGGGGCGCACGAACACCACCTCGTCCGTCCCCGCCGCGGCCCGCGCCGCGTCGTAGAAGCCGCGGTCGCTCGTCTTGTGCCGCAGCCGGAAATCGCTTGGATCGACCGGCAGCGGCACCACCGCCACGCGCAGCGGCGCGGCGAAGGGCGCGGGCATTGCCGCCACCTCGATCGCGGTCGCGCCGCTCTGCGCCAGCAGCAGTCGCACCCGCGCGGGGCCGCGCAACCGAAAGGTCGCCGCCTGCAGATCGTTGCGCGTGCCGTGCCGGTCGAAGCGGAAGCCCAGCGCCCTGGCGCTCGCGGTCAGCCGCGCCAGATGCGCCTCCAGCAGCGGCAACCCCTCGTCGGGATCGAACGCCATCGTCTCAATGAGGTCGAGCGGCGCCTGCCCGCGCGTCACGAACGCGCCCTTGGCGAGGCATTCGGCATATTCCTCGTCGACCCGGCTGTCCGCGACCACGCCCGATCCCAGCCCCAGCGTCGCCACCTCGGCCCCCGCCGGCACCGCCAGCGTACGGATCGCCACGTTGAACTCCGCATCGCCCTGCGGATCGATCCGCCCGATCGCGCCGGTATAGATGCCGCGCGCCTCGGGCTCGACCGCCGCGATCACTTCCATGCTGCGCTGCTTGGGCGCGCCGGTGATCGACCCGCACGGGAACAGCGCCGTCAGCACGTCCACCGCATCCGCCCCGTCCGCCAGCGTCGCGGTGACGGTCGACGTCATCTGATGCACCGTCGGATAATGCTCCACCCGGAACAGCTCGGGCACCGCGACGCTGCCCGCCCGCGCCACGCGCGACAGGTCGTTGCGCATCAGGTCGACGATCATCAGATTTTCGGCGCGCTGCTTGGGATCGCCGGCAAGCGCGTCCGCCAGCGCCGCATCCTCGGCTGGCGTCTCCCCCCGCGCCGCCGTCCCCTTCATCGGCCGGCACATGAGCGCATCGCCCTCCAGCGTGAAGAACAATTCGGGCGACAGCGACAGCAGGTGACGCTCGCCGGTCGCCACCAGCGCTCCATGGCCCGCCGCCGCCTCGCGCCGCAGCCGCGCGTACAGCGCCGCCGGATCGCCCGCGATCGCCACGTCGGTGCGGATCGTCAGGTTCGCCTGATAGATATCGCCCGCCCGGATCAGCGCCGCCACCGCAGCAAAGGCGGCATCATAGGCCGCGTGGGTCTCGCGCGGCCGCGGCGCACTCGCCCAGGCGCCAGCCGGATCGGGCAACAGTTCCGCGACCGCCGTTGCGCTCAGCGTACGATACCCCTCGAACAGCCCGAACCACAGCAACGGCCCGTCGCCCTCGCGCACCGGCACCGCACGCGCCGCCAGCGCCGCCCCCGCCTCATAGGTCAGATAGCCCGCCGCATGCAGACCCCGCCGCCGCGCGCCACGCAGCCGTGCCAGCGCCGGCAGCACCGCCTCGCGCGTCGCGGCGACGACGACCTCGACCGGATCGGTATAGAGCCGCGCACCTGCCCCCCCGTCCCGGGCATCATCCAGCAATACGAAGGGCGCAGATATCATCGCGGCCCAAATGCACAGGCGATGCCGCCGGGTGCAAGCGACGATTGCCGCCCCAGCCCCACGCGCCTATCTCTTTGGGCATGACCGATACGCCCCCCCTACGCGCCGCGATCATTCAGGTGACGCCCTTCCAGCAGAATTGCACGCTGATCTGGTGCACCCAGACGATGAAGGCGGCGATCGTCGATCCGGGCGGCGACTTGCCCCGTATCAAGGCCGCGGTCGCGCAGGCGGGCGTCACGGTCGAAAAAATCCTGCTCACCCACGGCCATATCGACCACGCGGGGGAGGCCAAGCCGCTCGCTGACGAGCTGAACGTACCGATCGAAGGCCCGCACGAGGCCGACCGCTTCTGGCTCGCCCGCCTCGACGACGACGGCAAGAATTACGGCATGGCCGGCGTCACCTTCGAACCCAACCGCTGGCTGGTCGAAGGCGACACGGTGAGCGTCGGCAACTTGCAGCTGGACGTCTACGAAACCCCCGGCCACACCCAGGGCCATGTGATCTTCCACCACGCGCCCTCGAAATTCGCGCAAGTGGGCGACGTCTTGTTCCAGGGCTCGGTCGGCCGCAGCGACATGCCCGGCGGCAACCACAAGCAATTGATCGAAACCATCGTCACCAAGCTCTGGCCCCTGGGCGACGACACCACCTTCATCCCCGGCCACGGCAACCCGAGTACGTTCGCCCATGAACGCGCCAACAACATGTTCGTCAGCGATCGGGCACTGGCGGCGTAGGGGAGCGGCGAGGCTGTCGGCACCGGAGAGCATCGTCCGCTTCCGCACGTGCGTGACCTCTGCGAAAATCCCTTCGTCATGCCGGACGTGTTCCGGCATCCACCGTGCCGCAAGGGCGTAAGACGTTGATTTCGCTGAGGTCCCTCACTTGGGGCCATTCGCAAATGACGAAAGAGGGAGGCAATGGGAAAGCGATCAGCCGTTCCTCACCGCGACGACGAACTGGAGCGCCTCAGTCTCGGGGGGCTTCAGGCGGAGCTTGAGCGGTCGCGCGTCCGTGGGAGCATCGCCCCGTCCGCTAAAATGAAAAAGCTGTGGGACAAACGCGTCCATTGGCTGGAAGCCGAGATCGCTCGGCGCGACTGAAAGTCGGCTTCTCGCCACTTTTCGCCCTGGAGGGAGCCTTCCTACATATCGGTCGTTCCCGAAGCGTGATCGTTCCCGTTTTTCCGTCTCCGATCAGACGTTTCGGGAAAGCGCAATCGGGAACGGATTTCGGGAATGCAGACCCTGCATGTGTCCGTCAGCGCGATCGGCGAGTCTGCTTCCTGTTGGAGGTTCGTTTTCGGGAACGCAGCAAGAGTGTCGATTAGTCTCTAAATCAGGCTGATGGCATAGGCTTGGAATTCCGTATCGCGGGTCCAGCCTGCTTTTTCATACACTGATTGTGCAACAACATTAGCCACAGCAGTCGAAAGCGACAGCCGCGACGCTCCGACCGCTCGGCCATATTCGCAAGCTGCATTCAGCAGCGCTCGACCTGCCCCGGTGCGGCGAGCAGCGGGGGACACAAATAGATCATTAAGAATGAACGTCCGCGCCATTCTCGTCGACGAGAATGATGGGAATAGCTGAGTGAAGCCGACTGCTTGATCTACATCGCAAGCAACAAAGACTATTGATTGTTGGTGCTCAAAACGATCTTCTAGAAATGCTCGTGCGCCATCAGGATCGGAAGCTTGTTTATAGAACTGTCGGTAGGCGTCGAACAACGGAACCAATGCATCTAGATCATTGATAGTAGCCTGACGAACGATCAACGACGCTGCCTCCTTCAACAACCTCATCGTCACCCTATGTCCCGCGCGCGTGGGCCATGGCAATCTTTAATCTGAGATACCTCAAGCACCAGCATTCTCAGAACACCATCGTTTTCAGGAAAGCAGGCGCCGCGCCTTGCGCGCTCAGGCACAACTATCCCGTCATGAGGCGAACCGCCACCGCTCTTGCGAACGGCGCCGCCTCGCAAGCGTCACGCCGGCGCTGTCCTACACGCCCCGGCTCGTGTATACCCACGCCATGCACAATCCCCGCCCGCTCGCCACCCGCCCCTTCGGGCGGTTCGCGGGGGTGCGTTTCGGGCGATTACGTATCGTCCACTTCGTCCACTTCCGCGGCCCCGAATCGCCCCGGAGCCGTCGCGAATCAGACGGTCGGCGCGCCGTCGATCGGCACGACCTCCATCACCGGCGCGGCTTCGTAGCTGTAGGCGATCGTCATGCCCCACAGCGCGAGGCCGACCAGGATCACCCACGTCAGCACCGCGCCGCCCGCGCGCCACGGGTTGGGGGCGGGGCGGTCCATGCCGAGGGCATGGGCGATCCGGCCTGCGACGAACAGGCCGCCGGTGATCGCCAGCCAGCGCGGCGATCCGCCCGCCGCCTCGATCAACGCCATCAGGATCAGCACGAACGGCGTATACTCGACGAAATTGGCCTGGGCGCGGGTGCGGGCGAGCAGGCGCTCGTCGCCGCCATCGCCGATCAGCACCTTGCCCTTCAGTCGCAGCTGCACGATTCGCATCGCCAGCACGACATTGCCGATTCCGGCGGCGGCGGCGACGGTGAGCGTGACGGGCAACAGCATCGGCGTAAGACTCCACGGACGGGCCGTGCCGTGATGCCTTGCGCCCGCCAAGCTTGCAACAGCGCGGAAATTCGCTATAGGCCCGCGCTTCGCGATGCGTCCGGTTCTCGGTGGCGTCCGGCGGTCGGCGCCTTGCCGATGGCTGGATCGTGCCGTACGGGGCATCTGATTTCGTACGTCGATTTTAGAACAAGGTGCCGAAATGGCCGTCCCCAAGCGAAAGACCTCTCCCTCGAAGCGCGGCATGCGCCGTGGCCACGACTCGCTCAGCGTCGCGGCGTTCCAGGAGTGCCCGAACTGCGGCGAACTGAAGCGTCCGCACAACCTGTGCACCGCCTGCGGCCATTATAACGGTCGCGAGATCGTCTCGGTCGAGGGCTAACGCCCTCTTTACCCACTGGATACACGCGCAACCATGCCCGACACTTCCTGGATCGCCGTCGATGCGATGGGCGGCGACGAGGGGCTGGCGGTCATGCTGGCTGGCGTCGCCGCGGCACGCCGCCGGTTCGAGGGCATGCGCTTCTTCTTGGTGGGTGACGAGGCGAAGGTGGCGGAGGGGCTGAAGGCCCATCCCAACCTCGCCCATGCCAGCGAGATCGTCCACGCCCCCGAAACCGTGGGGTCGAGCGACAAGCCGAGCCAGGCGATCCGCCGGTCCAAGACCACGTCGATGGGCATCGCCATCGATCTGGTGAAACAGGGTCGCGCCGGCGCCGCCGTGTCGTCGGGCAACACCGGCGCGCTGATGGCGATGGCGAAGCTCGCGCTGCGCACGCTGCCGGGCATCGATCGCCCCGCGCTCGCCGCGCCGCTGCCGACGCTGGGCGACAATGACGTCGTGATGCTCGATCTCGGTGCGAATACCGAGGTGGATGCGCGCAACCTCGTCCAGTTCGCGGTGATGGGTGCGGCCTATGCGCGCACCATCCTCGATCTCGACAGCCCCCGTGTCGCGCTGCTCAACATCGGCAGCGAAGACCAGAAGGGCACCGACGAGATTCGCGACGCCGCCGCCGTGCTGCGCGGCCAGACGCATCTGCCGCTGACCTTCACCGGCTTCGTCGAGGGCAACCAGCTTGCCCGTGGCAACCACGACGTCATCGTCTGCGACGGTTTCGCCGGCAATATCGCGCTCAAGACCGCCGAAGGGACGGCGCGCTTCGTCGCCGATCTGCTCAAGCGCGCCTTCCGCAGCTCGGTCCGCTCGAAGGTCGGCTTCCTGATCTCGCGTCCGGCGACCGAGCTGCTGCGCGATCACCTCGATCCCAACAATCACAATGGCGCGGTCTTCCTCGGGCTCAACGGCATCGTCGTGAAGAGCCACGGCAGCGCCAATGAACGCGGCGTCGCGACCGCGATCGGCAATGCCGCCAAGATGGTGCGCGCCGACCTCACGCGCCGCATCGCCGACGACCTCGGCAATTTCGAGAAAAAGGCAGTCCACGCATGATCCGCTCGGTCGTTCTCGGTACGGGTTCGGCCCTTCCGGAACAGCGTGTGTCGAACGCCGATCTGGCGGAACGACTCGACACCAGCGACGAATGGATCGTCGAGCGGACCGGCATCCGCTTTCGCCACATCGCCGGCCCGCACGAAACGACTTCGACGCTCGCCACGGCGGCGTGCCGCGCCGCGATCGAGGCGGCGGGGATCGCCGCGCAGGACATCGACCTGATCGTCCTCGCCACCGCGACCCCCGACCAGACCTTCCCGGCGACCGCGACCAAGGTGCAGGCGATGCTCGGCATCGACGATTGCGTCGCCTTCGACGTCGCGGCGGTCTGCTCGGGCTTCCTCTATGCGGTGCAGGTCGCCGATTCGATGCTGCGCACCGGCGTCCATCGCCGCGCGCTGGTGATCGGCGCCGAAACGTTCAGCCGCATCCTCGATTGGGAAGACCGCACCACCGCCGTGCTGTTCGGCGACGGCGCCGGCGCGATCGTGCTCGAGGGGCAGGAGAGCGAGGCCGAGGGCGGTCGCGGCATCCTCGCCACGCGCCTGCACGCTGACGGGCGTCACAACGAACTGCTCTATGTCGATGGCGGTCCGTCGACCACGGGCACCGTCGGCAAGCTGCGCATGAAGGGCCGCGAGGTGTTCCGCCATGCCGTCGTCAATCTGGCGTCGGTGTTGCAGGAATCGCTGGACATCGCCGGCCTGACGCCGTCGGCGGTCGATTGGGTCGTGCCGCACCAGGCCAACGCCCGCATTCTCGAGGCGACCAGCCGCAAGCTCGGCCTGCCGGCGGAGAAGGTCGTCGTGACCGTCGATCGCCACGCCAACACCTCCGCCGCGTCGGTGCCGCTGGCGCTCGACACGGCGACGCGCGATGGGCGCATCCAACCGGGCCAGATTGTGGTATTGGAGGCCATGGGCGGCGGCTTCACGTGGGGAGCTGCGGTCCTGCGGATGTAATCCGCCATTTTGAGCAGTTTTTCGTGCAAGCGTTTCCACGCCGTGTAACAAAGTCACTTTCGGACATGTCTGTGCTGGTGTAGCTCCCTCCAAGGGGCTGTTTTGACAGATTGGAGTGGGAAACGTGTTGATGACACCGGTGGGCACGTTGACGCGAGCGGATCTGGCCGAAGCCCTGCATCGCCAGGTGGGACTGGCGCGATCGGACTCGGCGCGCTTGGTGGAACAGATTCTCGGCGAGATGTGCGAGGCGCTGTCGCGCGGCGAGAACGTCAAGATTTCGGGGTTCGGCACCTTCGTGCTGCGTGACAAGGGCGAACGGATCGGCCGCAATCCGAAGACCGGGGTAGAGGTGCCGATTGCACCGCGGCGGGTCCTCACCTTCCGCGCCAGCCAGATGATGCGCGACCGCATCGTCGCGGCCAGCTGACCCGGATGGTCTCCCGCACCGACAAGGCGCGCGGAGCGTTTCGAACGATCGGCGAGGTTTCGGCGGAAACCGGCCTCGCCCACCATATCCTGCGCTATTGGGAAACGCGCTTTCCCCAGCTCAGGCCCGTCACGCGCGCGGGCAACCGGCGCTATTACCGGCCAGAGGACGTCGCGCTGGTCCGCCGCATCGATACGCTGCTCAACCGGCAGGGCTATACGATTCGCGGCGTCCAGCAACTCCTCGCCGATACGGATCGCGCGCCGCCGCCAGCGCCCGCCGACGAACAGGCGGACCTGACCGCCATGCTGCTCGCGATCCGCAACCGCATCGCCGATGCGTTACGGCAGGACGAATCGCTCACGCCTCGGTGATGGCTCGGCGTTTGGGGAACAGGCCATCGCGCAGCAGCGATGCGGCCTGGTCGGCCACCGCGGCAATGTCGCGATCCTCGCTCCACACGCCGTACCGCAGGCCCAAAAATACGTTCATTCCCATGATCGCCCAGGCGTGAACATCATCCACATCCCCCCGCACCTCCCCCCGCGCCGCCGCGGCGCGTAGTCGCGCTTCGATTCGTTCCGCCGTAGAGGCGTAGTGGGCGCGGAAACTGTCCGAATCGACGAATTCGGCCTCGTCGATGATGCGATAGATTTCCTTGTGGTCGCGGACGAAGCCGATGAATTCGGCAAGCCCCGCCCGTTCCGCCGCCAGCCCATCCGGCGCCGCGCGCACCGCTGGGGCGACATGATCGCGGACCTGCGCCGACATGTCGGTGACGAGCGCCCGGAACACCGCGTCCTTCGAATCGAAATAGGTGTAAAAGCTGCCGAGTGCGATGCCGGCGCGACGCGTGATGCCGCTGATCGACGCATCGTGAAACCCGCGCTCGCCGAACTCCACCGCCGCCGCATCGAGCAGCGCGCGCAGCGTCCGTCGTCCCCGCGCTGTCCGCGGTGTCTTGGCGGTGGTGGGTGAATCGGCACTGTCGGCTGCGTCTGCCGCTGCTTCGGTCATAATCGTTCCTCCCCCAAAGACCGAAGTTGAAACCCGGTTCAGGTTTCAGTATAGCGGGTGCAAGAGGGCGTACAAGCCGGGTCTACCGGGCTGACGCCGATCAGGAGGGGAAAGCTATGAACCGGCGTGCATCCACGATCCTCAAGCTCGGCGCGAGTGCCGCGGCGCTGCTGGCGACGCCTGCGATGGCGCAGACGGCCCCGGCCGACGCCCCGCAGAGCGCCGCCGCCGAAACGGCGCCCGATACCAGCGCGACGCCTCCCCAGGACAATGGGGACATCGTCGTCACCGCGCGCCGCCGGTCCGAAACGCTGCAAAGCGTGCCGATCGCCGTCACCGCGTTCAGCGCGGACAAGCTCGACAAGATCGGTGCGGTCGACCTGACCGACATTCAGAACGTCACCCCCAACACCACGCTGAAGACCGCCCGTGGCTCCAACTCGACGCTCGCGGCCTTCATCCGCGGTGTCGGCCAGCAGGATCCGGTGCCGGGGTTCGAGGCGGGCATCGGCATCTATCTGGACGACGTCTATCTCAACCGGCCGCAGGCGGCGGTGCTCGACATATATGACGTCGACCGGATCGAGGTGCTGCGCGGGCCGCAGGGCACGCTCTATGGCCGCAACACGATTGGTGGCGCAGTGAAATATGTCACCAAGCGGCTGCCGAACGAGACCGAGCTGCGCGTGAAGGCGAATTACGGGTCGTTCGATCAGGCGGATGGCATCGTCGCGCTCTCGACGCCGATCGGCGACATGTTCAAGGTCGGCGTGGCCGGTGCGCGGCTGAGCCGGGGTGGCTTCGGACGCAACACCAACCTGAATA
The DNA here is from genome assembly GCF_049896485.1 of Sphingomonas sp. DC4900. Lineage (NCBI taxonomy): Bacteria > Pseudomonadati > Pseudomonadota > Alphaproteobacteria > Sphingomonadales > Sphingomonadaceae > Sphingomonas > Sphingomonas sp. DC4900. The sequence continues at coordinate 40,077 of NZ_JAFCUK010000009.1, forward strand.
TCGACAATTACAACAAGGACATCTGGGCGGGTCGCGGTACGATCGAGTTCGAAAGCCCGGATACGCGGCTGTTCGTGCGGATCACCGGCGACTACACCCACGACCTCAGCAATCCTCGCAATGGCCACCGCCTGATCCCGGGCCTGCTGTCGGGTGCGCCGGTGCTTGCCAACGTGTTCGATACGCGCGCCGGGCTGAACTTCCCCAAGCAGGACATTCGGGCGGGCGGCCTGTCGATGACCGCGAATGCGCAGCTGACCGATCACCTGACGCTGCGCAGCATCAGCGCGTGGCGCAAGGACACGAGCTTCACGCCGATCGACTTCGATTCGCTGCCCGCGACCGACGTCGATGTGCCGGCGGTCTATCGCAACGAGCAGACCAGCCAGGAATTCCAGCTGCTCTATGCGTCCGAAAAGCTCAACGGTCTGGTCGGCTATTACTACCTCGGTGCGAAAGCGGCGACGGGGTTCGGGGTGCTGCTGTCGACGACGCTGCCGGGGTTCGACGCCTATACCGCGGGCGACGTGCGGACCGAGACGTCGTCGATCTATGGCGACTTCACCTATGATTTCACGCCGCAGTTCAGCCTGTCGGTCGGCGGCCGCTACACGTGGGACCAGCGCAACGCCTTTGTCTTCAAGGCAAATTACATCGGCCTGACCAGCGAGTTCGGCGGCACGCCAACCCCATTCGGCGCTCCGGCGACGAATTTTCGCGGCATCGCCAATTTCAAACGCTTCACGCCGCGCGTGTCGCTGAGCTTCAAGCCGGCGCCCGATCATCTGCTGTATGCCTCCTATTCGGAAGGCTTCAAGGGCGGCGGTTTCGATCCGCGCGGGTCGGGCACGTCGGCGCCGATCAGCAATCCGGCGGCGGGGCGGACGTACCAGGATATCTACAATTACCTGCTGTTCCGCCCGGAGACCGTCACCAGCTATGAGGCGGGGTATAAAGGCGCGGCGTTCGACCGGCGGCTGACCTGGGCGCTGGCGGGTTTCTATGCCGATTACACCGATGTGCAGGTGCCCGGCTCCGTCGGCTGTCTGCAGAACGGGGTACAGAGCTTCTGCGGCATCACCACCAACGCCGCCAAGGCGCGGATCAAGGGCATCGAGCTGGAAAGCACCGCGGTGCTGGCGCGCGATTTCGCCGGGATCGGGTCGTCCGTGGCGCTCAACGGGGCGGTGGGGTATATCCACGCCCGCTACCGCACCTTCATCGGCCCGACCGGAGTCGATGTCGCCAATGTCCGCGTGTTCCAGAACACGCCCGACTGGACGGCGAGCGGCACGCTGACCGGCAATGTGCCGCTGGGCGATGGCCTCGTCACCGCCAATTCGACCGTGTCGTATCGCAGCCTGACGCACCAGTTCGAGACGGCGAGCCCGTTCCTCGACCAGCCGGGCTATACGTTGCTGGATGCGGGGCTGACCTATGCGTTCGGCGAGGGGCGGCGGTACACGATCGGCGTGTACGGCAAGAACCTGACCGACGTGCGCTACAAGACCAGCGGGTATCAGTATATCCGGTCGGACATTGCGGGGACGCCGATCCCGGATGCGGCCGGCAAGCCCTTCCCGACGCTGGGCAAGGAGGGCGTTGCGACGGCCTTCTACGGCAATCCGCGGCAGGTGTTCGTGAGCGTCGGGGCGAAGTTCTAAGGTTCGCAATGTCCCTCCGTCACCCCCGGACTTGTTCCGGGGTCCACCGGGCCGCATGGGGACGGCAAGAGGCTCCGGCCTCCCCCCTCGCCGCAGAGTGGACCCCGGAACGTGTCCGGGGTGACGGGTGGGCGGGGCTAGCGCGCGGGAATACCTATGCATGCCATGACACCCACCCCCCGCTACCGTGCGCTCGTGCTGGCGATGCTGCTGGTCGTCTACACGTTCAACTTCCTCGACCGGCAGATCCTCGGCATCCTGGCGGCGCCGATCAAGGCGGACCTGAAGCTGACCGACACGCAGCTGGGGCTGCTGGGCGGGGCGGCGTTCGCACTGCTCTATTCGACGCTCGCCATTCCGCTGGCGCTGGTCGCCGACCGGACGAGCCGCAGCTGGGTGATCACGATCAGCCTGGCGGTATGGAGCGGTTTTACCGCGCTGTGTGGGTTCGCGACCGGTTTCTGGCAGTTCTTTGCGTTCCGCCTGGGCGTCGGCGTGGGGGAGGCGGGGGGCGTTGCGCCGTCCTACGCGATGATTTCGGATTACTTCCCGCCGCATCAGCGCGGGCGGGCGCTGTCGATCTATTCGCTGGGCATCCCGATCGGGCTGGCCGCGGGGGCGCTGCTGGGCGGGATATTGGCGGCGCACGTCGATTGGCGCTGGGCGTTCATCGTCGTCGGGCTGGCGGGCGTCGTCATTGCGCCGGTTTTCCGGCTGGTGGTGCGCGAGCCGGCGCGTGGGGCGTTCGATCCCGCCGCGGCGACCGAGCGCACGTCGGTGTGGACGGTGTTCGGCATCCTGGCCGCCAAGCCGAGTTTCTGGCTGCTGAGCTTTGCCGCGGCGTTCAGTTCGCTGTGCGGCTATGGCCTCGCCTTCTGGGTGCCATCCGTCCTGATCCGCTCGTTCGGGTTCAGCTTGCTGACCGCGTCGCAATATATCGGGTCGCTGCTGCTGATCGGCGGCACGATCGGCGTGTTCGCGGGCGGGTGGCTGGCCGATCGGATGGGCGGGCGCGATCGCGGGGTCTATGCCAAGCTGCCCGCGGTGGCTTGGGCGATCACCGTGCCGCTCTATGCCGCGGGGCTGATGAGCGGATCGCCGGCGCTGTCCTGGTTCCTGTTCCTGATCCCCAATGGGCTCAACATCCTGTGGCTGGGGCCGGTGACGACCGCGGTCCAGCATCTGGTGCCGCCGCCGATGCGCGCGACCGCCTCGGCCAGCTTCCTGCTGATCAACAATCTGATCGGGCTGGGGCTGGGGTCGACAATCATGGGGCGCGTGTCGGACGCGATGACCGCGGCGTACGGAGCGGACGCGCTACGCTATGCGACGGTCTATGCGCTGGGGTTTTACGTCGTCGCGGCGGGGTTGATGCTGTGCGCGGTGAAGCCGCTGCGGCGCGACTGGGTGGGGTGAGAAAGAGCCGTGTCCGTCATTCCCGCGAAGGCGGGAAGCCAGACGCGCTGACGGCGGCGATGGAGCCGCGACGTCAGAGGTTATGGATTCCCGCCTTCGCGGGAATGAAGGGGTGGGGTGTGGCGCAGTTGCGCCTTGTAGGACAGGCCCTGCCAGATTGTCGTGTAATGTGAGAATGTTGGACGTGCCGGCGTCCAACACCCCTTTCGTCATCCCGGCGAAGGCCGGGATCCATGGACAGCGCGCCATGGGCGTTGGTGCGCCGCCGTTGCCGCTCCGCCTCCATGGATCCCGGCGTTCGCCGGGATGACGGAGAGAGGGTTAGCGTTCGCGCGTTGCCGCGAATCTTACCTTCGAATAGCGGTCGGCGATGTAGCCGACTTCCCAGGCGCTTTTGGCGAGGAAGACGGGGTTGCCGTCGCGGTCCTTGGCCATCGCCGAGCGGTTGAGGTCGGTGAAGGCCTTGAGGTCGGCGGGGTCCTGCGCGGAGACCCAGCGCGCGGTTTCGAAGGGGGCGGGTTCGAGGCCCGCGGCGACCTTATATTCCACCTCCAGGCGGCTGAGCAGCACTTCGAGCTGGAGCTGGCCGACGACGCCGATGATCCAGTTGCTGCCGATTTCGGGGTAGAAGACCTGCGTCACGCCCTCTTCGGCCATGTCGTCGAGCGCCTTGCGCAGCTGCTTGGTCTTGGTGGGGTCCTTGAGCTGGACGCGACGCAGGATTTCGGGCGCGAAATTGGGCAGGCCGGTGAAGCGGACGTCGGCGCGCTCCGACAAGGTATCGCCCACGCGCAGCGTGCCGTGGTTGGGGATGCCGATGATGTCGCCGGGGAAGGCCTCGTCGGCGACTTCGCGATTCTGTGCGAAGAACAGGATCGGCGAATGGACCGCGATCGGCTTGCCGTGGCCGGTGGGGGTCAGCTTCATGCCGCGTTTGAAGGTGCCCGAACACAGCCGCATGAAGGCGATGCGGTCGCGGTGGTTGGGGTCCATGTTCGCCTGCACCTTGAAGACGAAGCCGGTGACTTCGTCGTTGTCCGGTGCGACGGGCGCAGGTTCGGCAGGCTGCGCGCGCGGCGGCGGGGCGTGCTCGGCGAGCGCGCCGATCAGTTCGGCGACGCCGAAGTCCTTGAGCGCGGAGCCGAAATAGACCGGTGTCAGGTCACCGTTGCGATAGGCCTCGCCGTCGAATTCGGCGTAGCCCGCCTGGGCGAGTTCGATCTCTTCCGCCCAGCGGTCGGACAGTGTGGGGTCGGCCTCGGTCTTGCCGAGGAAGGCGCGGCTGTCGCCTTCGGGGCGGCTGATCGTGTTGGTGGTGAGGTCGAGCACGCCCTCGAACTCGCCGCCCATGCCGACAGGCCAGCTCATCGGCGCGACGTCGAGCGCGAGCATGTCGGCGATCTCGTCGAGCAGTTCGAAGACGGGGCGGCCTTCGCGATCGACCTTGTTGACGAAGGTGATGATCGGCACCGAGCGCAGGCGGCAGACCTCGAACAATTTGCGCGTCTGCGGCTCGATCCCCTTGGCGGCGTCGATGACCATGACGGCGGAATCGACCGCGGTCAGCGTGCGATAGGTGTCTTCGCTGAAGTCTTCGTGGCCCGGCGTGTCGAGCAGGTTGAAGGTTATGCCGTCGCGTTCGAAGGTCATCACCGACGAGGTGACGGAGATGCCGCGCTGCTGCTCGATCTTCATCCAGTCCGATCGCGCGCGGCGGTTTTGCCCGCGCGCCTTCACTTCGCCGGCGAGATGGATCGCGCCGCCGAAATAGAGCAGTTTTTCGGTAAGCGTCGTCTTGCCCGCGTCGGGGTGGGAGATGATCGCGAAGGTGCGGCGGGGGGAGGTCACAGGCAGTCTCGGGCGGCTGCGCGGGCCGATTCGGCACCGCGGAAGTGGACGAAGTGGACGGTACGTAAGTGTCGAAAACGCCCTCCGCGACGGGCCCGCCGGGTGAGGGGCGGGGTGCGGCGGGCATGGGTCATGCGGGCCCTTTGCCAGATTTGTGGCGTGTAGGACAGAGGGGGGTGGGAAAGGGGACGTTCGTAACCTCAGGTTTATGGCAGCCTGATATACCGCTGATGATGACATGGATCATGCGGCTCATTCAAATATGTAGCTGGGTTGCGCTGGCGATATGCGGACTTAGCGCAGCTTTTTGGATCGTATTGGTTTTCGTGATCCCAGACCCGGCGTGTTTCAAGTGGGGCGCCGTTGATTATGCTGCAATTTTGATCGGGCTGTATTGGCTCTTATTGGCAGTCTCCGCATTTACGAGGTTGAATAAACCACGCCTTTCCGCAATTGTTTTAGCCTTCGCACTTTTGGGAATATGGTCGAGCCTTCTAATCTATAAGCTCCCACAGACACGCGTTGAATGTGACGGTACGGTGTGGCCGGCGGGTACAGCCTGATAAGTAGCGGAAGCGGGCATTAGAGAAATTTCGCAACAGCCAGCCCCCTCAATCGATCCGCATCGCTTCTGCCGCCAGGGCTTCCGCCTCGATCAGCAGCGCGTCGTCGGCGGAGCCGGTCGAGACCTTTTCGCGGCCGATCAGGGTGAGGACGGGGACGGCGAGCGGGGTGATGCGGTCGAGGTCGACGTGGAGCATCGTGTCGGCGGCGCGGTCGAGCAGATGGGCCAGGCGGCCGACGTCGGTCATGCGGGCGCGGGCGTCGTCCCAGGCGGCTTGCAGCAGCAGGTGCGTGGGTTCGTATTTGCGCAGCACGTCATAGATGAGGTCCGTCGAGAAGGTCACCTGGCGACCGGTCTTGCGCTTGCCGGGGTGCTGGCGTTCGACGAGGCCGCCGATGACCGCGACCTCGCGGAAGGCGCGTTTGAGCAGGTGGCTCTGCTGCACCCAGTCGACGAATTCGTGTTCGAGGATGTCGGGGCTGAACAGCGCGGCGGGGTCGGTGATCTTTTCCAGACCGTAGCAGGCGAGCGCATAGTCGTTGGCGACGAAGCCTAAGGGTTTGAGCCCCTCCGCCTCCATGCGGCGGGTGACGAGCATGCCGAGCGACTGGTGCGCGTTCCACCCTTCGAAGCTGTAGGCGACCATGTAATGCCGGCCTTCGCGCGGGAAGGTTTCGACGAGCAGCTGGCCGGGACGGGGGAGGGCGGAGCGTTTCGCCTGGAATTCCAGCCAGTCGCGCACGTCGGGCGGGAAGCGATGCCATTGCTCCGGTTCGGCGAGGAAGTGGCGGACGCGAGTGGCGAGGTTGGTCGACAGCGGCATGCGGCTGCCGCCGTAGGTCGGGATGCGCGCGGGTTTGGACGACGCGCGGACGATGAGATCTTCGGTGTCGATGCTCTGCACTTCGCAGGACAGGCCGGCGAAGAAGAAGGTGTCGCCGGGGCTGAGCTGCGCGGCGAAGCCTTCCTCGACCTTGCCGAGGTGGCGGCCGTTCTTGAAGCGGACGTTGAGCATCGTCGCCTCGACGATGATGCCGGCGTTGAGGCGGTGCTGCGTCACGAACCTGGGGTGGCTGACGCGCCACAGGCCGTCGGGGTCCTGCGTCAGGCGCTTGAAGCGATCGTACGCCTTCAGGCTGTAGCCGCCGTCGCTGATGAAGTGGAGCACGCGGTCGAACGTTTCGTCGTCGAGCGCCGAATAGGGCAAAGCGGAGCGGATTTCGTCGAGCAGCGCGGCCTGATCGAACGGCGCGGCGCAGGCGAGCGCCATGACATGCTGAGCGAGGACGTCGAGCGCGCCGGGGCGGAAGATGTCGGGGTCGAGTTCGCCCGCCTCCACCGCGTCGAGCGCGGCGCGGGCTTCCAGATATTCGAAGCGGTTGCCGGGGACGAGGATGCCTTGCGAGGCTTCGTCGAGGCGGTGGTTGGAGCGGCCGAGGCGCTGGAGCAGGCGCGATGATCCCTTGGGCGCGCCCATCTGGATGACGCAATCGACATTGCCCCAGTCGACGCCGAGGTCGAGGCTGGCGGTGGCGACCAATGCGCGCAGGCGGCCCGACGCCATCGCGCCTTCGACCTTGCGGCGCGCTTCGAGCGCGAGGCTGCCGTGGTGGACGCCGATCGGCAGGCTGTCGGTGTTCACCTTCCACAGATCCTGGAAGATCAGTTCGGCGAGGCTGCGGGTGTTGCAGAAGATGATCGAGGTGTCGTGCGCCTCGATCTCCGCCATCACCTGTTGCGCGGCATAGCGGCCCGAATGGCCGGACCAGGGCACGCGGTCTTCGGGGAGCAGGATGGTGATGTCGGGATCGGCGCCGGCTTCACCCTGGATCAGCGCGACCTCACCGATGTCGCCGTCGGGGGCGAGCCAGGCGCGATAGCCGTCGGGGTCGGCGATCGTGGCGGAGAGGGCGACGCGGCGTAAGGCAGGGCTGATCCTTTGCAGGCGCGCCATGCAGAGCGAGAGCAGGTCGCCGCGCTTGCCCGTCGCGAAGGCGTGGACTTCGTCGACGACGATCGTCTTCAGGCCGGCGAACATCGTGACGCTGTCGGGATAGCTGAGCAGCAGCGACAGCGATTCGGGCGTGGTGAGCAGGATCTGCGGCGGCTTCACCCGCTGGCGTGCCTTGCGGTCGCTGGGGGTGTCGCCGGTGCGGGTTTCGACGCGGATGTCGACGCCCATCTCGTCCAGCGGGGTGACGAGGTTGCGCTGGATGTCGACGGCGAGCGCTTTCAGCGGCGAGACGTAGAGGGTGTGGAGGCCTTCCGTCGGCTGCTCGATCAGCTCGGCGAGCGTGGGGAGGAAGCCGGCGAGCGTCTTGCCCGCGCCGGTGGTGGCGACGAGCAAGGCGTGGCGGCCGGCGCGGGCCTCGCGCAGCATGTCGAGCTGGTGGCGGCGGGGGTGCCAGCCGCGGGAGGCGAACCAGTCGGTCAGCGGCTGGGGGAGGTCCATCATGGTGTATGTAGGGTGGCGTCGGGCCGCTTCCATCCTTTCGTCACCCCGGACTGGTTCCGGGGGCCACTGGGCCGCCGGGGGGCAAGAGGCTCGAACCATCCCCCTCGCCGCGGAGTGGACCCCGGAACGAGTCCGGGGTGACGAAGAGGGGTTGGACGGGACACCGCGAGCCATCTGGCGCGTAGTAGCGGGATGGCACGATTGGGCGACTGGCTGGAACCGCACCCGCACGGGATCTACGTGAAGCCCGCCGATGCGTGGATCGATCCGTCGGAGCCCGTGGCCAAGGCGCTTGTGACGCATGGCCATGCCGATCACGCGCGCGGCGGGCATCAGGCGGTGTGGGCGACGCCGGAGACGCTGGCGATCATGGACGCGCGCTACGGGCCGCAGGCGGGCCATCCCGTCGCCTATGGCGAGAGTATTTGCTTGGGGGAGGTCGAGGTCGGCTATGTCCCCGCGGGCCATGTGCTGGGGTCGGCGCAGATCGTGCTCGATTATCGCGGCGAACGGGTGGTCGTGTCGGGTGACTATAAGCGCCGACCCGATCCCACGTGTGCGGCGTTCGAGCCGGTGCAGTGCGATGTGTTCGTGACCGAGGCGACGTTCGCGCTGCCGGTGTTCCGCCATCCCGATACCGGCGACGAGATCGACAAGCTGATCGACCGCCTGCACGCCAATCCCGATCGCTGCGTGCTGGTGGGGGCCTATGCGCTGGGCAAGGCGCAGCGGGTGATCGCCGAGCTGCGCGAGCGCGGGCACGAAGCGCCGATCTACATCCATGGCGCGTTGCAGCGCTTGTGCGACCTGTATGCCGAACATGGCGTGCGATTGGGCGAGCTGTTGCCGGTCGCCGATGCGAAGAAGGCGGACATGGCGGGGCATGTGGTGATGTGCCCGCCGGGTGCGCTGAACGACCGATGGTCGCGGCGGCTGCCCGATCCGATCACCGCGATGGCGAGTGGCTGGATGCGGGTGCGCCAGCGCGCGCGGCAGAAGAACGTCGAGCTGCCGCTGATCCTGTCCGACCATGCCGATTGGGACGAACTGACGGAGACGCTGACCGAGATCGCGCCGCGCGAAGTGTGGGTGACGCATGGCCGCGAGGAGGCGCTGGTCCATTGGTGCGAGCAACGCCAGATGAAGGCGCGTGCGCTGGCGCTGGTCGGGTTCGAGGACGAGGACGATTGATCCACTTGCGATCTACATGCATGGTAATATAACTGTGCATATAGATTGGGGAGGCGGAGAATGTCTGGTGACGTCATCAGCGAACGCGGGCTGCTGTTCCTAGGCAGCCGCATGCGGCGATTGGGCGAACGGATGCAGGCGGACGTCGCCCGCGTGATCGAACAAGCCGGGTTGCCGCTCCAGCCCAGCCATTATCCGCTGCTCGCGACGCTGGACCGCGAAGGGCCGATGACCATCGGTGCGATGGCCCAGTCGCTGGGCCTCAGCCAGCCGGCGGTGACCCGCAGCGTCGCGCGACTTGCTGAGCTGGGTTTAGTCGCAACGACGAAGGTCCATCGCGATCAACGCCACAAGACGGTCGCGCTCACCGAGCAGGCACAGGCCGTGCTGGCGCAGTCGGCGGCGACCGTCTGGCCGCGCGTCGAGGCAGCGGTGGCGGAGGTGTGCGGCGATGGCGCACGGCCGTTGCTCGCCCTGCTGGCGAGGCTGGAGCGGGGACTCGATGACGCATCGCTCGACCGACGCGCGCCGATGCTGACGGTGCTGCCGTTTTCCGACGACCTCGCCCCGGCGTTCCACGACATCAACGCACAGTGGATCGAGACGATGTTCACGCTCGAACCGACCGATCGCGAGGTGCTGGAACAGCCGCGGGCGCGCATCATCGCGCCAGGTGGCGATATCCGCTTCGTCGCCGCGGAGGGGCTGGGTGTCGTGGGGGCGTGTGCGTTGCAGAAGACCGGGGAGCGCCGCTTCGAATTGACCAAGATGGGCGTCCTGCCTGAAGCGCGCGGACGCAAGGCGGGCGAGTTCCTGTTACGCGCGATGATCGCGCGTGGGGCCGAGTTGGGCGCGGAAACGCTGTACCTGCTGACCAACGCGCGCTGTGCGCCGGCGATACATTTGTATGAGAAGGTCGGCTTCGTGCATGATGCCGAAATCATGCGCGATTATGGTGGCCGCTATGCCCGCTGCGATGTGGCGATGCGGTATCGGTTCCCGGAATAGGGCCGTCGATCCAGACCGGAAGAGGGCCTGCCGGCGGCGCAATTGCCTACCCCGTCATGCCGGACTTGATCCGGCATCCCGCTTCTCTCTTGGCGACGACGTAAGAAGCGGGACCCCGGCTCACGGCCGGGGTGACGGAAGAGGGGTGGCGCCGGTTGCGTGACGGGGGCGGGTGGATCAGGCGAACTGGTCGGAGAGGTCGCGCCAGTTGGGGTTGCCCCGTTCGATCAGGGCGATCTTCCAGTCGCGGTGCCAGCGTTTGAGGCGCTTTTCGTGGGCGATGCAGTCGGCGATCGCGTCGCTGCGTTCGGCCCAGACGAGGCGGTGCAATCCGTAGCGGCGGCAGAAGTCCGATCCGTCGCCGGTGCGATGCTGGTGGATGCGGGCGGCGAGATGCGCGGTGACGCCGACGTACATCGTGCCGCGGTAGCGGTCGCTCATGATGTAGACCCAGCCGCCGCGGTCGTGTGCCATGCGGGGATGGTGCGAACGGGCCAGTGATGAGTCAAGATCGGATGGTTTTATGGGGCGTGTGTTCGACTGAAGAAGGGAAGAAGCGGGACCCCGGGTCGAGCCCGGGGTGACGAAGGGGGGCTTAGTTGGTTTGCCGGCTGGGAGGCTCGCTCGCGATTTGTCCCCGGCTTCTCCCCCCAAACGTCACCCCGGCCTTGAGCCGGGGTCCCGCTTCTTCCGCAGTCGAGGAAGGCTAGGTGGGGTTAACCCCCCAACGCCCGCGCGCGGCGGCGTTGTACCGAGCTGCCGATGCCCATCGCTTCGCGGTATTTGGCGACGGTGCGGCGGGCGATGTCGAAGCCTTTGGCCTGGAGCAGCTCGACCAGTGTGTCGTCGGACAGGATCTTGGCGCCCTCGCCGGCGATGAGTGCGCGGATTGCGCTCTTCACCGCTTCGGCCGACACCGCGTCACCGCCGTCGGCGGCCTGGATCGCGCTGGTGAAGAAGTATTTGAGTTCGAAGACGCCGCGCGCGCAGCTTAAGTATTTGTTGCTCGTCACGCGGCTGACGGTCGATTCGTGCATCTCGATCGCCTCGGCGACCTTGGCGAGCGTCATCGGTTTGAGGTGCGCGACGCCTTGCAGGAAGAACGCCTCCTGTTGCTTCACGATCTCGGTCGCGACCTTGATGATCGTGCGCTGGCGCTGGTCCAGCGCCTTGATGAGCCAGTTGGCGGAGGCGAGCGCGTCCGACAGCCAGGCCTTGGACGTCTTGTCCTGCGGGCCGTGGCTGAGTTCGTGATAATAGCGGCGGTTGACGAGGACGCGCGGCAGCGTCGCGGCGTTGAGTTCGATGCCCCAGCCCGCCTTGGTCTTCATCACGAACAGGTCGGGGGTGACGGCGGGCGCGGGTTCGCCGCCGTAGCGGCAGCCGGGCTTGGGATCGTAGCTGCGCAGCTCGCGGATCATGTCCGCCATGTCCTCGTCGTCGACGCCGCACATGCGCTTGAGGCGGGTGAGCTCGCCGCGCGCGAGCAGATCGAGATTGTCGATCAACCGCGCCATGCAGGGATCATAGCGGTCCGCCTCCTTCGCCTGGAGCGCGATGCATTCGGCGAGGTCGCGCGCGCCGACGCCGGTGGGATCGAGCGTCTGGATCTGCGCGAGGACGCGTTCGACGCGGGCGAGCGCGGTGCCGAGGCGATTGGCGATGTCGAGCAGGGGGACGGTAAGGTAGCCCGCCTCGTCGATCTGGTCGATCAGATGCTGGGCGATGAACCAGTCGGGTCCGTCGATGACCGCACCGGCCTGAGCGAGCAGATGGTCGGCGAGGCTCTTGTCGCCTTCCGCAAACGAATCGAAATCGATGCCGTCTTCGCCACCGATGCCGCCGCCACCCGATCCGCCGTTGAGGCTCAATGCCCCGTCGAAGCCGCCGCCGCCGTCGGCGACGCTGTCCTGCTGGTGGCTTTCGGTGGCGTAATCGACGTCGAGCGGATCGGCCTTGGCGGCACCGGTGACGAGGTCGTCGGCACCGGCCGGTTCGTCCCGCTCGATGCGTTCGGGGCGGACGATCTCTTCGGTCTGCGCGGCTTCGAGCAGCGGGTTCTTCTCGATCTCTTCGGCGATGAAGCCTTCGATTTCGAGGTTGGACAGCGCGAGCAGCTTGATCGCCTGCTGCAGCTGCGGCGTCATCACCAGCGATTGCGACTGGCGGATGTCGAGGCGCGGGGCGAGGCTCACAGCTCCCTCTCCCTTTGGGAGAGGGAGGGAGCCGCTGAAAGCGGCGGAAGGGTGAGGGTAGAAAGAGGCGCAAGCGTTTCGCACTCACCCTCACCCCGCGCCGCTGCGCGGCTTGCCCCTCTCCCAGAGGGAGAGGGGAAGAGGGCGAGCTCCGCTACCATAACCCTACAGCGAGAAGCCCTCGCCGAGGTACAGGCGGCGGACGTTGGCGTCGGCGACCAGTTCTTCCGGGCTGCCGGCGAACAGCACGCGGCCGTCGTAGATGATGTAGGCGCGGTCGACGATGTCGAGCGTTTCGCGGACATTGTGGTCGGTGATGAGCACGCCGATGTCGCGGCGCTTCAGGTCCTTCACCAGATCGCGGATGTCGGCGATCGAAATGGGGTCGATGCCGGCGAAGGGTTCGTCGAGCAGCATGATCGACGGATCGGCGGCAAGTGCGCGGGCGATTTCGGCGCGGCGGCGCTCGCCACCCGACAGCGCCATGGCGGGACTGGTGCGCAGGCGGGTGAGGCCGAATTCGTCGAGCAGTTTGTCGAGCTTGGCGGGGCGCTTGGACTTGTCGGGTTCGGAGAGTTCGAGGACCGCGCCGATGTTCTTTTCGATCGACAGGCCGCGGAAGATGCTGGTTTCCTGTGGCAGATAGCCCAGGCCCAGGATCGCGCGGCGGTACATCGGCAGGCGGGTGATATCCTCGCCGTCGAGCATGATGCGGCCCGAATCGGGCTTCACCAGCCCCATCACCGAATAGAAGCAGGTCGTCTTGCCCGCGCCATTGGGGCCGAGCAGGCCGACCACCTCGCCGCGGTCGACCGAGACGGAAACGTCGGTGAGGACGACGCGCTTGTCGTAGGATTTGGCGATCGAGATCGCCTGCAGGCCGCGGTTGGCGGGCGCTTCGTGGATCGCTTCGGCGGTCTGAAGGTCGGTCACGGCGTCCATCGGCTGATGCCTCGCATCAAAGGGTTAGTAGAGCGTTGCGCGTTGGCAAGCTTCGTGCATGCGGGGCACGTCATGGCGCGGGGAGCGCGCGGAGGGAAGCCCCCTTGCGATGGGTGGGGGCGGGTCGGTGCCAAGTCCTCCCTCGCGTAGCGGGGGAGGGGGACCGCTCGGCGCGAGCCGAGTGGTGGAGGGGGCGTTGCCACATACGCGACGTTCGCCGTTGACCTCCCCCTCCGTCACCGCCTTCGGCGGCGCCACCTCCCCCTGGCGGGGGAGGACTTTTGGGGGGTCAGTTGCGCTTCGGGACCGAGAAGGTGCCCGTCACGCGGCCGTTGGGGGCGGCGCTAGTCGTCGCGCCGGGGGCGCCGGCGGATCCGCGGACCGAGGAGCCGTCGATCACGGCGCGGCCGGTGTCGAGGTTGATCGTCAGGCGGCCGCCGTTGACGGTATTGCCGCCCTGCGTCAGCGTGACCGCGCCGAGCATCGTGATGACGCGGCGGTTGAGATCGTAGATGGCATATTGCGCCTTGGCGGTCTGGTCCGGGCGCTTGACCGTGACGCCGCCGCTCGCGTCGAGGCGCGAGACCTGCGGGTTTCCGCCGATCACCTGGCCCGTATAGAACACCGTCATGCGCGCCGCGGTGAGCGTCATTTCCGCCTGGCGGACATTGACGTTGCCCGACAGGACCGCGCGATTCGCCTTGTCCTGCAATTCGATCGTGTCCGCGCCGAAATCGATCGGCGCATTCGAATTGTGCGCGGTCTGCGCGGCCAGAGGGGCGGCCACAGCGAGGACGGCAGGGATGAGGAAAGGGAGCGCGCGCATGGGCGGCTATTTCGTCCTTCCCGGCACGATCCGCAAGCGGGCATTGCCGGTGAGCCGCACGGTGCGATCGTCGAGGTTCGCGTTCAGGCGATCGGCGCTGAAATTCCCTTGCGTGACGGTGCCGGTGACCTTGCCGTCGCTCTGCATCGTCTTGGATTTCAGATCGATAGTCGCGTCGCTGGTATCGAGGCGATAGTTGTTGGGCCCGCGCACCGCGATCGGCCCGTCGACCTTCATCTGTTCGGTCTTGAGGTCGTAGCGCCCCTGATCGGCGCGCAGCGTTGCCGGGCCGTCCTGCAGTTGCAGATCGGCGGCCATGCGGTTGATCTCGACGATCGGGACGCTGCTGCTCTGCTGCACCGCCGAGCCGGCGTTGAGCGTGAACGCCTGCCCCTTGTCGTCTTGCCCGCGATAGGTCGCGGCCTGCAGCTTCATGCGTTCCTTGGCGACCTCGACCTTGTTCTTGTCGAGCACGAAGGAGACTTCGTTGCTGGCGGTCAGCGGCGCCATGACGAGGAAGGCGGCGAGCACGCCGATCGCGATCGGCAGCCCGCTGTTGAGCAGGGTGATCAGCCGGTCGTGGCGGCTGCCGGGCGCGGCCCAGCGCTGGCGTGCCGTCCGCACGCGCGCGAAGCCTTCGCCGTTGGCCGCCATCGACTCAGGCATGCGCAAAGATGTCGATTTCGGGCCAGCCGGCAAGATCGAGCGCGGCGCGAGTCGGCAGGAAGTCGAAACACTGCTGCGCCAGCTCCATGCGGCCTTCGCGGATCAGGCGGCGGTCCAGCTCGGTCTTCAGGCGGTGAAGGAAGCGGACGTCGCTGGCCGCATAATCCTTTTGCGCGTCGCTGAGCTCGGGCGATCCCCAGTCGGACGACTGCTGCTGCTTGCTGAGTTCCTGCCCCAGCAGTTCGCGGACCAGTTCCTTCAGGCCATGGCGATCGGTGTAGGTGCGGATCAGGCGCGAGGCGATCTTGGTGTCGTACGCGGGCGCTGCGACCACGCCGAGATAATGCTGGACCGCGGCGATGTCGAACCGGCCGAAGTGATAGAGCTTGAGGCGTGCCGGATCGGCGAGCACCGCCTTCAGGTTCGGTGCGGCATAGTCGCTGTCGGGGCCGAAGCGCACCAGATGTTCGTCGGGGCCACCATCGGACAGCTGCACGACGCACAGGCGATCGCGGGGCGTGATGAGGCCCATGGTTTCGGTGTCGACGGCGATCGATGCGCCGGGAGCGAAGACGTCGGCGGGGAGGTCTTCCTCGTGGAAGTGAACGGTCATGCCGCAGCCCTACGCGGCTCCGCGGCGCGGCTCAACGATTAACATTGTGTCACCGAAACATCGCGATACGCGCGCACCACAGCGATAAACGTGCTGTGGCGGCCACAATGGGCAAGTATCGGCACGACTTGCCCCCAAGATACGACGAATTTGTTCGCGGGGACTTGTAATGTGCGCTATGGCAGGTCCCAAGGCGCAATAGGTTTGGCGCCCGGAGGCTCGCGTTCGTCGTCCGGCGCACGGGTTCTTCGACGGATTGGATGCGGGCGAACCGGGAAGACGAATAGGGTTATGAGTTACGACAAAGGTGGCCGCGGCAATCGTGGCGGACGTGGTCGCGACAAGCGCGACGGTTTCGGCGGCGACGATTTCGGTGGCGGCAGCAGCTACGGCGGCGGCGGCTTCGGTGGCGGCGGCTTTGGCGGCGGTGATCGTGGCGGCTTCGGCGGTGGTGGCTTCGGTGGCGGCGGCTTCGGCGGCGGCGACCGTGGCGGCTTCGGCGGCGGCGGCGGTGGTTTCCGTGGCGGCGGCGGTGGTGGCGGCTTCAGCGGCGGTGGCCGCGGCATGCCCCCGCAGGTCGTCGGCGAAGGCACCGGCGTGGTCAAGTTCTTCAACGCGCAGAAGGGCTTCGGCTTCGTCGTCCGTGATGACGGCGGCGAAGACGTGTTCGTCCACATCTCGGCGGTCGAGCAGGCGGGCCTCAGCGCGCTTGCCGAAGGCCAGCCGCTCGGCTTCACGCTGGTCGACCGCGGTGGTCGCATCTCGGCGACCGAGCTGAAGATCGACGGCGAGCCGATGGCGGTGACCGAGCGCGCCCCCCGCGAGCCGCGTGAAGGCGGCTTCGGCGATCGTGGTCCGCGCGCTGGCGGCGCCGGTGGCCCGCAGCGCCAGCTGACCGGTGAGAAGGCGACCGGCACGGTCAAGTTCTTCAACGCGATGAAGGGCTTCGGCTTCATTCAGCGCGACGATGGCCAGCCCGACGCGTTCGTCCACATCTCGGCCGTCGAGCGCGCCGGCATGGGCACGCTGAACGAAGGCGACAAGCTGCAGTTCGAACTCGAGGTCGACCGTCGTGGCAAATATGCCGCGGTGAACTTGTCGCCGGCTTCGTAATCGTCCCGATTCGCTAATGTGAAAGGCCCGGCCCTGCGATCCGCAGGTGCCGGGCTTTTTGCGTTTCGGGGGCGGAGCGTGGGCAATGTGGAGGCCGATCTGGTGTTCGGCGCGACTGCCGTCCCGGCCAGGGCCCACGGCTGATTGCATTCGGCCCGTTGGCTTGGTCCTCCCCCCTCGCGAGGACGTTCGCATGCCGCAGGCATGACGGAGGGGGAGTGGGGTAGCGCTCTGCTATCCAAAACGCTCCTGTCCTCCCCCTCCGTCACCGCCTTCGGCGGTGCCAGCGCCTCGGGTCGATCATGCCCCCGGCATGATCTTGAACGGCCGGGGGCCGTTCATCCCGATGCGCCCTGGCGGGGGAGGACTGCCGGTCTGTTGGCACTGTCGATCGAGCCGGGTTCATCACATCGGAAGGGTCGCCACGGGCAGAGCAAGGCCTTTGCCTGCGCCTCGTGTTTCATGACCGACGGCCTGCATGCGGTAGGCAGCGCGGTCTTCGCCGGAGCGTAGCGGCGAGCACCGCCTGCTTTTTGCGTTTTTCGGGCGGGCGTGCGACGGCATGTGCCGATGATGGCACGATCTTCTCTGGCGGCGATCGCCGCGGCGGTGGCGGTTCTGGGCGCGGCGGGGGCGGCCGTGTCGCGTCAGTCAGCGACGGCTCCGCAGGCCACTCGCACCAACGCGCCGCGTACGCCTGCTGCACCGCCTGCCGCTCAGGCTGTTCCCGCGGCCGACGCCGAATCGGGCGTGCCGGTCTATGCCGCTGATGTGGTGGCGCGCTTCCCGCATGATTCGGGGGCATTTACCGAGGGGCTGCTGTTCTGCGGCGGCGCGCTGTACGAAAGCACGGGTAAGGAAGGCGCGTCGGATATCCGACGGGTGACGCTCGACGATGGCAAGGTGGTGGCGCGCGCACGGCTGTCGCCCGACCTGTTCGGTGAAGGAATCGCCTGCTGGCAGAAGAACCTGGCCAGCGTGACGTGGAAGACGGGGATCGGATTCCGCTGGGCGCTGCCGCCGCTGACGCAGACGGGCAAGCCGTTCCGCTACACGGGCGAGGGCTGGGGCATGACCAGCGACGCAACGTCGATCCTGCTGTCCGACGGCACGCCGGTGCTGCGGCGGATGGACCCGGTGCGCTTCGCCGAGCGCGGGCGGATCGCGGTGACGCTCAACGGGCGGCCGCTGAAGAATCTGAACGAGCTGGAATATGTTGGCGGCAAGATCCTGGCCAATGTGTGGATGAGCGGGTTCATCGCGCGGATCGATCCGGCGAGCGGCAAGGTGGAGGCGCTGATCGACCTCAGGCCGCTGATCGCAGAGATCAACAATCCCGATCCCGACGCGGTGGCGAACGGCATCGCGTACGATGCGGCGCACGACCGCTTGTTCGTGACGGGGAAATATTGGCCGACGCTGTTCGAGATCAAGCTGGGCGACGAGGTCGGCCGGGCGCGGTAGAGGCCTTTTCTATCCGTCATCCCGGCCGTGAGCCGGGATCCCGCTTCTTCTTCTGCGGCGGTGGAAAGCGGGACCCCGGATCAAGTCCGGGGTGACGAGGGGGTGCTGGTTACCGGCCCGCCAGATAACGGGCGAGCGGGTCGATCATGTCTTCGGGGATGCGGCGGGCGATGACGGGCATGGTCGCGTGGCTCTTGCGCGCGTCGACCACGGTGTCGTCGCCGCGCCAGTGGCGCACGCGCTGCGCGATGTAGCTCGCACGCTGGCCGGCGAGGACGGGATAGGGTTTGCCGGGAGCGTGGCAGCTGGCGCAGGCGGGCAGTTGCTTCGCGGGCAGGCCCTGTTCGACGATGCGCGCCGCAGCGGCATTATTGGTGGGCGCGCGCGCGGCGCCTAGGCCGGGCATGGCGGCATAGGCGCGGGCGGCGGAGCGCATCTGTTCGGGCGTCATGCGCATCGCGACCTGCTGCATCACCGCGCTGGAGCGGGTGCCGTTGGCATAGCCTTGCAGCGCGGCGAGCAGCGCCGCCTGCGACTGGCCGCCGAGGATCGGCATGTCGGGCGCATTGCGACCGCGTCCGTCGCTGCCATGGCAGCCGGCGCATTGCGAGAGCGGCGCGGCGGGGTCCGCGGCGGCGACCAGCGCCTGATAGTGTGCGGGCGTCATGCCGGGCAGGCGGCGGACGAAGGCGACCATGCGGCGCACTTCGTCGGGGCGGTCCTGCACCGCCCAGGCGGGCATGCCGGTGTATTTGACGCCGTGCTGGAGGATCCAGAACAGCTGTTTGTCGGTCCATTCCTTCGCGTTGATCGCGAGGTCCGGCGCGGGCGGGGTGGCGGCCTGCATGACGGGCGAGGGCTTCACGCCGGGGGCGCCGTGGCAGACCGCGCAGGAATTGGCGAAATGGCCCGCGGCGCTGACGAGGCTGCGCGCGTCGGCGGGATCGTCGGGCGCGGTGAAGGCGGCATGCGTGCGCACCGAACTGCGCATCGCCCAGTGCAGGAACCAGTCGGTGATCTTCCAATGGCCCGACGAGGCGGCGAGGTTCATGATGCCCGACCAGGCGAACAGCATGCCGGCAGCGCCGAGCAGGATCGCGGCGAGGATGGAGCGCAACCAGGTGATGCGGATCGTCATGCGGGCGCTCCCTCGCGCGGCTGGAGCAGGCGGCCGAGCATCGCCAGCCCGCCAACGAGATAGGCGATGCCACCGACGAGCAGCATGACGACGCCGGCGAGTTGCTGGTCGGCGAGCGCGTCCGCTCCGTGATGCGTGTAGAGCGGTCGGGGCGCGAGGCCGATCAGCGCGCCGAGCAACGTCATGTGCATCGAGGTGACGAGCAACGCGGCGACGCCCGCGGCGCGGTGGCGGGGGGCGAGCACGGCGGACCAGAGCAGCAGCCCGGCGGCAAGGAACATCGCCTGTTCGATTCCAAGCCACAGCGGCGCGTGCGCGACGAGGCGGCGCAGCGCGGGGACGTGCCAGCCCCATACCACCACCGCCTCGACGAGTGCGGCGGCGAGTGGGGTGGCGAGGCGGGGGACCAGCGTTGCGGGGTCGTAGCGGCTGCCCTGTACTCCTAGCGCGATCAGCGGCGCGGCGATGGCGACGGCGATCATGTGCGCGGCCATATGGCCGGTCATGCCGAACGGGCTGAGCGCCCAGCCGACCGGCACGAGGGCAAGGCCGGCGAGCAGGGGCGCGCGGCTCATCGGCAATCGCTCAGCACGATGACGGGGGCGGCGGTGAAGATCACCGCGACGAAGCTCAGGCCTGCGAGCAGCATCGTCGCGTATGCGAGGAAGCGCAGGCGATCGATGTCGGTGCCTTCGTTGTGCGGCGGCGGATCGCCGGGCGTGCGCGATTGCTGCCAGGCGATCAGACCCGACGCGACGATGACCATGAGCGCCGCGATCGTGCCGATGGCGAAGGCGGTGGGGAAGCGCGCCCATTGCCCGAGTTTTGCGCAGGAGACGGCGGCCCAGAGGTAGGAGAAGAGGAAATGCACCGCCCAGGTGGTCGGGGGGACGATCAGCGTCCATAGCGTGACGCGCAAGCTGCGCGCGCGAGTGAGGAGGCGCTTCACAGCCCCGCCTCCGGGAACAGGCCGACCGTCAGATAGGTGACGAGCGCGGTGAGCGCGAAGAAATGCTGGTAGACGGTGATGTTGCGCAGGTCGGCGTCATGCGTGGGGGTCATCCTCCGCGCGAGGCTGCGCGCGAGCGTGTAGAGCTGCATGACGATGCCGACGCCGGCGTGGACGGCGGTCCAGATGATCAACACCCAGACGATCGCGGGATAGACGTTCGCCTTGGGGTCGAGGCCGTCGAGCGATCCCAGCGCCGCGACGATGCTGGCGAGCGCGGCGGCCGCGCCCGCGACGAGCGCCACGCGGGCGAGTGCCACGGCGCTGCGGTGGTTGAGCTCACGGGCGGCGACGGTGGCGGCCCAACTGGCGAGGCTCAGGCCCAGCGCCAACAGCGGCCCACTGGCGCCCGGCCCGGCGAAACCCGCGCCGAAATCGGGGTGAATCGTCCAGTAGAAATAATAGCCGAAGACGAGGCCCGAAAAGGCGGTGGCGTCGGCCATCATCGTGATGAACATCGCCCACCAGCCGGGCGCCGCGGGGCCGGAAATGTAGAGCGGCATCGTCATGCCGTGGCCGATCGGCTTTGCAGGCTTTTCGGGGATTTCGGCGGTGTCCCACAGCCACCAGAGCACGCAAGCGAGCGTGACGACGCCGCTGGCCGCTGCCGCCAGGTAGAGGTGGTAGGTGGTCAGGATGAACACCGCGCCCAGCGCGACGGCGGTGATCATCGGCTTTACGCTGGGCGTGCCGAGGCGGATGACCGAGACGGGCTTGGCATCGAGGACGGAGGTGATGATCGTCTCGCGCCGGCCCTCCTCGGCATCGGGCAGGAAGAAGCGGCCTTCGTCGACCTTCTGCACGAAGTTCTTCTGGTCCCAGATCGGGTAGCGGCTTTCGATCAGCGGGACCGAGCGGATGCCCCAATCCTCGTCGTCCGGGTGCGCCAGCCATTCGAGCGTGCCGGCGTTCCACGGGTTGCGGGGTGCTTTACGCCGCGTAGGCGACAGCGCGAGGTCGAGCACGAGTACCAGGACGCCGGTTGCGAACAGGTACGAGCCGGCCGTCGAGGCGAGGTTGAGCCAGCCGATATTGAGGTCGGCGGGGTAGGTGAAGACGCGGCGCGGCATGCCTTCCAGGCCCGAGAGGTGCATCGGGAAGAAGGTGAGGTTCACGCCGACGAACATGATCCAGAAGGCGATGCGGCCGAGGCGGTCGCTGAGCTTTTTGCCGGTGATGAGCGGCCAGTAATAATAGAGGCCCCCGAACAACGGCAGCAACGTCCCGCCGATCAGCACGTAATGGAGGTGCGCGACGACGAAATAGGTGTCGTGCGCCTGCCAGTCGAACGGTGCGATCGCGACCATCACGCCGGTCAGCCCGCCGATGACGAAGATCGCGAGGCTGCCGCTCGCGTAGAGCAAAGGCGTCGACCATTTCACCTTGCCCGCCCACAAGGTCGCGATGAACGCGAAGATCTGGACGCCGGTGGGGATCGCGACGGCTTCGGACGCGGCGGAAAAGAAGGCGAGGCTGATCTTGGGCAGGCCGGTCGCGAACATGTGGTGGACCCACAGGCCGAACGACAGGAAGGCGGTGCCCACCGCCGCCAGCACGATCCACGGATAGCCGAGCAGATGCCGCTGCGCGAAGGTGGGGATCAGCATCGCGAACAGGGCGATGCTGGGCAGGAAGACGATATAGACTTCGGGGTGGCCGAAGATCCAGAACAGGTGCTGCCAGAGCAAGGGGTCGCCGCCCTTGGCCGCATCGAAGAACGGCCAGCCGAGCAGTCGCTCCATTTCGAACAACAGGTCGCCTGCGATCAGCGGCGGGAAGGCGAACAGGATCATCACCGCGACGACCAGGATGTACCAGGCGTAGAGCGGCATCAGGTTGAGGCGCATGCCGGGCGGGCGGCACTTCAATACGCCGACGATCAGCTCGACCGCGGCGGCGACCGACGAGACTTCGATAAAGCTGAGGCCGAGCATCCAGATGTCGGCGCCGAGGCCGCTGAGGTCGGTGCGCGTCGTCAGCGGCGGGTACATGAACCAGCCGCCATCGGGTGCGGCATTGAAGAAGATCGACCCACCGACGAACACGCCGCCGAGCAGGAAGCTCCAGTATCCGAACGCCGACAGGCGCGGGAACGGCAGGTCGCGCGCGCCCAGCAGCTGGGGCAGCAGGATGATCGACACCGCCTCGAACATTGGGACGGCGAAGAGGAACATCATCATCGAGCCGTGCAGCGTGAACAGCTGGTTGAAGGTGTTCGCGCTGACGAGATCGTTGTCGGGCACCGCCAGCTGCGTGCGCATGATGAGCGCGAGCACACCGGCGAACAGCATGAAGCCGAAGGCGGTCAGCGTGTACCACACGCCGATGCGGTTGTTGTTGACGTCGGTCCAGCGGAAGAACCAGCCGGTGGGCGCCTTCCACACCGCGCGCAGGCGCTCTTCCTGGGCGGCGCGGAGCTGCGGGTCGTCTTGCGCGTGGAGGCTCATTTCAGGCCCTCGAGATAGCGGGCGATGGTGGTGGCCTCGGCTGGGGTGAGTTGCGGGAAGGCCGGCATGCGGACGCCGGGCTTGGTCTTTTCCGGATGGCGGATGAAGGCGGCGACGTTGGCGGTCGTCATCGGCAGGATGCCGGCGGCGAGCGTCGGGCGGCTGCCGAAATGGGTGAGGTCGGGGCCGATGCGGCCCGCCGGACCGGCGCCGCGGACGGTGTGGCAGGCGTTGCAGCCGTTCTGCGCGAACAAGCGGGCGCCGTCGCCCCGGGACGTGGCCGGGCGGCGTTGGTCGGCGAGCCAGGCGTCGAATGCCGCGGGCTCCATCGCGATGACGTCCAGCGCCATCAGCGCGTGGCTGAGGCCGCAGAATTCGGCGCACTGGCCGCGGTAACGCCCGGCCTTGTCGGCGCGCACGACCAATGTGTTGGTGCGGCCGGGAATCATGTCCATCTTGCCGGCGAGGCCGGGAATCCAGAAGCTGTGGACGACATCGGCCGCGGTCAGGCGGAAGGCGACGGTACGGCCGACGGGAATGCGGATTTCGTCGGCGGCCTCGATCGGGGGGCTGTCTGCGGGACGATAGGTGACGCGCCACCAGAATTGCTCGCCATCGACCGCGACGTGCAGATCGGCGGGCGCGATGGGGCGGGGGCGCATGAAGGGGAGCGAGTAGACGAGCAGGCCGAGCAGCAGAATTGTGGGGATGATGCCGCCGAGCCACAGGACGAGGCGCATGCCGCCGCGCAGGCCCAGCTCGCCTTCGGGCGCGCGCACCGCATGGCGCATCAGCAGTGCGAGCGCGCCGGCGATCACGACCGCGCCGGCGAGCATCAGCAGGAACAGGTGGCGGATGTCGGCGGCGTCGGCGCCGAACGGCGCGAGCGTCGACTGATGCGTGTTGCAGCCTGTCAGCAGGATGCAGCCGCCGGTAATGATGAAGCCCCTGATCCCCCGCATCGATGCCGAACGCTTCGGGGCCGAAACGGTTCGAGTTCAATCGTGTAAGGAAAGATTGCTGGGGGTGGGGGCCTCTTCTTCGTCATTCCCGCGGAGGCGGGAATCCAGACGCGCAGGTCTTCGATAGAGCCGCACCGTCAGAGGTTCTGGATTCCCGCCTGCGCGGGAATGACGGTGTGGGGGTGGCGAGGTTCCACATATCGGGCGGGCTGAATCGGCGGACGACGTCGTCGGAGCCGAGACGCAACGGCTTGACCCCTGCCGCCACGCGGTCGATGCGCCCCCGCCATGACCACACACACGCTCGGCCTCGATTTCGGCACCACCAATTCCGTCGCCGCGGTGGCGCGCGGAGGGCAGGCGGAACTGGTGACGCTCGACGCGCCCGATGGCGCCGACGCGGTATTCCGGTCGGCGCTGTGCTTCTGGGAGGACGAGCGCGGGCGCGGCGGCGTGCTGTCGGAGGCGGGGCCGTGGGCGATCCGCGAATATCTCGACTTTCCGCAAGGCAGCCGCTTCCTCCAGTCGTTCAAATCGGTGGCGGCGAATGCGAGCTTCGATACCGCGCCGGTGTTCGATCGGCGGATGCGCTTCGAGGAACTGGGCCAGCTGTTCGTCGCCAAGATGGCCGCGCGCGCGAAGGGGGCGATGGCACGCGCCGATCGCGTCGTGGTCGGCCGGCCGGTGACGTTCGCGGGCGCCAAGCCCGACGAGGCGCTGGCGAAGGCGCGCTACGATGCGGTGTTCGCGCAATTGGGCGCGGAGTTGCATTACGTCTACGAGCCGATGGGCGCGGCGTTCAGCTACGCCGAGCGGCTGGCGGACCCGGCGACGATCCTGGTCGCGGACTTCGGCGGCGGCACCAGCGACTTTTCGGTGGTGCGGATCGCCGCGCCGGGCGCAGGGCGGCGGTGCGAGCCGCTGGGCCATGCCGGCGTCGGGATCGCGGGTGACCGCTTCGACCGGCGGATCGTCGAGCATCTGGTGATGCCGATGCTGGGCAAGGGCGGCACCTATCGCTCGTTCGACAAGGTGCTGGAGATCCCGGGCGGCTATTTCGCCGACTTCGCCGATTGGTCGCGCCTCGCGCTGATGCGCAACCGCAAGACGCTGGCCGAGCTGGAGAAGCTGCGCCGCACCGCGACCGACCCGGAGGCGATCGGGCGGATGATCGCGGTGATCGAGGAGGAAGAGGGATACCACCTCTACGACGCAGTCGGGCGGTTGAAGCGCGCGCTGTCGGCGGCGGAGGCGGCGGAGTTCCGCTTCGAGGGCGCGGGGCTGAACATCGCGGCGGAGGTGCGGCGCGCCGATTTCGAGGCATGGATCGCGCCCGATGTCGCGCGGATCGATGCGGCGGTGGATCAGGCGCTGGTCGCAGCGGGTGTTGCGGCGGAGGGGATCGACCGGGTGTTCCTGACCGGCGGTACGTCGCTGACGCCGCGCATCCGGCGGTTGTTCGCCGAGCGGTTCGGCGAGGCGCGGCTGGCGACGGGCGGCGAGCTGACGTCGATCGCGCATGGCCTGGCGCTGATCGGGCAGCAGGAGGACGTGGGGGTTTGGGCGGTGTAATCCTCCCCAAGTCCTCCCCCGCTAGGGGAGGGGGACCGTTCGGCGTCAGCCGAATGGTGGAGGGGGAGGAAGCGGCGGATCACGTAACGAAGGACACCGTTGACCTCCCCCTCCGTCACCGCTTCGCGGCGCCACCTCCCCCTGGCGGGGGAGGAATTGGGGTGGCCGGGGTTGCCGCCCGCCTCATCCACGTTAGCATGCGGCAACATCCCTGCCGGAGATTTCCCGATGCGTCGTTCCGTTCTGCTGCTGTCCTCGATCGCGCTTCTGTCGGTGGGGGTGCAGGCCCAGACGCAGACGAACCCGAACCTGCCGCCGCCGGGCGGCGATATCCCGGCGAAGTTCGTGCTGCCGACCGCCGATCACGATTACATCAAGCGCGACGTGATGATCCCGATGCGCGACGGGGTGAAGCTGCACACCGTCATCGTCATCCCCAAGAATGCGACCAATGCGCCGATCGTGCTGACGCGCACGCCGTACAATGCCTCGGGCCGTGCCAACCGCAGCGATTCGCCATCGATGGTCAATGCGCTGCCGCTGTCGGACGAGATCTTTTCGAAGAACGGCTATATCCGCGTCTATCAGGACATCCGCGGCAAATACGGGTCGGAGGGCGACTATGTCGTGACGCGTCCCGTCATCGGTCCGCTGAACCCGACCAAGGTGGATCACACCACCGACGCTTATGACACGATCGAATGGCTGGTGAACAAGGCGAACCTGCCGCAGTC
The DNA here is from genome assembly GCF_049896485.1 of Sphingomonas sp. DC4900. Taxonomy (NCBI): domain Bacteria; kingdom Pseudomonadati; phylum Pseudomonadota; class Alphaproteobacteria; order Sphingomonadales; family Sphingomonadaceae; genus Sphingomonas; species Sphingomonas sp. DC4900. Next base: position 65,905 of record NZ_JAFCUK010000009.1, read on the forward strand.
CAACGGGCGCGTCGGCATGATCGGGTCGAGCTACGAAGGCTTTACGGTCGTCATGGCGCTGCTCCATCCGCACCCGGCGCTGAAGGTCGCGGCGCCGGAAAGCCCGATGATCGACGGCTGGATGGGCGACGACTGGTTCCATTACGGCGCGTTCCGTCTCGCCAATATCGCCTGGATCGGCGGACAGACCGGCTACAAGAGCGGCGGGCCGCTGCCGCCGACCGGCGGGTGGGACGATTACGACAATTTCCGCACCGGTTCGGCGGGGGATTGGGCGAAGAAGTCGGGCTACGACCAGCTGCCTTATTGGAAGCGGATGTCGGACCATCCGGCCTATGACGCCTTCTGGCAGGGACAGGCGCTCGACAAGTTGCTCGCTGCCAACCCCTCCAACGTGCCGACGATCTGGGAACAGGGCCTGTGGGACCAGGAGGATATGTATGGCGCGATCACCAGCTGGGAAGCGCTGAAAGCCAAGGGGAAGACCGGCAACAACTTCCTCGTCATGGGGCCGTGGCGGCATAGCCAGATCAACCGCGAAGGCCGCAGCCTGGGGCCGTTCCAGTGGGATGGCGACACCGCGGCGCAGTTCCGCGAGCAGATGGTGCTGCCGCTGTTCGACCAGTATCTGAAGGACGGGCCGGCGGCGAACCTGCCGACTGCGGCGATCTACAACACCGGCGAGAATCATTGGGACCGGTTCGCCAACTGGCCGCTCGCCTGCGACAGCGGCTGCGCGTCGCCGCTGAAGCCGATGTACCTGCAGGCGAATGGCGGGCTGGGCTTCGACACCGCGGCGGCGGGGGGTGACAGCTATGTCTCCGATCCGTCCAAGCCCGTGCCGCACCTGCCGCGGCCGGTGAATTTCGACGACGGCCGCTGGGGCGACTGGCTGGTCAGCGACCAGCGCCATGCCGATGGGCGGCCCGACGTGATGACCTACATGACGCCGGTGCTGACCGAACCGATGCGCGTATCAGGCGCGCCGATCGCCGACCTGTATGCGACGACGACGGGGACGGACGGCGATTTCGTCGTGAAGGTGATCGACGTCTTGCCCGCGCAGAATGCGACCGATCCGAAGATGGGCGGATACGAGCTGCCGATCAGCCTCGACATCTTCCGCGGGCGGTATCGCGACAGCTTTGCCAAGCCCTCGGCGATCCCGGCGGGCAAGGTGCAGCATTACAGGTTCCGCCTGCCGACGGTGAACCATGTGTTCCAGCCGGGGCACCGCGTGATGGTGCAGGTGCAATCGAGCCTGTTCCCGCTCTACGACCGCAACCCGCAGACGTACGTGCCGAACATCTTCTTCGCCAAGCCGGGGGACTACAAGAAGGCGACGGTGACGATCGAGCGCGGTGGCAAGACGCCGAGCGCGGTGTTGCTGCCGGTGGTGCCGGTGGAGCAGGCGCAGGCGAAGTAATCCTTCGTCACCCCGGACGTGATCCGGGGTCTCGCTTTCTGCCGCCGGTGAAAGACGAAGCGGGACCCCGGCTCCTCGGCCGGGGCGGCGGGGTTGGTTAGAGGAGGGGCAGCGTCACGCGGAACGTGGTGGGGTGCGCCTCGATCAGCGTGATCGTGCCGCCGCCGGCTTCGAGCAGCGAGGCTGCGATGGGGAGGCCGAGGCCGGTGCCGCCCTGCCCGCGGCGCGTGGTGAAGAAGGGTTCGAACAGGCGCGCGGCGTCGGCGGGCGCTATGCCCGGGCCGTCGTCGCGGATGGTGAGGACGACCTGCGTCGCGGCGGCGGAAGCCTCGATCCGCATTGCGTGGGCGCCCGCTTGCCGCGCATTGTCGAACAGCGTCGCCAGCGCCGTTTCGATCGTCGTGGCGGGCAGCGCAACCGGCGGGATCGGGCCGGGTGTGACCTCGACCGCGAAGCTCGCCCCGCGCACCGCATCTGCCGCGCGGGCGATTACCCCGGCCGGATCGGCACAGGGCTCGCCGGGTGCGGTCATGTCGGCGCGGGCGAGGTCGAGCAGGCGCGTTGTCAGCAGCGTCAGACGCTGCGCATCGGCATCGACATTGGCGAGGAAGCGCGTGCGATCGGCCGCGGCCATGTCGGGATGGTCGTGCAGCAGCTCGATCGCGCCGCGGATGCCGGCGAGCGGCGTCTTGAATTCGTGGCTGACGGCGTAGGCGAAGTCGCGCAGGTAGCGGGAGCGATGCTCGATCGCGGCGGTCATCGCGGCGAAATCGGCGTAGAGGCCCTGGATCTCGATCGCGGCGGTGGGGGGCACCTCCGGCACGCTGCCGCGGCCGCTGGCGACGGCGCGGGTCGCTTGTCCGAGGCGTTCGATCGGGCGGGTGACGCCGCGCGAGATGAACCCGCTGATGACGATCAGCAGGCCGAAGATCGCAGCGATGCCGATCGCGATCTTGCCGCGATCCTCGTACAGGCCGCGGAACAGCGCGCGTGCCGTTCGCGACAGCAATAGCACGCCGACGACGCGGCCGTTCACGACGATCGGCCGCGCGTGATGGATGCGGATCGCGGCGGCGCGGCTGAGCCATTCGAAGCGATAGACCGCGCGATAGGCGCCGTTGCGGCGGAGCGTGGTGGCGGGCCGGCCGTGCAGTGCCGCGGCGACTTCGGGCAAGGTCGCGAGGCTGCCGCCGCCATTGACCAGGCTGCCGCCCCGATCGAGTAGGAGGATCGAGGCGAGCGTCGTCATCTGCGTCGCGCGCAACACGGGGGCGAGGGTGCGCGCGGCGGCGACCGCATCCGGGGCGGGCGCGGGCGCGGGCGTCGGGTCGGGGCGTTCGGGCAGGATCGGGGTGAGGCTGAGGTCGACGCCATATCCGGGCACGACGATGCGGGTCGGATAGAGCGGCGTGCCCGGTGTCGCGCCCGGCCAGTCGGCGGCGGCGGCGGCAGAGAGCGCGGCGCCCTGCGCGACCAGCTCCGCTTCGGTCTGGCGGACGAGCGTGTTTTCGTAGACGCGCAGGAACACCGCGCCGAAGCCGGGCAGCGCCGCAACGACGAACAGCGTCGCGAACAGGATCGTGCGCAACCGCAGGCGCGGCCAGTGGCGCTTCGCCCAGTCCTTCAGCGCGGTGATCACGCGCCCGTGCAGGGGCCGAGGCGGTAACCGATGCCGGCGCGCGTTTCGATCAGGTCGGCGGCGCCTATCCCCGCGAACTTGTGGCGCAGGTTGCGGATGTGGCTGTCGATCGTGCGGTCGGTGATTGCGAAGCCGGGGCCGTGCAACCGGTCGATGATCGCGTCGCGGCTGAAGACCTTGGCAGGCATCGAGGCGAGCAGGCGCAGGATCGAAAATTCGGTGACGGTCAGCGCGACCTCCGCGCCGTCCCAGGCGGCGCACCAGCCGTCGAGGTCGAGGGTCAGCCGGCCGTGGGCGAGCGCGCGGCCCTCCTCGACCTGCGGCGGGCGGGCGGCGGTGCGGCGCAGGATCGCCATGACGCGCGCGACGACTTCGCGCGGGGAGAAGGGCTTGACGACATAATCGTCGGCGCCGAGTTCGATGCCGAGCACGCGGTCGATCTCATCGTCGCGGCTGGACAGGAACAGGATCGGCGTGTCGCTGTCCGCACGCAGACGGCGGCAGACCTCCAGCCCGTCCATGCGCGGCATGTTGATGTCGAGGATGACGAGGTCGGGCCGCTGCGCCTGCGCCATCGCGAGACCCGCCTCGCCGTCCGCCGCCTCGACCGGTGACAGGCCGGCCTTGTCGAGCGCGAAGGCGAGCAGCTGGCGGATATGGGGATCGTCGTCGACGATCAGCACGGTGCGGGGCATCGGGCACAGGATCATCGTTGCGGGGCCTTCGTCAATGGGGCGGGTGCCGGCGCTGGCTCGGGCGGTGGCGCGATGATGCCGCACCGGCGGCCGTTCGGCGCGGGGCGAAGGCGCGGCGGCGTGGCGCCCATCATCGCCTCGAGGCGGGCGAGGCGGCGGGCGCCACGCCATGTCCAGTCGCGCGGGGTGTCCTGCCCCACGAGAATCTGCTGGGCTTGCCAACGGAGCGAGGCGATGGCGTCGCGGGCGACGGGATCGTGGGTTGCCTGCTCGAGCCGGGCGAGGGGCAGGATCGCGGACGGGCCGAGCGTGTCGAGGTAGCACAGGTCGAGGTCGGCGAGCGGCGTGTGGCGGCGGATCGCCATGTCGACATTCCAGGCGGCGGCGGTGGCGCGCAGGTCGACGAGGGTGCAGCCGGTCAGCACGACCGCGGCGGCGAGCGCGTTGGCGTTGACGAGCCATGCGCTCGATCGGCCGGCGAGCAGCCGCCACAGGATCAGCATGAGGCCGGTTGCGACCAGCGCCATCCAGATCAGCGCGGACAGGCGCAGTACCGTCATCGAATAGGCATCGACATAATCGAGCGTGCGCAATGCGCTGGACGCGACCAGCAGCACATTCTGGACGATCCACAATGTCACCAGCCGGCGTACCGCAGGGCTCGCCGCACCGGGGCTGCCCGGGCGGAGCGTCACCAGCACGAACAGCCCGGCGAGCAGCGCGGTGACGATCAGCGCATAGGCGCCGCGATGGGCATAGTCCGCCATCGTCACGCCGGCGGGCAGGCGTGCGCCGCTCCACAGGAAGGCGAGGTCCAGCGCGTTCTGGAGCGCGAAGATCGTGTTGAAGGTGGCGAGCGACAGGATCAGAGTCGCGCTGCCCACTTGCGGCAGTGCGACCGCGGGCAGCGCTCCGTCCCAGCCGGTGCCGCGCGGATCGGGGCGCAGCGTCGCCCACACCGGCAGCAGCACGACGATCGCGATGACGCCGCGGAACAGGAAGACGCTGATATCGGGCAGCACCATGCCGGCGAAGGTCGATTCGATCAGTGGATTGGCCTGGGCGAACAGCGTCAGGAACAGCGCGCCGCCGGCGATCGGCAGGGCCAGCATGGAGGCGACGGCGCCAAGGCGAAGGCCGGGGCCGGCACGCCGTCCCCGCGCGCGGGCGGTCAGGCCGAGGTCGCGGATCGGCAGCAGCAGCGCGGTCAGCCCGGCCCAGGCAAGGCGCAGGCCCCAGGCGATCGCGGTGTCGAACCGTCGCCGGGGCAATAATGCGGCGAGCACGATCGCGACGAGGAACAGCAGCACGGCGAGCTCGCTGGGATCGTCAAACAATGCGGCGACGAACAGCGTGGCGGCGGCAAGCGCGACCTGCGCCGCGCGATTGCGGCGGACGGCCGGCCGGGTCGCGGCCAGTGCGACGATCCAGGCGAGTGCGGCGGTCCACAAGAAGGCGGGCGCATGGTCGATCAGCACTTCGACGAGGCAGATCACGGCGGCGGTCGCCGCGATCTTGGCGGACAGGGTGGAGAGGCGGTGCGGCATGCGGGCATCCTGTGCGAGGGGCGCGGCAGGGATGGCGGGCAGGCGTCGAGGTGCGATGGCGCGGATGGTGCTGAGGCGGTGTGCGGGCCGTGCAGATCCGGTGCAGGCGTCGATCGACCGCCCTACGGCCGTTCGCGCTGAGCCTGTCGCAGCGCTGCTGTTCGCAAGCGCGCCGCCCGTCGCGTTCCGCCCTTCGACAGGCTCAGGGCGAAGGGGGGTGAAACGGATTGCGTCAGGCCTGATCCCTGGCCCGCTTCGCCGAGCCGTCGCGCAGCGCCCATCGCAATACCGACCCGACGCCCGCCATGCCGGCGCGGACCATCGGGCGGCGGCCGGGTGGCGGCGTGAGGTCGTGGAGCGTCACGGCCCAGCGCGGCAGCAGGTCGATGCCCGCGGCCATCAACAGCCTTTGCGCGGAGGCGAGCGCGGGCACCGCGACGGGCTGGTCGAGCAGGGCGCGGGCAACCTCGCGCGTGCGATGGTCGGCGCGCAGGCGCGGGCGGATCGCAGTAAAATACGCGTCCACCTCGGCGCGGCTGCGCGGGACGTCGCGCGCGCCGAGCGCTTCGGCGACGCGGGCATATTCGGCGAGATAGCGGTCCTGCTCCGCCGCGGGATAGTCCGGGTCGCGGTAGCGGCGGTGCGCGGCGAGGAAGCTCGCGACCTCGGCGACATGGACGAAGGTGAGCAGCTCGGGATCGTTCGCGCTATACGGCGTGCCGTCGGGCAGCGTGCCCGCGACGGAATCGTGGATGCGACGGACGCGGGCGATCATCCGCTCCGCCGTCTCGGTCGAGCCATAGGTCGTCGCGGAGATGAATTGCGCGGTGCGGCGCAGCCGGCCGAGCATGTCGGCGCGGAAGTTGGAATGGTCCCACACGCCCGCCAAGGCGCCGGGGTGCAGCATTTGGAGCAGCAGCGCGGCGACGCCGCCCGCCATCATCGCGGTGAAGTCGCCATGCACCACCCAGGCGGCCGAGCCGGGACCGAACAGGCCGTCGTCGCCGGGCGGGCGGGTGAGATCGACGGTGCCGTCGTCGAAGCCGACGAGCCGATGCACTTCGCGCTGGATCGCGCCGCGCAGATCGCTCATGCTGCTGTCCGTCAATCTCATGCACGTCCAACCGGTTGAGGGGTACAAAAGATGCGGCTGATCGTATCGATGATCGCAGGCCTCGCGATGACCACCGCCGTCGTGGCGCAGGAAAAGGCTGCGCCGGCGGGCAGCGCGATCGGCCGGGCGCTCGCCGATCCCGCGCGCGCCGACCAGTCGGGGGACGATGCGCGGCGCCAGGCGGCGGCGGTGCTCGCCTTTTCGGGTGTGAAGCCGGGCGACGTCGTCATCGATTATCTGCCGGGTGCCGGATATTGGACGCGCATCTTTTCCGGCATCGTCGGGCCGAAGGGCAAGGTCTATGCGCTGTGGCCGGCGGCGGGGGCGAAATATGCCGCGAAGACGCTGCCTGCCTTGCAGGCGCGCGGCCTGCCCAACGTGACCGCCGAGGTGCAGCCGACCAACCTGCCGACCGTGCCGCAGCCCGTCGACGTGTTCTGGACGGTGCAGAATTATCACGACATTCCCAATAACGGTGCCGGCGAACCCGCACTGCGCGCGTTCGACGCGGCGGTGTTCAAGCTGCTGAAAAAGGGCGGCACCTATGTCGTCATCGACCATGCCGATGCGCCCGGCACCGGCCTGTCGGGCACCGCGACGCGGCACCGCATCGATCCCGCGGTGGTGCGCCAGCAAATCGAATCGACGGGCTTCCGCTATGTCGGGTCGAGCAACGTGCTCGCCAATCCCGCGGACGATCACACGAAGAACGTCTTCGATCCGGCGATCCGTGGCAAGACCGATCAGTTCGTGATGAAGTTCCGAAAGCCCTGAGGGGCGACGCGTCTATCGATCGATTCGTGCTTGGCCTGTCGAAGCACAGCCATTCACGTGCGGTGCGGGTGTGATGACGCGCCCTTCGACAGGCTTAGGGCGAACGGTGGGCGGATAGGCGGCGATATGTCACCGCGCCCACGAACCTCTCGGTCGCATGCGGCGTTGGGCGCTGCATCTGACCGGGAGAATGCGTGTGTCGTCACTTGCCAACAGCCTGCCCAAGACCCTGCTTGCCGGCGTCGCCGGGGGGATCGTCGCCAGCCTGGCGATGGACCTGTTTCAAAAGGGCGTCGCCGCGGTGGTCGATATGGGCGGCAGCAACGACGATCCCGCGACGGTGAAGGCAGCGGACAGCGTCAGCGAGGCGGTGACGGGCGAGCCGGTGACGCAGAAGCGCCGCGAGAGCGCGGGGGTGCTGGTGCATTACGTGACCGGCGCGGCGCTTGGCGCGGGCTATGCGCTGGCGGCGCGGGTGTGGCCGGAAACGACGGCGGGGTTCGGCACGGCGTTTGACGTCGGCGTCGCGACGCTGCTGGCCGATGTGGCGGTGCCTGCGTTCGGCTGGGGACCATCGGCCACCGATACGTCGCCGGCGATCCATGCGTACGGGCTGGCGAGCCATGTCGTGTTCGGGGCGGCGCTGGAGGGAACGCGGCGGTTCGTGGAGGCGGTGGATTGAGGCGGGATTAACGCCTCTGACTCAGCGTCACCCCGGACGTGGTCAGGGGTGACGTAGTGGATGGGGTGGTGCCGCGCTTATGCCATCGCCGCGCGCAGCGTTGCCCTGACGCCCGGTGTGCGGGGTTCGTATTCCACGGCGGAATGCAGGCTCTGCGCCATGGCGCGGATCAGCTTGGTGCCGAGGCCGGTGCCCTTGGGCGTCGCTTCGGCCGGCATGCCGCAGCCGTCGTCTTCCACTGCGAGCAGAAAGATGTCGTCGCCGTCGCGGCGCAGCAGCACGCGAATCTCACCGCCAACGCCGTCCGGATAGGCGTATTTACACGCGTTGGTGACGAGTTCGGTGACGATCACGCCCAGCGACACCGCCTTGTCGGTCGGCAGGCGGATCGATTCGGCGACGAGGTGCAGCGTGTTCGCGCCATCGTCGCACGACAGCGTTTCGTTGAGTTCGTCGATCAGCGACTTCAGATAATCGTGCATGTCGACGCTTTCGACGTCGTTCGCCGAATAGAGCCGGCGGTGGACCTGGGCGATCGCGCCGATGCGGCGCTGCGTATCGTCCAGAGCGGCACGCGCGGCGGGGTCGCTGAGCGCGCCCGCCTGCAACCGCACCATCGCCGACACGAGCTGCAGCGAATTGGCGACGCGGTGGTTCACTTCGGACAGCAGGGTTTCGAGCCGCGCGTTGCTGGCGCGCAGATCCTCTTCGGCGCGCGCCTTTTCCCGCGTCAGGCGGCTGCGTTCCAGCACCTGTTCGAAGCTGGCGGTGAGCAGGTCGAAGAAGTCCTCGCCCACCGTCTTGACGACATAGTCCGCGGCACCCGCCTTCAACGCGGCGATCGCGATCCGGCCCTCGTCCGATCCGGTGACGTAGACCACCGGCGGCGGCTCGGGCAGCGCCTTCAGCCGTTCTAGCGTTTCCAGCCCGTCCATTTCCGGCATGTAATGGTCGACCGCGACGAGATCGAACGGCTGACCCGCCGCCAGCATCACGCCCTCCGCGCCGCTGTCGGCGACCGTCACGCTATAGCCGCGCCGTTCGAGCGTGCGCGCCGCGAGTCGGCGCAGACCGGCGTCGTCGTCGATATACAGGACGCTGGCGGGCGCGCTGGGCGGAACCTGGGTCAGGATCAGTGTTCCTCGACCTCGGGGACCTGGATCACCGACAGGAACAGGCCGAGCTGGCGGATCGCCTGCGCGAAGCTTTCGTAATTCACCGGCTTGGTGATGTAGACGTTGCAGCCCAGGTCATAGCAGCGCTGGATCTCGACCTTGTCGTCGGTGGTCGTCAGCACGACGACGGGGGTGCGCTTCAGCGGGCTGGCCTCTGCCTTGATACGGGCGAGGATGTCGGTGCCGCTCATATCGGGCAGGTTGAGGTCGAGCAGCACCAGCGCCGGGCCGTTCCGGGCGGGGCCGTCGGGCGCTTCGAACAGGAAGTGCAGCGCCTGGTTGCCGTCGGTGAAATGCTTGATATCGTTGTTGATGCCGGCGCGACGGATGTTCTTTTCGATCAGGCGCGCGTGGCCTTCGTCATCCTCGATCATGACGATGCCGACGGATTGATGGGCGTTCATGACGCAATGTCCTGACTGGAAAAGGTGGCGGGAAGGTTGAGGCGGAAGGTCGATCCTTCGCCCAGCGCGCTGTCGACGTCGATCGTGCCGCCGAGGCGATAGGCCAGCGCGCGGACATGCGCCAGCCCGATCCCCTCGCCGGGCTGGTCCTGCTGGCCCGATCGGCGGAACAGATCGAAGATGCGCTGGTGATCGCGGGCATCGATGCCGCGGCCATTGTCGGCGACCGACACGATCACGCGATCGCGGCGCTGCTCCGCTGATACGCTGATCGCGCCGGGGCGACCGGGCTGAAGGTATTTGCTCGCATTCTCGATCAGGTTCGACAGGATCTGTTCGATCGCGACGCGGTCGGTCATAACGCGCGGCATCGGGCGGATGACGGTGAGCGTGACGCCGCGATCGTCGAGGACGTGGCGGATCGACCCTTCGATCGTGTCGACCACGGCGGCGAGGTCGATCGCTTCGGGGGTGATGACGCGGCGGCCTTCGCGCGACAGCTTCAGGATGGCGTTGATCAGCCGGTCCATCTTCTGCGTCGAGGTGCGTATGAAGCCGATCGCTTCGGGCAGGTCCTCGCGCACCGCGAGCCGCGCATCCTCGGTGACGATATCGGGGCATTGCGCCTCCGCCTGTTCGACCAATGTGGTGAGCGGCGGAATGACCGCGGCGAGTTCGGCGGTGAAGCCCATCACGTTGACCAGCGGCGAGCGTAGGTCGTGGCTGACGATATAGGCGAAGCGCTGGATTTCCTCGTTCGCGCGGCTGAGGTCGGCGGTGCGTTCGGTCACCGTCTCTTCGAGCCGCTCGTTGAACGAACGCAGCGAATCGCGCGAGGCGGAAAGGTCGCGCGTGTAGCGCAGCACGGTGAGCAGCGAGGCGAGCACGACGAACGCGAGGATCACCGCGGCCGTCGCAAGGATGCCGTAGAACAGGCGGACGCTGGCGCGCTGCGCGGCGTTGCGCAGCTCGAGCAACCGGCGTTCCTCGCCGCTCATCCGTTCGAACAGCGTACGGATCATCGTCAGCCGCCGGATGCTGGTTTCCTGCTCGAATGCGGTCACCGCGTCCGCGCGGCGACCGGCATCGACCAGCGCGATCGTGCGACTGCGCTGGTCGAGCAGGGCAGCGACCTCGCGTTGCAGCAGCGTGAAGCTGGTAACCTGGCGCGGATTGTCGTGGGTCAGCGATTCCAGCCGAGCGAGCGCGGGTGCCAGCGCCGCGCCCCATTCGCGGTAGGCGTCGCGATAGCGCACGTCGCCGGTCAGCAGATAGCCGCGACGCGAGGCTTCGCTCTGTTCGATCAGGCGCCGCGCGGTGCCGATCGCCAGTTCCACCTCATAGGTGTGGCCGACCGTTTCGGTGTGCTGTTCGCCGCGCGCGGTGGCGAGGCCGGCGGCGATGCCCGCCACGATCAGCGCGGCGAAACCCATCACCATGAAGGCGATCAGCACGCGGCCGAAGCGGCCTTCCCTGACGACGAAACGGTTGCGGATGGTGGCGATCACGGGCGCTGCCTTACGCCAGCGTTACGAACCATTCCAGAGGGGTGAGATTATACTACAGCAAGAGGTCCTGCGCGTTGGCACGTCCCACGGCGCCGCCACCGCTGCGGCGATCCATTTCGGCATTGGCGGTGAAGCGGATGTCGGGATCGCGATCGGTCAGGAAAGCCATCAGGCTTTCGTGGTCGAGCTCGCTCCACGCCTTGCCGCGATAGGGGCCGTAGCGGACGCGCGGGATCAGGCCGGGGGTCCGCGACCAGTCGAGGCATTGCACGAGGCCCGCTTCGTTCAACTGATCGCGCAAATGGTGCGCGGTGACATAGGCGTCGGGGAAGGCGCGATGGACGGGCAGGCCACGCTGTTGGTCCAGCCCCTCGGGGCGGCGGTAATAGCGCAGCACCTGGTTGGAAAAACTGGGGCTGTCCGGCCACAGGCGCAGCGCGCACTTCCAAGTGCAGATCCACTCCTGCCCATGGGTCAGGCTGGGCGTGCAGAATTGCTGTTCAAAGTCCGCCCGATGCGCGGCGAGCGCGACGCGGCGCGGATAGGGATCGAGCACACGGCGTGCGACGTCGTGCCACCAGGGCGCGTCAGCGACATCCTCGTCGAGGATATGATGGATTGCCTGCGTGATCGGCGGGATGGCGCGGCCCGGATTGACCAGGATCGACCCACCCTCGCCCTGTAGCTCCCAGCGGCCATCGGCGCCGAGCGCGACGTCCTGCCAGCCGATCTCGCACACGCCATGCGCAGGCGGCGCGCTGCCGGTGGTTTCGAGGTCGATGACGCGGACGATCTGGGGCTGGGGACGCATTGCTGGGGTAGATGGGGGATGTGGACGGATTCCGCCAGCATTTGGTGAGGGGGGTTATGAGCGGTGCTTGCTATGCAGAGGGCATTCCTGTCCGCCCCTTCCGTCACGCCTTCGGCGCGCCACCTCCCCCTGGCGGGGGAGGACTTTTGTTGTTGGCGTTGACGAGGGTGTGAGGTGGGTGGGGATGCACGCGAAGGTTCGTCTCTCCGCCCGTCACCCCGAACTTGGTCCGGGGTCCACCGGGCCGCAAGGGGACGGCAAGAGGCTCAAGCCACCCCCCTCGCCGCGGAGTGGACCCCGGACCAAGTCCGGGGTGACGGTGTGGGCGGGGCGGCCGGTGACAACCCACTCCGTTGCAGATCAGCGATAGTCGTCTTCGTCGATGTCCAGCTCGCGCACCCCGCGCTGCCGCCGGGCGCGGTCGACGAGTTTGCGGATGCCTTCGCGGCGTTCGCGGGCGGCGGGGATGTCGCGCAGGACGAACTGCATATTCTGCGTCGTGCGGTCCGACGAGGTGATGGTGATCGTGCCGATATCCGCGATCTGGTTGATGACCGAGAAATCGACGCGCACGTCCTTGATCCGGTACAGCTCGATCTCGTCGATCGATTTCATGACGAGGCCGCGCTTCACGATCAGTCGCTGGTCAGTGATCTCATAGGCGGCGGACATGTTCTGCAACCAGCGGACCGCGATGATGACGAGGCCCACACCGATCGCGCAGCTGAGGATCGTCAGCCAGCCGGTGAAGCTGCCAAGCAGCCAGCGATTGGTGCTCGAGCGGAAGCTGTCGACGGCGCGTTCGGCACTGTAGGACCCAGACATGACACCGACCCTATCGGGCACGGCATGTCTGTCAATCGCGGGCGATGCCGCAGGCCGTCAGGTGCGCGTCGACCTCGGCGAGCAAGGCGTCGAGCGCCGCCTGGGAGCGGGCTTCGGCGCGCAGCGTCAGCATGTCCTGCGTGTTCGAGGCGCGCAGCAGCCACCAGCCCGCGGGCGTCGTGACGCGGACGCCATCGATCGCGACGACGGGCGTGCCGGTCGCCTCGACCCGCGCGCGCACCGCATCGATCACCCCGGCCTTGCGCGCCGGATCGATGGCGAAGCGCAGGTCGGGGGTGCTGACGAACGGCGGCATCGCGTCGTGCAAGGCGGTGAGCGACTGGCCCGAGCGATGGACCGCGCCGATCAGCTGCACCGCGGCGTACAACGCGTCGTCGAAACCGTACCAGTCGTGGCCGAAGAAGATGTGGCCCGACAATTCGCCCGCGATCGGCGCGGCATGGGCGAGCATCGCTTCCTTCATAGGGCTGTGGCCGGTCGCACCCATCACCGCGGTGCCGCCCAGTTCCGCGATACGATCGAAGACGTAAGCCGAGGATTTGACGTCGGCGACCACGGTGGCGCCGGGACAGGCTTCGAGAACCGGCGCGATCAGCAGGGCGAGCAACTGGTCGCCCCACAGCACGCGGCCCTTGCCGTCCACCGCGCCGATCCGGTCGCCGTCGCCATCGAAGGCGATGCCGAAGTTGAGGCCCTTCTCCCGCACCAGCACCTTGAGGTCGGCGAGATTGGCTTCCTCGGTCGGGTCGGGGTGATGGTTGGGGAAACGGCCGTCGACGATGGTGTGGAGCAAATGATGCTCGCCGGGCAGCTGCGCGACGAGCCGCTCCACCGCGGGGCCGGCGGCGCCGTTGCCGCAATCCCAGCCGATGCGGAACGCGCCGCCGGCATAGCCCGCGAGCAGGCGCGCGACATAAGCGGGAAGGACGTCGTGGTGGGTGACGCTGCCGGTGCCCTCGCTCCAGGCGCCGGTGGCGGCGAGGCGGGCGAGATCGACCACGTCGGCGCCGTAGAAGGAGCGGTGGCCGAGCACCATCTTGAAGCCGTTGTCGTCGCGCGGATTGTGGCTGCCCGTCACATGGATGCCGGCGTCGACGCCCAGCGTCGCCTCGGCGAAATACAGCATCGGCGTGGGGCCGAGGCCGATGCGGACGACGTCGACGCCGCCCGCGACGAGGCCGGCGACCAACGCGGTTTCGAGGTCGGGCGAGGACAGGCGCCCGTCGCGCCCCACCGCCACGCGTGTGCCGCCCGCGGCGCGGACGCGGGTGGCGAAGCTGCGGCCGATCGCGGTCGCGTCGGCGGGGGCGAGGTTGCGCCCCACAGTGCCGCGAATGTCATATTCCCGCAGGATCGCGGGCGAGAGGACATGGCTCATGCGGGGCGGCGCAGGCCCTCGATCAGCAGGTCACGCGCCGCGTTGATCTCACGCGTCGCCGATTCCGATCCGCCGCGATCGGGGTGGAATTCGGCGAGCAGGCGGCGATGCGCGGCGCGGATTGCCGCCTCGTCCGCCTCTGCCGCGACGCCCAGGATGCGGCGCGCGCGCTGCTGCGGGCTGACCGCGGTGTGCTTCGGCTTGCGCCCCAGATAGTGCCATGCGAGCCAGATCAGCCCGATGACGATCAGCCATTTCATGCGGCGATATCGGGGGTCGGCTCGGCGGCCTGGGTATCGGACGGCTGCGAGTCGGACGGCTGGGCGGGTTCGGGCAATTGCAGCGCCGCCATCATCTCGCGCAATTCCTGCCGCGAGGCGACATGGCCCAGGCCCATCGCGCCGAATTCCTTGGCGTCGATCATGGTGAGGCCGGTCGGGAACAGCTCGCGATAGATGACGCGCTCACCCAGGCCCGGAATGATGCGGAAGCCGACGCGCTTCGACAGCTGGGTCAGCGCATCCGACACGCGGCGCATGTTGCGCGCCTCGATATGCTGCAGGCGGTTGCGCAGCACGACCCAGTCGATCTGCGTGCCATCGGCGCGGGCGCGCTGCTTGCGCGCGTCCCAGATCAGCTCGGAATAGAAGCTGGGTTTGGTGACATTGAACGTCTCGGGATCGACCTGGCCGATCAGGTCGAAATCGACGAAGCTGTCGTTCATCGGCGTGACGAGCGTGTTGGACAGCGCCGCCGCGGTGCGCGCGAAATAATCGTCGCGACCGGGGGTGTCGACGATCAGGAAGTCCGCACCCTCGGACAGGCGGGTCCACTTTTCCTCGAACACGTCTTCGCTCGTGCCGTCGTGCGTGTCGTGGACAGGCATGGGCAGCGCGCTGCCCTTGCGCTGCATCGTGGCGGCGCGATTGTCGAGGTAGCGGCCGACGGTGCGCTGGCGGTGATCGAGGTCGAAACAGGCGACCTTCGCGCCCTTCGCGGCGAGCGCGATGGCGACGTGAACCGCCGTCGTCGACTTGCCGGTGCCGCCCTTTTCATTGGCGAAGACGATGACGTGGGGGGAGGGGACATGTGGCCCTGCGGGCACGGCTCGTTCCTTAATGCGTTCTTCCGGGTTGCCCGGTTGCTGCCCTCTTCATAGAAGCCGCGCGCTCATTGTTCGAGGGGGTAAACGGTGCAGACAGTTCGAGACCTGGCCGGCTTGCGCGACGCGGTCGCCGCATTCCGCGCCGAAGGGGCGACCATCGCGCTGGTGCCGACGATGGGCGCGCTGCACGCGGGTCATATGGCGCTGATCGAGGCGGCGCGGCGCCCGGGCACGAAGGTGATCGCATCGATCTTCGTCAACCCCAAGCAATTCGGCCCGAACGAAGACCTCGCCCGCTATCCCCGGCGCGAGGCGGCGGACGCGCGCCTGCTCGCCGACCATGGCTGCGACCTGCTGTGGGCGCCACCGGTCGAGGTGATGTACCCCGAAGGCTTTGCGACGAACGTCAGCGTTTCCGGCGTCAGCGACGGGCTGGATGGCGCGGCGCGGCCGGGGCATTTCGATGGCGTTGCGACCGTCGTCACCAAGCTGTTCAACCAGACGCGCGCCGACATCGCCTATTTCGGCGAGAAGGATTTCCAGCAGCTCGCCGTGATCCGCCGCTTCGTCGCGGACCTCGACATGGCCATCGAGATCGTCGGCGTGCCGACGCAGCGCGACGATGACGGCCTCGCGCTGTCGTCGCGCAACATCTACCTCGACGAGGAGCAGCGCGCGAAGGCCATCGCTCTGCCGCGCGCGCTGGGCGTCGCGGCGCGCAGCATCGCGCGCGGCGACGATCCCGAAGGCGCGCTGGCCGAGGCGCGCGGCGCGCTGGTCGCGGCGGGGTTCGAGGTCGATTATGTCGCGCTGGCCGATGCCGCAACGCTGGCCGAATCGCCGGCGGCGGACCGGCCGCGGCGGCTGCTCGCAGCGGCGCGGATGGGGACGACGCGGCTGATCGACAACGTGGCGGTCGAGGCAACGCCCTGACGGACATGGTGTTTTTCGCGTTAACCATTTCGTAGCGGTCGGCGCGCCATGGTGGCCCCATGAAAAATAGGGGCGATCCATGGCTAACAGTCTCAAGAGTGCGCAGTTTCTTTTAGAAAGCCGCATCGCCGACGCGATGCGCGGCCGGCCCGAGGCGCTGTTCGACCTCGGCGTGTGCTATCAGACCGGGACCGCGGGGGCGGGGATCGATCTGATCGAGGCGCACAAATGGTTCAATCTCGCCGCCGTGGCGGGCCTTGAGGACGCGGTGGATGCCCGCGCCGACGTGGCCGAGGACATGACGGCCCGCGAGATCGCCGAAGCGCAGCGCCAGGCGCGCGCCTGGCTGATGATGACGCAGCGCCGGGCGGCGTAGGCGGTTCGCTACGACCTGGTGTTCGTCATCCCGGCGCAGGCCGGGATCCATGGACACGCCGCCGCCGATGGTTTGCGAACCACAGCCGTCCCGCCACCATGGATCCCGGCGTGCGCCGGGATGACGATGGGAGGAGCGGCGCCCTATCCCACTGCCGTCATTCCCGCGAAGGCGGGAATCCAGAACCTCTGACCTTTCGGCAAGAAGCGCGACGGTAGCGCGTCTGGATTCCCGCATTCGCGGGAATGACGAACGTGTGGATCAGTCCGCCTTCTTCTTCGCCGGCGCCTTTTTCGCGGCCGGTTTCTTGGCGGCCGCATCCTTCGCCGCCGGCTTCTTCGCCGCGGCTTTCTTCGCCGGCGCCTTCTTCTTTTTCGCAGGGGCCGCCGCAGCACGGGCGTCGATCAAGGATGCCGCTTCCTCCAGCGTCAGCGCCTCGGGCGTGATCGACTTGGGCAGCGTCGCGTTCGTCTCGCCGTCGGTGACATAGGGGCCGTAGCGCCCTTCCATCAGCTTGATCTCCGCCTCGGTTCGCGGATGCTTGCCGAGCTCCTTGAGCGGCGCGCGTGCGGCGCCACGCGCGGGACGGCCACCGCCCGCCGCCGCCTCGGCGAGCTTGACCACCGCGGCGTTCATTCCCGTTTCGAACACGTCGGCGGTCGATTGCAGCCGTGCGTACTTGCCGCTGTGCGCCAGATAGGGGCCATAGCGGCCGATCGACGCGGTGATCGGCTCGCCCGTCTCCGGGTGATTGCCGATCGTACGCGGCAGGCTGAGCAGCTTCAGCGCCCATTCCAGGTCCAGCTCGCCAGGCAGATCCTTGGGGATCGAGGCGCGCTTGGCGTCCTTGCCTTCGCCCAGCTGGATGTAAGGCCCGAACCGCCCCGACTTGCGCTCGACCTCCAGCCCCGTGACCGGGTCCTTGCCTAGGCCCTCGGGCCCGCTGTCCTCGCCCGCCTCGGCGCCGGCCTGCGCGAAGCGGCGGGTGTATTTGCACTCCGGATAATTGGAGCAGGCGATGAACGCGCCGAACCGGCCGCCGCGCAGCGCGAGCTTGCCCACCTCGCACTTCGGGCACAGGCGCGGGTCGCTGCCGTCCGCCTTGTCGGGGAATAGGTAGGGCGCAAGGAACTGGTCGAGCTCCGCGGTGATCGCCGACGGCTGCTGCTCCATCACCTCGCTGGTGCGCGGCTTGAAGTCGCGCCAGAAGGCTTCCAGCACCGCCTGCCATTGCGCGCGGCCGCCGGACACGTCGTCCAGCTCTTCCTCCAGCTCGGCAGTATAATCGAAGCCGACGTACTTTTCGAAGAAGCGCTCGAGGAACGCGGTGACGAGTCGGCCGCTCTCTTCAGCGAAGAAGCGGTTCTTCTCGACGCGGACGTAATTGCGGTCCTTCAGCGTCTTGATGATCGAGGCGTAGGTCGACGGGCGGCCGATGCCGAGCTCTTCCATCCGCTTGACCAGTGAGGCTTCGGAGAAGCGCGGCGGCGGTTGGGTGAAATGCTGTTCGGCGAGCACGTCTTTCTTCGCCGGCGCATCGCCGTCGCGCAGGCGTGGCAGGCGGCGCGCTTCCTCGTCCTGGCTGTCGTCCTGGCCTTCTTCGTACAGCGCGAGGAAGCCGGGGAAGAGCACGACCTGGCCGGTCGCGCGCAGCACGTTGCGCCCCGTGCCGTCCGCCATCTCGACGGTGGTGCGCTCCATGCGTGCAGAGGCCATCTGGCTGGCGAGCGCGCGCTTCCAGATCAGGTCGTACAGGCGCGCGTGATCACCGCCGCCGACGCGGTCCTTGCTGAAGTCGGTCGGGCGGATCGCCTCGTGCGCTTCCTGCGCGTTCTTCGCCTTGGTCTGATACTGGCGCGGCGAATCGGGGACGTAGCCGCCGTCGTAACGCTCGGCGATCGCCTTGCGCGCGGCCGAAATCGCGCTGCCGTCCATCTGCACGCCGTCGGTCCGCATGTAGGTGATCGCGCCATCCTCATACAGACCCTGCGCGATGCGCATCGTATGGTCGGCCGAGAAGCCGAGCTTGCGCGCTGCCTCCTGCTGCAACGTCGAGGTGGTGAAGGGCGGCGGCGGGTTGCGCGTCGCCGGCTTGGTCTCGACCGACTGGACCGAGAAGCGCCCCGCCTCGACCGCGGCCTTGGCTTTCTGCGCGTCGCCCTCATTGCCGATCGACAGGCGGTCGAGCTTCTTGCCGTCCCACTGGACGAGGCGCGCGGTGAAGGGCGTGCCGTCCTGTTCCATGCTCGCGGTGACCGACCAATATTCCTGCGCGCGGAACGCCTCGATCTCGCGCTCGCGGTCGACGATCAGGCGCAGCGCAACCGACTGGACGCGGCCCGCCGACTTGGCGCCGGGCAGCTTGCGCCACAGCACCGGCGACAGCGTGAAGCCGACGAGATAGTCGAGCGCGCGGCGGGCGCGGTACGCGTCGATCAAATCGGTATCGAGCTCGCGCGGGTTCGCCATCGCGGTCGTCACCGCCGCCTTGGTGATCGCGTTGAAGGTGACGCGCTGCACGTCCTTGGGCAGCGCCTTGCGACCCTTCAGCACCTCCTGCACGTGCCAGCTGATCGCCTCGCCCTCGCGATCGGGGTCGGTCGCCAGGATCAGGCGGTCGGCGGTCTTCGACAGATCGGCGATGGCTTTCAGCTGCTTCGTTTTGTCCGCGTAATTTTCCCACTCCATCGCGAAGCCCTCGTCGGGATTCACCGACCCGTCCTTTGCCGGCAGGTCGCGGACGTGGCCGTAGGAGGCGAGCACCCGGTAATCCGAGCCGAGGTATTTTTCGATGGTCTTCGCTTTGGCGGGCGATTCGACGATGACGAGCTGCATGGCGGCGATTACGGTCCTTACGTGTACGCGCGAGGGTGGAAAGCCGCCGGGGCGACTGTCAACAGGGGGATGACACCGATGTGGGGATCGACGGGCGTCGAGGACAAGGCGTGAGCGAGGGCAGCGCAGGCGTCGACCATCGCCGCGCGCACCGGGCGCGCGTGCAGCTGGAACGGATGACCTTCTTTTCGGACGCGATCTTCGCGATCGCGATGACGCTGCTGGTGGTCGAGGTGAAGCTGCCCGCGCTGCATCATCCGACCGGGCCGGAACTGGGACAGGCGCTGTGGGCGCTGCTGCCCAATTATGTCGGCTTCCTCGTCAGCTTTCTGGTGCTGGGCCGTTTCTGGATCATCCATCACGACGTGATGGGGCTGCTGCGCGCCGCCAGCCCGCGGCTGGTGATGGCGAACCTGCTGCTGCTGCTCGGCGTCGCCTTCATGCCGTTCCCAACCGCGATCATCAGCGAATATGTCAATCTGCGCGTCGGCATCGGCTTCTACACCGGCTGGCTGATCCTGCTGGGGCTGCTCAACCGCCACCTGATCCGCGTGATCGCGCGCTCGCCGGAGCTGCTCGACGATGACATTGGGGCGCATGAGATCACGCCGCTGCTGCACCGCAGCTGGATCCCCGTGATGATCGGCGTCTGCGCCTTCGCCGCCGGCATGGTGACCTGGGTCGCGGCCCTGGTCGTGCTGGTGGTGGTGAGCCCGATCATCAGCATCGTCGTCGGCCGCTGGGCGGCACGGGCGGCCGGCTGAACCGAAGCGGTCCGTCATTCTCTCAGCGGGCGAGCAGGCGCCGTTCGAGCAACGTCGCCATGTCGCGCCGCCCGTCCGCGATCACGACGACGAAGACGGTCGTCTCGATCGTCCGATAGATGATCCGATAGGGTGCGCTGACGATCTGGCGATAGTCGCGCATGCCGATCGTCTGCAGTTCGGGCGGTACGGCGCCGCGATCCGGGAAATGGCGCAGCGCGTCGATCCGCCCGACCAATGTGTCGAGTAACGCGTCCGCCGCGGCCTGTCCGCCATGTGCCAGCCGATAGCCGTGGATGTGCCGTAGATCTTGTTCCGCACCGCGCGTCAGGCGGACGGCAAAGGGCGACGTCATCGCGATCAGCCGGCGCGGATCGCGGCGGCGACGTCCTCCAGCGCGCGGGTGTCGCCATGTTCGATGTCGATCGTTCCGAGCGCTAGCAGCTTGAGCAACGCCAACGTCTCTCGCGTTTCGTCATAGGACGCGACGTCTTGAAGCACCGCCTTCACCTCGCCGTTCTGCGTGATCGCGAGAGGTTCGCGGGTTGCGGCGAGTTCGGTCAGCACGTCGGCCGCGTGCGCCTTGACGTAGCTGATCGGTTTGACCCGTTCCGCAAAGCCCATCATTGCCTCCAAACCAAATACGGACCGAATATGGTTCGCCTCGGTCTAGAAGGCAAGGCTGACGCGCCCGCCGGCGTGGCGTTCGAGTCGGCCGGCGAGTTCCAGTTCGAGCAATACGGTCTGGAGGATCGCGGGGGCGATGCCGCTTTGGCGGATCAGTTCGTCGACCGTCACCGGCACCGGGCCCAACAATGCGGTCACGCGGCGGCGGTCGGTGTCGTCGGCGTCCGCGGGGGGCGGGCTGCCATAACTCGAGGAGGGCGTGCGGACGCTGCGCGGGTCGATCGGGCGCAATTGTTCGAGGACGTCGGCGGCGGTCTGGATCAGCGTCGCGCCGTCGCGGATCAGCAGATTACAACCTTGCGCACGCGGATCGAGCGGGCTGCCGGGGACGGCCATGACCTCGCGCCCCGCCTCGCCCGCCAGCCGCGCGGTGATGAGCGAGCCGGAGCGGGGCGCCGCTTCCACCACCACGGTGCCGAGCGACAGGCCGGCGATGATGCGGTTGCGCGAGGGGAAGTTGCGCGCGAGCGGCTGCGTGCCGGGCGGCTGTTCGGCGACCAGCAGCGCGCGGGCCGCGACCTCTTCCTGTAAGTCCCGGTTTTCCGGCGGGAAGGTGATGTCGATGCCGCTGGCGATGATGCCGATCGTGTGCGGCAACGCGCCGACGTGCGCGGCGGTGTCGATGCCGCGCGCCAAGCCGGAGACGACCGTCGCCCCTTCGGCGGCAAGATCGTGCGCGAGGCTGCGGGCGAAGCGGCAGGCGGCGGCCGAGGCGTTGCGCGCGCCGACGATCGCGACGCACAGGCGGCTGGCCAGAGTCAGGTCGCCGCGGACGATCAGGGCGGGCGGCGCGGTGTCGATCTCGGCGAGCAGCGGCGGATAGTCGGCATCGTCGAGGAAGACGTAGCGCGCACCGAGTCTGGCCGTCGTCGCCAGCTCCCGCTCGACCAGTCCCGCGTCGGCGACACGCGGCGCGTTGCCGCCGCCGCGCCGGGCGAGTGTCGGCAGCATGTCGAGCGCGGCCTCCGGCGTGCCGAGCCGGGCGATCAACTGGCGATAGGTGACGGGGCCGACCCCCGCGGTCCGGATCAGGCGAAGGCGCGCGAGATCGCGCTCGGCCATGCTCAGTCGTCCTGCGGGCCATCCGCCGCGGCGCGCTTGCCGCCGCCGATGCGCGGTTCGGTGCCGTTGGCGATCCGCTCGATATTCTCGCGATGCTTCCACAGCACGATCGCGGCGAGTGCGAGCAGCAGCATGACGAGATCGAACCGGCCGAAGATCGCGCCGCTGACCGGCGCGCTGACCGCCGCGGCCATGCCCGCGACCGACGAGATGCGCACGGTGGCGAGCAGACCCAGCCAGACGACGGCATAGACCAGCCCCATCGGCCAGTGCAGCGCCAGTACGATGCCCATCAGCGTCGCGACGCCCTTGCCACCACGGAACCGCAGCCAGACCGGATAGCAATGGCCGACGAACGCGGCGGCGGCGGCGACCATCTGTTCGCCCGGGAACAGCCAGCTGACGATCCACACGGCGGCGGCGCCCTTCAACAGGTCGAGCAGCAGCGTCGCCGCGGCGAGGCCCTTGCGCCCGGTCCGCAGTACGTTGGTCGCGCCTATATTGCCCGATCCGATCGCGCGCAGGTCGCCCGCGCCGCCGAGCCGCGTCAGGATCACCCCGAACGGGATCGAACCCAGCAGATAGCCGAGCACCAGCGCCGCGGTCGGTGCCATCCAGAGGATTTCTGTCTGCAAGTGTGCCCCTTCGTGCCTGGCCCCACCATAGCGGCATCGGACCGGCTTGGCCAAGGGGGCGGACTTGCGGCGGACGGCGCGGCGGCTATGCACGCGGGCGATGGATATGCGCCCGATCCTGTTCTTTGATTCCGGTGTCGGCGGCCTGTCGGTGGTCGCACCGACGCAGACGCTGCTGCCGTTCGCGCCGATCGTCTATGCGGCCGATTCGGCTGGGTTTCCTTATGGTACGAAAAGCGAGGCCGAGATCGCGGCGCGGGTGCCGGCGCTGCTCGGGCGGCTGGTCGAACGCTATCGCCCGCGGCTGGTGGTGATCGCGTGCAACACCGCCTCGACGATCGCGCTGCCGGTGGTGCGCGCTGCGCTCGACGTGCCGGTGGTGGGGACGGTGCCGGCAATCAAGCCCGCCGCTGCGATGAGCGCCACGCGCGTCATCGGCGTGCTGGGGACGCAGGCGACGGTGCGGCAGGCCTATGTCGACGATCTGGCGGCGCGCTTTGCGGGCGATTGCACGGTGTTGCGCCATGGATCGGCGGCGCTGGTCGAGCTGGCGGAAGAAAAACTGGCCCGGAAGGCGCCCGCGACGGAGCGGTTCGCGGCTGCGCTTTCCGGGCTGATCGAGCAGCCGGGGGGCGAGCGAATCGACGTGATCGTCAACGCCTGCACGCATTTTCCGCTGGTCGAGGCGGAGCTGGCGGCGGTGGCGCCGGCGGGGGTGCGCTTCATCGATGGCGGGCCGGGGATCGCACGGCGGATCGAATCGCTGACCGACGGGCAGGACTGGCCGGCGGAGGCGCCGATGCATCGCGCGGTGTTCACGCGGCTGGGCGCGGCGGAGCGGGCGCTGGAGCCGGCGTTGGCGCGGTACGGGATCGGGGTGGTAGAGGCGTTGTAAGGGTTGCGCTCGGCCCATTCACTCCGTCACCCCGGACTTGGTCCGGGGTCCACTCTGCGGCGAGGGGGGCGGCTGGAGGCGCGGAGCATCCCCCCGCGGCCCGGTGGACCCCGGAACACGTCCGGGGTGACGGGGGATTTTTGGGCGGGGTCCGTCGCCCACCCCTTGGACAAAATGCCCAACCCTTCGATCACTCTGACCTGTTTTATCCGCTGGCAACACCGCCGCGCGCGCGATACACGAGCATCCCATGAACAGCGACGGCACGGACACGCGCGTGGACTATTCGCGCGTTTTCACCCAGGCGATCGACCGCCTTCATGCCGAGGGACGCTACCGCGTCTTCATCGACATCCTCCGCAACAAGGGGATGTTCCCCAATGCGCGCTGTTTCGCGGGGCATAACGGCCCCAAGCCGATCACGGTCTGGTGTTCGAACGACTATCTGGCGATGGGGCAGCATCCCGACGTGATCGCCGCGATGGAAGAGGCGCTGCACGACGTCGGCGCCGGATCGGGCGGCACGCGCAACATCGGCGGCAACACGCACTATCACGTCGATCTGGAGCATGAACTCGCCGACCTGCACGGCAAGGAAGGCGCATTGCTGTTCACCAGCGGCTATGTGTCGAACGAGGCGACGCTGTCGACGCTCGCGAAGATCCTGCCCGGCTGCGTGATCTTTTCGGACGAGCTGAACCACGCCTCGATGATCGCCGGCATCCGCAACGCCGGGTGCGAGAAGCGCATCTTCCGTCACAACGACCTCGCGCACCTCGAGGAGCTGCTGGCGGCCGAAGACCCGACGGTGCCGAAGCTGATCGCGTTCGAGAGCGTCTATTCGATGGAAGCCGACATCGCGCCGATCGCCGCGATCTGCGACCTCGCTGACAAATATAACGCGCTGACCTATCTCGACGAAGTGCATGCGGTCGGCATGTACGGCGCGCGCGGCGGCGGCATTTCAGAACAGGAAGGCGTCGCGCACAGGCTGACGATCATCGAGGGCACGCTGGGCAAGGCGTTCGGCGTGATGGGCGGCTATATCGCCGCGGACCAGACGATCATCGACGTGATCCGCAGCTACGCGCCGGGCTTCATCTTCACCACCAGCCTGTCGCCGGTGCTGGTCGCGGGCGTGCTGGCGAGCGTGCGGCACCTGAAAGCCTCCAGCGTCGAGCGCGAAGGCCAGCAGGCGTCCGCGTCATTGCTGAAGACGATGCTGAGCGAGGCCGGGCTACCGGTGATGCTGGGCGACACGCATATCGTGCCGGTGCTGGTCGGCGATCCGGTGAAGGCGAAGCGGATCAGCGACATCCTGCTTGCCGAATATGGCGTGTACGTTCAGCCGATCAATTATCCGACCGTTCCGCGCGGCACCGAGCGGCTGCGCTTCACGCCGGGCCCGAGCCATACGCCTGAGATGATGCGCGAGCTCACGCAAGCACTGGTCGAGATCTGGGGCCGGCTGGAACTGCGCAAGGCGGCCTGACCGCCGCCTGAATATCGCTCCACGTGGCGTCGCGCGTGGTGAAGCCCGTGCTTCGACAGGCTCAGCACGAACGGTGGTTGCGTGGGTATTCGTCGAGGCGCCTCCTCCTGGGGCGGGCAGGCAGCGAGCGGGCCATGCCAGCCAATGCCGCCGCACGACCGTTCGCCCTGAGCCTGTCGAAGGGCGCTACCCCGAGCGACGCCGCGCTTGGTAGAGCTTTGGGCTTCGACACGCTCAGTACCAACGGTGGTCGTGGAGGGAGCGATCGTAAGGCGCTGTTCTATGGTGTCAGGCCGCCAATACCCCGCACAGGGCGCCGATGATGATCGAGAGGCTGCCCAGGCCCAGCGACAACGGCACGCGCAACGCCATCCAGCCGCTGGGCGTGATCCCCTGTGCGGTGAGTCGGCGGTCGACCAGCAGCGTCAGCAGCACCGCCACGCCCAACAGCACCAACGCCAGCGCCAGCGAGATGACGCCACCGACCGACAGCAGGATCAGGCCGGCCGCGACGATCGATGGTGCGACCGCCAGACAGGCGATCTCGCCCTGCCGCACGCCCGCGCACATCGCGAAACCCCACCAGATGCCGCCGAGGAAGCTGAGGATCAGCGCGGCATAGCCGAAGGCGAACATGCCACCCGTTTGTGTCGTCTGGTCGAAGGCGCAGGTGGCGGCGGCGGCGATCTGCGGCAGCAGGCCGGCATAGCCGAGGATCATCGCCGATTCGCCGACGGTGCCGGTCATGCCCGAGCTGGCGGCATCGCTGCCGATCGCCTCGGCACTGGCGGAGTGGCGCTCAGGCATCGGATCGCCAGCGGGATCGCAGGCGGACGCAGCGGCTGCTCGGGGTGCGATCTTGATGCATGTTGTCCAAGCGCGTGACTGGCGCGGGCGTTCCCACGCGCCATCGTGTCCCGATGCCTTTCCCCGCATCGGCTGTGGCATTTGCGTGACGGTGGCGCTAAGGCGCCGCGCATCGCTTCCTCATCACAGCCGGGACGCCGCTTCGCCTTGCGCATCGCCTTCGCCTCCGATCACGCCGCCGTTGCGCTGAAGGCGCTGCTG
The DNA here is from genome assembly GCF_049896485.1 of Sphingomonas sp. DC4900. Lineage (NCBI taxonomy): Bacteria > Pseudomonadati > Pseudomonadota > Alphaproteobacteria > Sphingomonadales > Sphingomonadaceae > Sphingomonas > Sphingomonas sp. DC4900. The sequence continues at coordinate 91,756 of NZ_JAFCUK010000009.1, forward strand.
GTCGCGCACGCCGCCACGCTGGGTCACGAGGTGGTCGACCTGGGTCCGGAGACTGACGCGCGCGTCGACTATCCCGATTACGGCTACAAGCTGGCCGATGCGGTCGCGCGCGGCGAGGCCGCGTTCGGCGTGGCGCTGTGCGGATCGGGAATCGGCATTTCGATCGCGGTCAACCGTAACCCGGCGTGCCGCTGCGCGCTCGTCACCGAACCGCTCGCCGCCGCCCTCGCGCGCAACCACAACGACGCCAACGTCATCGCGATGGGCGCCCGGCTGATCGGGCCGGACCTTGCGAAGGCGTGCCTCGAAGCCTTTCTCGCCGCTCCGTTCCAGGGCGGCCGTCATCAGGCCCGTGTCGACAAACTGTCGCAGAAGGATTGATCCCATGAGCACCCAGCCGAACGATCTCAGTGACATCCGCTCCAGCGGTTTCTTCACGCAAGGGTTGGCGGATGCCGATCCCGCCGTGTTCGGCGGCGTGGCCCACGAACTCACTCGCGAACAGACGCAGATCGAGCTGATCGCGTCGGAAAACATCGTGTCGAAGGCGGTGCTCGAGGCGCAGGGCTCGGTCTTCACCAACAAATATGCCGAAGGCTATCCGGGCAAGCGCTATTACCAAGGCTGCGCGCCGTCGGACGAGGTCGAGAGCCTCGCGATCGAGCGTGCCAAGCAGATCTTCGGCTGCGGTTTCGTCAACGTGCAGCCGCATTCGGGCGCGCAGGCGAACGGCGCGGTGATGCTGGCGCTGGTCAAGCCGGGCGAGACGATCCTGGGCATGAGCCTGGATGCCGGCGGCCACCTGACCCACGGCGCCAAGGCGGCGATGAGCGGCAAGTGGTTCAACGCGGTGCAATATGGCGTCGACCCCGACACGCATCTGATCGACTATGACGCGGTCGAGGCGCTGGCGGTCGAGCATCAGCCGAAACTCATCATCGCGGGCGGCTCGGCCTATCCGCGCGTCATCGACTTCGCCCGCTTCCGCGCCATCGCGGACAAGGTCGGCGCGTACTTCATGGTCGACATGGCGCACTTCGCCGGCATCGTCGCCGCCGGGCTGCACCCGACGCCGTTCGGCCATGCGCATGTCGTCACCACCACGACGCACAAGACGCTGCGCGGCCCCCGCGGCGGCATGATCATGACCGACGACGAGGCCATCGCGAAGAAGATCAATTCGGCGGTCTTCCCCGGCCTGCAGGGCGGTCCGCTGATGCACGTCATCGCTGCCAAGGCGGTCGCGTTCGGCGAGGCGCTGCGCCCCGAATACAAGAGCTACATCGCCGCGGTGGTCGAGAACGCCAAGGTGCTGGCCGCCACGCTGAAGGAGCGCGGCGCCGACGTGATCGCGGGCGGCACCGATACGCACCTCGCGCTCATTGACCTGCGCCCGCTCGGCATCACCGGCAAGGACGCGGACGAGGCGCTGGAGCGTGCGGGCATCACCTGCAACAAGAACGGCATCCCCAACGATCCGCTGCCGCCGATGAAGACCAGCGGCATCCGCGTCGGCTCGCCCGCCGGCACCACGCGCGGCTTCGGCCCGGCGGAATTCCGCGAGATCGGCAACATGGTCGCCGACGTGCTCGACGGTCTTGCAAAGAAGGGCGAACACGGGGACCCCGACGTCGAGGCGAACGTTCGGGACCGTGTGCGCAACCTCTGCGCGCGCTTCCCCATCTACGAAGGATAACAGATGTCGAAGATCGACGAGGTGCAGAGCACCGTGAAGAACACGCCCGGCCTGGGCAAGAAGATGGCCAAGTACGGTGCGATCGGTGCCGTGGTGGCGATCCCCGTGCCGTTCGTCGGCCCGGTGCTGGGTGCGCTGGTCGGCGCGGGCGTCGCCTATGCCCGCCGCAACAAGATCTGAGGACGCGTACGACCATTTATGCGTTGCCCGTTCTGCGGCCATGAAGACAGCCAGGTAAAGGACAGCCGCCCCACCGAAGACGGGGCGGCGATCCGGCGCCGGCGCCAGTGCGAAGGGTGCGCCGCACGTTTCACGACGTTCGAGCGCATCCAGCTGCGCGACCTGTGGGTCGTGAAGAGCGCGGGCGACGGCGGATCGCGCCGTGAGCCGTTCGAGCGCGAGAAGCTGCAACGCTCGATCGCGATCGCGACGCGCAAGCGGCCGATCGAACCGGTGCGCATCGAAAAGCTGATCAGCGGCATCCAGCGCCAGCTGGAAACGCTGGGCGAGAGCGAAGTGTCGTCGAAGCGGATCGGCGAATTGGTGATGGAGGGGCTGAAGGGCCTCGATTCGGTCGCCTATATCCGCTTCGCCAGCGTCTATCGCGACTTCAGCGAGGCGCGCGATTTCGAGGAGTTCGCCGGGTCTGTCGAACAGGCAGGACGCGGCGCATGAGCGACACCAATTTCCCCGCGATCGTTCTGGTCCGCCCGCAGCTCGGCGAGAATATCGGCAAGGCCGCACGCGCGATGCTCAATTTCGGGCTGACCGATATGCGCCTCGTCGCCCCGCGCGACGGCTGGCCCAACCCCAAGGCGGGTCCGGCGGCGAGCGGCGCCGACCTCGTGCTGGAACGCGCGCGCGTCTACGACACGGTCCAGGACGCGATCGCCGATTGCGCCCACGTCTATGCGACCACGGTGAGGAAGCGCGGCATCACCAAGCCGGTGGTGACGCCCGAAGTCGCCGCGAAGGCCATCCATGGCGCGGGCGAACGCTCCGCCATCCTGTTCGGGCCGGAACGGTCGGGCCTGGAAACCGACGACGTGGCGCTCGCCCGCACGATCATCACCGTGCCGATCAACCCGGAATTCGGCAGCCTCAACCTCGCCCAGGCGGTGATCCTGGTCGCCTACGAATGGTCGAAGGGCGTGAGCCTCGCCCAGCCGTCGCTGACCGAGATCGACGCACCGGCACCGCAGACTGAGCTGGACGGGATGATCGCGCAGCTCGACGACATGCTGGAGCGCGCGAACTTCTTCTTCCCGCCCGATCGCGTGCCCGCGACCCGGCGGACGCTAAGGACGTTGCTCACCAAGCCCGGCTGGTCGTCGCAGGAAGTGCGTACACTGCGCGGCGTGCTGTCGGCGCTGGATGGAGCGAAGGAACGACGCAGCGAGCGGTAGGTCGGCGGGCCTATCCCCCTCAGTTCGTGATCCCCGCGAAGGCGGGGATCCAGACACGCTAACGGTGCGGATGGAACCGGAAGGCCAGCCCATCTGGGTTTCCGCGTTCGCGGGAACGACGGCCGATGGTCGGGATGGGGCGTGGCCCCAATCTCCCCGTCAGCCCGGACTCGTTCCGGGGTCCACTCTGCGGCGAGGGGGAGTCCAGAGGCTCGAACGTTGCCCCAGCGGCCCGGTGGACCCCGGACCAAGTCCGGGGTGACGGAGTGTGTGGGGAGCCGTCCTTACGTCGCCGCGCCGCGCGTGTTGGATCGAAAGCCGCGCCCTGCCATCAAAACCACAGGTCAAGTCACTGTAATAAAATGACGATCTTGGGCCGCGCTTGTTACCGCTGTCCTACACGCCAGGCCATAGTATAGGGGCCGCACCGTGCCATATGCCGACAACGGCCATGACCCGCTCTTTGTCAGTGGGGCAAAACCGAAACGATGGGCCCAGAACGTTTCCGTTCAGGTGTCCATATTGTCCATGTTCGCCGCGCGCGCGTCGAACTGCGTCAGCTCATAGGCGATCGAGGCTTCGACCAGCTGCTCCCACAGAGCCGCGATCACGTCGCCGGGCAGCCCCGCCGCCTCCGCCGCCGCACGGGCATTGGCGATCACCTGCGCCTTGCGGCCTTCGTCGCGCACCGCGCCCCGCGCCGGCTTGATGCGGGCGGCGGCGTCCATATAGGCGAAGCGGCGCGCGAGCAGCGCGACCAGCTCGCGATCGACCTGGTCGACGCCCGCGCGGACATCGGTCATGGTGGTGCAATCGGGGCCGGGCAGGGTCGTCGTCATGCGCGCTTCTGTAGCGGGGCTGCGGGACTTGTCGAGCATCGGCGCTTTCCCAAGCGGCGGAATTGCGTCATGACTTCTGCCTCTTTTGCCCCGGAGGCTTTGCCCATGTCCCTGATCGCTCTCGCCTTGATCGCCACGGCGGCGCAAACGCCAGACCCGGCGCCGACGCCCGCGGCGGACAAGCCGATCTGCCGCCGCGAGCTTCCGATCGGGTCGTACCTGCCCGTGCGCACCTGCCACACCAAGGCGCAATGGGCGCAGATCGACGAAGCGAACGGTCGTGCCGCCAGCGACGCGCGCCGGGCCAACGATGCGCGCAGCGGCACGATCCCCAATCGCTGACCGGTGCCCCGCGGCTCCACCTGCGATTGACAGCGCGCCGCCCCTCCGCTAGGCGCGCGCCTTCGCAACAGCCCCCGCACCCCGGTGAAGCGGTGGGCCTGCCTTCCTTCGGGATCAGCAGCGCGAAACCGGGATCAGCCCCGATCATGTTCGTCATGGTTGGGATCACGTCGTTACAGTTGCCAAGGAACTATCATGTCGAAGCGCCATAGCGCCAAGCACAAGCTCGACCGTCGTCTCGGCGAGAACATCTGGGGCCGTCCGAAGTCGCCGGTCAACAAGCGCGAATACGGCCCGGGCCAGCACGGCCAGCGCCGCAAGGGCAAGGTGTCGGACTACGGCATCCAGCTGCGCGCCAAGCAGAAGCTCAAGGGCTATTACGGCGACGTCACGGAAAAGCAGTTCCGTGCGTGCTACCACGAAGCCGCCCGCATGAAGGGCGACACCAGCCAGAACCTGATCGGCCTGCTCGAGCAGCGTCTCGACATGATCGTCTATCGCGCCAAATATGCGCCGACGATCTTCGCGGCGCGCCAGCTGGTCAGCCACGGCCACGTCCGCGTCAACGGCGTGAAGTGCAACGTCGCGTCGCGTCGCTGCTTCGTCGGCGACGAGATCACGCTGGGCACCAAGGCCAAGGAAATGGCGCTGGTGCTCGAGGCGCAGAACCTCGCCGAGCGTGAAATCCCCGATTACGTCGCGCCGGACGGCAACGCCAAGGTGACCTTCGTCCGCGTGCCGACGCTGGACGAGGTGCCCTATCCGGTGAAGATGGAGCCGAATCTGGTCGTCGAGTTCTACTCGCGTTAAGTCGAGCGACAGCGAGACCGGCCGGTGGGGCTAACAGCCCCGTCCGACGACGCGGGATTAATTCCCGCGTCGGTCAAGAGGCACGAAAAGGGCGGTCCCGCGGGGCCGCCCTTTTTCGTTGGCGGCCACTCCCCTCGTCACCCCGGCCGAAGAGCCGGGGTCCCGCTTCTTCTCACGTTGCGCCAAAAAAGCGGGACCCCGGGTCAAGCCCGGGGTGACGAACAAAAGGTGGGCCGGGTCACGGCGTGCGCTGCCTACCTCCCTCTCCACCATTCGGCTGACGCCGGACGGTTCCCCTCCCCCTGGCGGGGGAGGATTTGGTGCACCGTGGACAAGCCGCGCCCCCCACGCCACAAGGCGCAGCAACGCTGACCTTGCCGGAGCTTCCCTTGCGCCGCTTTTTCCTGCCCGCCCTGCTCGCTGCCGTCGCGACCCCGGCCATCGCCCAGACCGCGCCCGACATCTCCGTCGACACGATGAAGGCGGTCACCAAGACGCTTTCTTCCGACGCGTTCGAAGGCCGCGCGCCGGGTAGTGCGGGCGAGACCAAGACGCTCGCCTACCTGCAACAGCAATTCGCCAAGGCGGGGCTGAAGCCGGGCAACAAGGGCCAATGGCTGCAGGACGTGCCACTGGTCGAAATCACCGCGAAGAACGTCACGCCGCTGACGATCAGCGGCGGCAAGACACCGCTCAGCTTCGCCTACGGCCCGGACATGGTCGTCGGCACCTATCGCGTCACGCCGCATATCGACGTGACGAACAGCGACGTCGTCTTCGCCGGCTATGGCATCGTCGCGCCGGAGAAGGGCTGGAACGATTATGCCGGGCTGGACGTGAAGGGGAAGACGGTCGTCGTCCTGATCAACGATCCCGACTGGCAGACGCCGGAGGCCAAGGGCCTCTTCAATGGCCGGGCGATGACCTATTACGGGCGGTGGACGTACAAATATGAAGAGGCCGCGCGGCAGGGCGCTGCTGCCGTCCTGATCGTCCACCAGACCGAGCCTGCCGCGTACGGCTGGAACGTCGTGCGCTCCAGCAATACCGGCGCCGAACATGTCGCCGACGCCGCCGACGGACACATGACGGATAGTGCCGCGCACGGCTGGATCCAGCTCGACGCTGCGCGCAAGCTGTTCGCCAGCGCGGGCAAGGACTTCGACGCGCTCGCCGCCGCGGCGAAGGTGAAGGGGTTCAAGCCCGTCGACCTAGGTGTGAAGGCGTCGGTCAGCTTCGACAACACGATCGCCAAGCAGGTATCGCACAATGTCGTCGGGATTCTGCCCGGCCGCGAGGCGCCCGACGAATATGTGCTGCTGTCGGCGCATTGGGATCACTTGGGCCGCTGCACGCCGGTGAACGGCGACGATATCTGCAACGGCGCGGTCGACAATGCCGATGGCGTCGCGGCGCTGGTCGCGCTGGCGCAAGCCAATGCCAAGGCGGGGCCGGCGCGCCGGTCGATGGTGTTCGTCGCTCTGACCGCGGAGGAATCGGGGCTGCTCGGCTCGGCCTATTACGGCGAGAACCCGGTCTATCCGCTGGCGAAGACGGTGGGCGGCGCCAACATGGATGCGCTCGCCATGTATGGGCCGGCCAAGGACGTGATCGTGATCGGGCCGGGCAAGTCGGAGCTCGACACGTATCTGAACGCCGCGCTGCAGCGGCAGGGCCGACATGCGACGCCCGAGCCGACGCCGGAAAAGGGCTTTTACTACCGCTCCGACCATTTCAGCCTCGCGAAGCATGGCGTGCCGATGGTCTATTTCGAAACGGGGCAGGACCTCGTGAAGGGCGGACTTGCCGCGGGCCGCGCCGCCGCCAAAGATTATGAAGAGCACCGCTACCACGCGCCGTCCGACGAATATGATCCGAACTGGGACTGGAGCGGGGTGCAGCAGGACGTCGCGCTCTATTATATGCTGAGCCGCGATCTCGCGGAAAGCCGCGCCTGGCCGAATTGGCTGCCCGGCGACGAATTCCGCAGCATCCGCGACAAGAGCCGTGCCACCGTAACCGGAGTAGCCAAGTGACGACTATCGCCCCGCCGCCCGCCGAATGGGCGCCGCATTCGGCCGTGTGGATCGGCTTTCCGAGCCACGCCGACCTGTGGGTCGAGGATTTGGAGCCGGCGCGCGAGGAGGTCGTCGCCTTCGCCCGTGCCGTCCACGCCGAGGGGCGGGGCGAGAAGGTGATCCTGGTCGCCGCCGATGCCGAAGCGGGCGACACCGCCATGACCATGGCCCCCTTCGCCGAGGTGGTGGTCGAACCGTTCGGCGACATCTGGCTGCGCGACACCGCGCCGATCCTGCTGAACAGCGAAGAGGCGCGCGACTTTGACTTCAACGGCTGGGGCGGCAAATACGATCTGGAGGGCGACGACACGATCGGGCTACGGCTCGGCAAGTCGATCGGCGCCAAGGTCGGCTATTGCAACTGGGTGCTGGAAGGCGGCGCGATCGATGGCGACGGTGCGGGCACGATGGTGACGACCGAGCAATGCCTGCTCAACCCCAATCGCAACCCGACGATGACCAAGGCCGATATCGAGCGCCGTCTGCGCGAGGATCTGGGCTATACGCGTGTCGTCTGGCTGGGTGACGGCCTGCTCAACGATCATACCGACGGCCATGTCGACAACCTCGCCCGCTTCGTCGGCGAAGGGCGCGTCGCTTTGCCCAAGGCGGCGGAGAACGACCCCAATTGGCAGGTCTTCCAGCATGCCGAGCGCGATGCACGCGCCGCAGGGCTGGAGGTGGTGCTGATCCCGTCGCCCGGCCGCGTGCTGCGCGACGAAGAGGTCGTGCCGGCGAGCTACATGAACTTCTACATCGGCAATGCCGCGGTGGTCGTGCCGCTGTACGGCAGCGAGAACGATGCCGCGGCGGTGGCGGCGATCCAGGCGATCTTCCCCGACCGCGAGGTGGTGGGCCTGCACGCGGACCATATCCTGACCGGCGGCGGCAGCTTCCACTGCATCAGCCAGCAGATCCCGGCCTGATCGCATGGCGGCTCTGCTGGTCCGGGCCGGCGTGTCGGGTATCATCGTCGCACTCGTGGCGCTGATCGCGCGGCGCAGCCCGGCGGCGGGCGCTCTCGTGGCGTCGCTGCCGCTCGTCTCCGTGCTCGGCATGATCTGGCTGTGGCACGATACGGGTGACCCCGTTCGGCTGGCGGACCATGCGCAGGCGACGCTATGGTATGTGCTGCCCTCGCTGCCGATGTTCCTCGTGATTCCGGCGTTGCTCCGGCATGGAGTCGGCTTCTGGCCGGCGCTCGCCAGCGGTTGCGCTGTCACCGTTGCGCTCTATCTCGCCACCGTTGCGGTCGCCGCGCGATTCGGCGTCACCCTGTAGGAACCGTCATGACCGAGATCACCGTCGCTGCACTGCAGCTTGCCTTTTCGAACGACATCGACGCGAACATCGCCAATGTGTCGCGTCTGGTGCGCGAGGCGGCGGGGCAGGGCGCGAGCGTGATCCTGCCGCCGGAATTGTTCGAGGGCGAATATTTCTGCCGCGTCGAGGACGAGGGCCTGTTCGCCAACGCGGCTCCCGTCGGCGAGCATAAAGCGGTGCTTGCCATGCAGGCGCTGGCCGAGGCGCTGAAGGTGACGATCCCGACCAGCTTTTTCGAGGCGGACGGGCCGCATTATTACAACAGCCTCGCGATGATCGGCCCCGATGGCGAAGTGCAGGGCGTCTATCGCAAGAGCCATATCCCCGACGGTCCGGGTTACGAGGAGAAGTTCTACTTCCGCCCCGGCAATACCGGGTTCAAGGTGTGGCCGGCGCCGCAGACCGCGCCCGGCTGGACGTTGGGCGTCGGCGTGTGCTGGGACCAATGGTATCCCGAAACCGCGCGCGCGATGATGCTGATGGGCGCGGAACTGCTGTTCTACCCGACCGCGATCGGCAGCGAGCCGCATGATACCAGCCTGGACACCGCGCGGCTGTGGCGGCGCGCGATGGTGGGCCATGCGGTCAGCAACGTGGTGCCGATCGTCGCCGCCAACCGCGTCGGCGTGGAGCATGGCCAGACCTTCTACGGCACCAGCTTCATCGCCGACGAGCGCGGCGACATTCTTGCCGAACTCGATCGCGAGGAAGAGGGCGTGATCGTTGCCACGCTCGACCTTGCCCGTATCCGTCGCCACCGCGCCGCCTTCGGTTTCTTCCGCGACCGCCGTCCGGAGCTGTACGGTCGCCTCGTTCAGGACATCTGAGCGAGCGCCACCGCGCGGGCGAAGACGGCCTCGAACATCTCTTCGTCGACGCGGCCGGTGTTCTGATTGTAGCGCGACGGGTGGTAGCTATCGACCAGCATCCGCCCGTCCGGCATGCGATGTTCGGCGCCATGGCCGAACGTCGCCTTGGGCAGCCGGCCGCCCAGCACCTTCACCGCCGACTGATGCGCGATCTGGCCGAGTGCGACGACGACGCGCAGGTTGGGAAGCGCTGCGATCTCGGCGTCGAGATACTGGCGGCAGGTGCGGATTTCCTCCGGTGTCGGCTTGTTGGCGGGCGGCAGGCACTTCACCGCGTTGAGGATGATCGCGCCGGTGAGGGCGATATCGTCGGTCGGGCGGTTGGCGAAGGTGCCGGTGGCGAGGCCTACCTTCACCAGCGTCGCGAACAGCAGCGTCCCCGAATGGTCGCCGGTGAAGGCGCGGCCGGTGCGGTTGGCGCCGTGGAGGCCGGGGGCGAGTCCGACGATCGCGATCGTCGCGTCCGGATCCCCGAAGGCGGGCACCGGAGCATTCCACCACGTCGGGTTCTGCTCGCGCAACGCTTCGCGCGCCGCGACGAGCCGGGGGCAGAGCGGGCAATCCCGCGGCGGCTCCACGGAGAAAAGGGCCGTGGGTGGGGCGGCGTCTAGGCTCTCGGGGAGGCTATCGGATGCGATCGTCATCGGCATCGCCTAAGGCGTGGGAATGGCAACGGCAATCTATGCGATCGGGATCGGATCGAATCGGCGGGGGCGACATGGCGGTCCGGCGGACGAGGTGCGCGCCGCCATCGCAGCGATCGGCGGGGTCGTCGCCTCGTCCCCGATCATCGCGACGGCGCCGCTCGGCCCCTCGATCCGCCGTTTCGCCAATGCGGCGATCCTGATCGAAAGCGATGAGGCCCCGCCAGTGCTGCTCGTGCGGCTCAAGCGAATCGAGGCGGCGTTCGGGCGCCGGCGCGGACGGCGCTGGGGGGCGCGAGTGATCGACCTCGATATCCTGTTGTGGTCGGGTGGCGTCTGGCGGAGCGCCGGGCTGACGGTGCCGCATGCCGCTCTGGCCGAGCGGGGGTTCGTGCTCGCCCCGCTGCGGCACATCGCGCCGGGCTGGCGAGTGCCGGGCGCGATGCGGACGATCCGCCAATTGGCGCACACGGTTGACCGGCCGCGTCGCCGCCCCTAGGTGCCCCCAATCGATGGCGGGGGTCCGTAGCTCAGTCGGTAGAGCAAGCGACTTTTAATCGAGAGGTCCCGGGTTCGAGCCCCGGCGGACCCACCATCGACGCTTTCCGGGGGCATCTACCCAGTCCCCGATCCGTTCATAAGCCGCAGCATCCGCCAGTTGCGCGTCGCATGGTAGTCCTGTGATCTCGCCGAAGCACGCGCGCACCGGCAGCCGTCCATGCTTGATATGTCGGTATTGCTGACGCATGATCCGACGCAAACAAGAGGGGTGGGGACAATGAAGCGCATCTGGACGATAGCAGTCGTGGCGATCGTGGCCTGTACGGCGCCTGCCGTCGCGCAGTCCGCGGATAGCCAGGCCAAGCCGGCCGAGAAGAAGACCTGCCGCAGGCTGACGCCGACGGGTTCGTTCATGGCGACCCGCGTCTGCAATACCGAGGCAGGATGGCGTCAGTTCGACGGGATCACGCAGCAGGGCGTGAGCGACTTCCGCCGCTCGTTGAACATGAGCGCCACCAACGAGCGCGCTGGCGAAAAGTAAGTCGGTTACGCGGCTGCCCGCCACGCCGGTGGGCGCCGCGATCCGCTGTTTCGGATTCGTCCCGCGCCGAGGTACGGCATTCGGGCTGAGTTCGATCGCGACAGGACACTCGCTCCCGCCATAGTCGGCGCGCTCGATCAGCCGAACAGTCGGCTCCAGAACGACGGCTGCGCCGACCGGGACGCCTGCCATTGTGCGCGCGCGTCTGCTGCACGCTGGTGAAGAGCGCGGATGCACTCGTTGCGGGGGAGGTCGGAAAGCCGCTGCGGAGGGATGGACTGGCCCATAACGCATTGATGAATCGCACGATGAAGCGTGCTTTGGCAACGACGATGCGACGAATTGCAGTCGATCGTCGCAAAAGTCTGGAAAAGCTGCCCAGCTCTTCGGCGGCATCGATCGTGCCCATCATGCGACGCCCCTGAGCCGAATGCGCGGTCGTGCGTTGATCACCACCAGATCCACGCAGGAGAGCGACATGGCCGAAGTGATCGATCCAACCCACGAACCCGAGAGCTATACCGATCTGCCGATGCAGCCGACCGGTTCGGGCCCCGCCGACCTCGAGGTCGCGTACGAGCAGATGCGCCTTGCGGAGGAAGCCGAAGGCACCACTGGTGGCGTGCGCGCTGCGGCGGTGACGGATGCAGCCGTGCCTGTCAGCGACGCGGGCGCCATCGCCGAGAGCGAAGCGCATCCGAGCTGAGGCGGGCGAGGGGGCGCTGAGCGTCCCCCTTCCCAATCATCTCTTGAGGGTGTGTCAGCGGTGGGTGGACCGCCGGTTGACCGGCACCAGAGACAGCTGGCTCGCGCGCGATGGACCCCGGCGCATCTCGAACCCGATGAGGGCGAGGTTCGCGGCGATGAAGGCGGACATGGTGACGTAGAAGGCCATGGATCGTCTCTCTGCGGCATCGGCCTTGCGGCCTGTGAGGAGCAGATCGTTGGCGTTGCAAAGGTTTACCACAGGTGAGCGAGGCCGCGATCGTGGGCGATCGCGCGACAGTCCGAGCCAGCGTCACGGCGAGCGCCTGCTGGCAGTGCCGGGGCGGCGCCAATAACGCGGCACCGCCCCGGCCGGGCATCAACGGCAGACGCGGACGCGGCGGTGATGACGATAGACGATACGGCAGTGTTGGCGGCGATCACGGCCCCAATGGTGGCCGCGGTCGCGGCGGTTGCGGTCATACCCGCGATGGTCGCGGTGATCGCGCTGGTCGTAATGGGGGCGGCCGCGATCGTGGCGCTGGGCGTCGGCCGTACCGGCGAGACCAGCGGTGCCTGCCATCATGGCCACGGCAGCGAACAGCATCTTGAGCGTCATATACCCTCCTTTGTCAGCGCCATTGCGGCACGTGAGGGGGATTACGCAGGCGACACGGCATCGTTCCTGACCTTTTTTGGAAGCATACGATCGGTGATTTGATCCTGACAGGAGCGTGTTGGAAGTCAGACGAAGACGGGATCGTGCAGGTGGCAGGCCTGCCGAATGTCGCGAGCCCGCATCGCGCTGCCACGCGATGATCGCCCGCCCGGCTTTGGTCTCAACCGGTCGCGCGCATCATCATCGGTCGAGCTTTGCCATCCCGATCGATGGGAGCCGGCCGTCCCAGCAGGAACCCCTGCGCTTCGTCGCAGCCTTGCTGGCGCAGGAACTCGAGTTGCTCCGCCGTTTCGACGCCTTCCGCCAGCACGGGGATCGAGAGGCTTTCCCCAAGGGCCAGCACCGCACGGATGATGGCGGCGGACTGCGGGCCGCAGTCCAGATCGAGCATGAAGGACTTGTCGAGCTTGATCTTGTCAAACGGGAAAGAACGCAGTGTCGACAGCGACGAATAGCCGGTTCCGAAATCATCCATGGCGACCGATACGCCGAGCGCCTTCAGCTGGCGGAGGACGTGGGTCGTGCGTGCGTGATCCTCGATCATCGCGGTTTCGGTGATCTCGAGTTCGAGGCGCGACGCCGGCAGACCCGTTTCCAGCAGGATCTGATGAACAAGACTGGGAAGATCGACGTGGCTAAGTTGCACGGGTGACAGGTTGACCGCGATCTTGTGCGGCTCTGCCCACACCGCCGCTTCGGCGCATGCGGTCCGTAACACCCATTCGCCGATCGGCAGGATCAGCCCCGACTGTTCGGCAAGTGGGATGAAGTCCGACGGCGACACGCAGGTGCCGTCCGCCTTCGTCCACCGCAGCAAAGCTTCATAGCCCGTGGTTCTGCCGGTGCGAACGTCGCCCTGGACCTGCCAGTGGAGAGCGAGTTCGTCGTGGTCGAGCGCGTGGCGCAGTTCCTGCACCATCCGCCGACGATCGCGGACGGCGCGATCCATCTCCTCTTCGTAGAAGCAGACGTGCGACGCGATCGACCCCTTGGCCCGGTACATCGCAAGATCGGCATTGTTGATGAGCGCCGAGACATCGTCGGCGTCTTGCGGCCATAGAGCGATGCCGACGCTGGCGCCGCAGCTCGCCTCGCTGTGATCCAGCGCGACCGGTTCCATGATCGCGGCGCGCAGCCGTTCGGCAAGGCCGAGCGCATCGGCCGCTTCGCTGACCGGCTGGACCGCCACGAATTCGTCGCCGCCAAGGCGTGCGACGAATTCGCCCGGCATCATCGCCGCCTTCATGCGCTCGCCGATCGTGATCAGCAGATGGTCGCCCGCGGCATGGCCGTGAATATCGTTGACCTCTTTGAAGCGATCGAGATCGATCGATAGCAAAGCGACGGCAGCGTGCCCGCTGTTGGGCGACGCCTGTTTCGTCAGCCATTCCAGGAAGGACGTCCGGTTCGGCAGACCGGTCAGACTATCGTTGCGCGCGAGATGCGTGATCCGGCGTTCCTGCGCGAGCCGAGCCCTGAGATCGCGAATGGAGTAAATGGTGTGTGGTTCGACGCCGCGCGCATCGATGCGGACCGCGATTTCAATCGGGATGGTACTGCCGTCCATGCCGGTCATCGTCGATTGCGTCAGCCGGTCGGCGTCGATTGCCGTGGCGCCGGCGATCCAGCGCTCGATCGGCTGGCCCATGATGTCGGCGGGCGAGAGGCCGGCCAGCGTCGCGAAGGCCGCGTTGGCGGCCACGACGCGGCCGGCGCTGGTGACGACCATGCCATCCACATTGCCCTCCAGCACCTCATCCAGCCGCCGCTTCGATTCCGCGCTGGCCTGCGCGTCGAGGACATAGGTCGACAGACCCGTGCCGAGCACCAGCATACCGACGCCGGCGACGGCGAACGCCATGATGATCGCGGCATCGTCCGATCCCGCCTGACCCGCTTCGGCTGCGAAGGGGGTGATTGCCATCGCGGCCATGCCGGTGAAGTGCAGCACCACGATGGAGCCAACCATCAGCGCTGTCGCGAACCAGCTCCCGGCAAACCGCCCGTGCGCGAGGGCTCGATCGAAGGCCGCGGCGCCGAGCAGAACGACGCCCGCGATCGAAACCGCGACATAGTCAAGCGACCAGCTGATGAAGCCCTGCGCCGCGAATGCACGCATTCCGGTGTAGTGCATGATCGTGACTGCCAGCCCGAACAGCGCGCCGCCGCAGGCCGGCATCCAACGCCCCTTCATCGTCGCCGCCTTGAGCGCGATGGCGCTGCCCGCGATCGCGAAGAGGAGGGACACTCCGGTCAGGCGAGGTTCGTAGCTGACGCGGACGCCAGGCTGATAGGCGATCATCGCGATGAAGTGCGTACACCAGATCGTCGCGCCGGTCGAAACGCCACCCATGAAGATCCAGGCCAGCCGAGTCCGTGGCTCAGCCTGACGGATGCGCCCCAGAAGCTGAATCGTGATCGCCGATCCCACCAGGCAGAACAGCGCCGCCAGGCCGACCAGCCAGAGGTTGTGATCCTGCGTGAGACAGGTGAGGAAGCGCATCCAGCGTGGTCCTTTTTTCGGACCATTCTCATTCAAATATCAAATTTGTTTTAATTCCAGTTGGTTTGAGCCATGCAGTTGGCGGTCCGTTGCCTACCGCGCCTCGAGATCAACGTCCGTTTGGCGCCACCTGTTGGCTTGCAATTCTCACCCAGAATGCATTCGATCGTCTCGACCACGCGTGGGCTGCGGCCTGGGTCGCCCTGCGGTCGAAGGCGGGCGCTATGGATTACGCCGCCAGGTCGAGGCCCAGCATCGCCACCGTCGCCATGAGCGTGTCACCGGCGACAAGGCATGCAAGTTGCGATCGGTACAGGCTGGCTAGATCGCGGTGCATGGCGCGGACCGCATCGTCGGTCGCCAGCGCGGCCAAGGCCATCTGATCCTCGATGCGGCGATGCAGTATCTCGCTGGTGAGGCCTGTGTCCATCCACTGCCTCTCCGCCCCTAAGCGTTACGCGGCAATGCATCAGATTGGTTAATCGCCCTGGGTCCGTGCATCGAAGCAGGTGACCATCAGCGGCCCCATGCGCGATGAGCGTGGACGTCGAGCCCACGTGCCCACGCGGCGCATCATGTCATGGTGGCTGCCGTGATCCTGTCCTATGGTGCGCGCCGTTTCGGTGGCTGTGGGGGAAGGGCATGAGGACGGATCTGAGGATCACGACGGCGATCGCCGCGGCGCTGCTGGCGTCGGGGTGTGGCCGGTCGGAACCCGAGCCGGATGGCTGGACCGCGCAGACCGATACCGCGATCTGTACCGATCGCGAGGGGCGGCGCGTTGCCGATGACCAATGCCCGCGGCAGGCGCTGGCGAGCGGTTATCATGGCGGGGGCGGCAGCAACGCGTTCCTGTGGTATTTCCTGGGGCGCAACAGCGTGATCCCGCCGTATGGCGAGAGGGCGCGCGGCGGATCGTTCAGCCGCGCGGGCGGCGTCAGCTATGCGCGGGCGCCGGCCAATACCTTCGTCAGCCGATCGGGCGCGATCAGCCGCGGCGGGTTCGGCGCGTCGGCGCACAGCTTCGGCAGCGGCCGGGCATGATCCGCGTCGCGACCGATCCACGCCCCGACTGGCAGGCGAAGGTCGAGGCGGAGGGGCTGGTCTGGCACAGCGTCGATGGCCGGCCCTATTGGGACGAGAGCGTCCATTACCGCTTTTCGGCCGCGCAGATCGCCGAGATCGAGGGGGCGACGGCGGAGCTGTACCGACTGTTCCTCGCCGCCGGGCAGGCGATCGTCGACGATCCCGCGCTGCTCGACCGGTTCGGCATCCCGGCGCCCTTCCATCAGGCGATTCGCGATGCGTGGGAGGCGGAGCCGCCGGCGCTGAATTACGGGCGATTCGATCTAGGGTATGACGGGGCCGGCCCGCCCAAGCTGTTCGAATTCAATTGCGATACGCCGACGTCGCTGCTGGAAGCCGCGGTGATCCAGTGGAGCTGGAAAGAGGAGCGCTTCCCGCACCTCGACCAATATACCAGCCTGCACGAGCGCCTGGTCACCAAGTGGCGCGACATCGCGCCGCTGCTGCCCCCGGTCGTCCATTTCGCGCATGTCTCGGACGAGGCGGGCGAGGATATCGTCACGACATCCTATCTGCGCGACACGGCGGAGGCGGCGGGGATCACGACCGTGGCGATCCTGGTCGAGGATCTGGGCTGGGACCATGACCGGCGCTGTTTCGTCGATCTGGCCGAGCAGCGGATCGAGGCGTTGTTCAAGCTGTATCCGTGGGAATGGCTCACCGCGGAGGCGTTTGCGGCGCCGCTGCTCGAAAGCCTCGACGATATGCTGTGGATCGAACCGATCTGGAAGATGATCTGGTCGAACAAGGCAATTCTCGCGATCCTGTGGCAGCTGTTTCCGGGGCATCCCAATCTGCTGCCCGCGAGCTTCGACATCCCGGAGGGCGACGCCGTCGCCAAGCCGCTGCTGGCGCGCGAGGGCGCGAACGTGTCGATCCGGCAGAACGGGCGCGTCGTCGCCGAAGCGGCGGGGGATTATGGCGATGAGGGCTATGTCTATCAGGCGTTGTACCGGCTGCCCGAGACAGCGCCAGGCTGTTTCCCCGTGATCGGCAGCTGGCTGGTCGATGGCGAGCCCGCCGGGATCGGCATTCGCGAGGACGGGCTGATCACCGGCAACACCGCGCGCTTCGTGCCGCACGTGATCGACGGGTAAGCCGGAACCGCTGGGTGCAGTGCGGCATTGATGCGGGCAGCGCGCGGGAATGATCCCGCTGCCCTGTTCGAGGAATCTATGAGCCGTACCACGCTGGGCCTGTTCGGTGCCGCCCGTCCCCGTCCCGTCGCGCAGGATCGCCTGATCGCGACGAGCGATACCGCTGCGGATGCGTATCGGGCGGAACGGCTGTCGGGCCTGACTCCGGTGGAACGGGCGCTGGCCGAGCCCAAGGGTTCGGCCGCAGCGCTGATCGCCTGATACGCCTCAGCGCGCCGCCAGCTCGGGGCGGCCGGCGTGATGGATGAAGACCTTTTCGTCGGCCCAGCGCTCGCGGCTTTGGCACGTGATGGCAGTGCGTCCGGGATGGGCATCGGCGGCGAGGGCATCCGAGAAGAAGCGGATGCAATAGACGTCGCGGTTGGCATCGTACCGGACCGTATAGGCGCGCGGCGCGGCCTTCGGCTGTTCGACGCCCGCGTCGGGAGTCGCAGCCAGAGCGGCGAGGGCGAGCAAAGACGGTATCATGGACATAATGTGGCTCCCGATCGTCCGCACGACACGATGTCGTGCGGTTCGGCAGGCGCCATGCGATAAGTGTGCCATTTGAATAACACACCGGACTTGCGTGCGTTTCCTATAGACCCGGTGTCGTACATCGGGCGTGAGGCGCCAAAAGTTGGCGGATCGGGCGATGCGGATTGACGATCCGGGCCCGGCGCGCGTCCTTTTCGTCCCGAAGGCGTTGGCGCGGGATGATATGGATGTCTGATCGAGCCGGCGGGCGCCGGCTGCCGCCCTTATTGGTGGGACTCGCGCTGATCGCGGCGGGGCTGGCGGTGCTGCTGATCGGCGCGGTGGCGACCAGTCGCTATCCGTTTGCCTTCGACAAAGCGATCATCGTCGGTCTGCGCCACTGGAGCGGCCCCGCGTGGCTGCCGAAGGTGGCGGCGGACATCACCGATCTGGGCGGCGGCGTGGTGCTGACGCTGATCGTGACGCTCGTCGTCGGGTTCCTCCTGGTCCAGCGCCTATGGTTGACCGCGCTCGCCACCGTGCTGGCGACGCTAACCGGTGGATGGGTGATCGAGCTGGTGAAGGGCATGGTGCTGCGCGCGCGGCCAGAGCTGGTGCCGCACCTCGTTTCCGCCAACGGCTACAGCTTTCCGAGTGGGCACGCGACCGCGAGCGCCGTCTGCTATCTGACGCTGGCCGCGCTCGCCGGGCAGGTGACGCCCGACCGTGCGGCCCGATTGTACCTGCTGGTGGCCGCGGTGCTGCTGGTCGGCGCGATCGGGTGCAGCCGCGTGTATCTGGGTGTGCATTGGCCAAGCGACGTGCTGGCCGGCTGGAGCTTCGGGACACTCTGGGCGCTGGGTTGGTGGACCGCCACGGCGCGGGCGCGTGTGGCGATCGGCGGGGAACGCTAGGCTTAGCCAAGGTTCGGAGTGGTCGTCAGTCCTCCCCCGCCAGGGGGAGGAGTGAATCGGTTTGGTCGAATGTCAAACGGCCTATGGTTGCTTGGCGAACATAGACAACATGAACACCTAGGCGGAAACGATCGCGGTCTATCGTTTCGGTTTCTTCACCACTTCAAGGGGCGCAATCCATTGGCCCTTAGAATGGCAGGCCACGGGCGTGTCGGACAGAGCCAGCGCGATTTCGCCGTGATCACAGCAGCTTGCCGGCAGCCCGATCCTACTGGCGTTCGCTGAGCTTGCGTTCCCAGGCGAGCGCGTCCTTGACGATCGTGTCGAGGTCGTCGCGCTGCGGGCGCCAGGGCAGCGCGGCGAGGATCGCGCGGTTGTCGGCGACGAGCGCGGCGGGGTCGCCGGCGCGGCGCCCTTCGTAGCGGCGCTCGATCGTCATGTTGGTGACGCGATCGACTGCGTCCAGCACTTCGTTGACCGAAAAGCCGCGGTTGTAACCGGCGTTGAGCGTGTGGCTCTGCGTCGGTTCGGCGACCAGCAGTTCGAGCGCGGCGACGTGTGCGGCGGCCAAATCGCTGACGTGGATATAGTCGCGCACGCCCGTGCCGTCGGGCGTGTCGAAGTCGGTGCCGAAGACCGAGACGGCGGCGCGCTTGCCGGTCGCCGCCTCGACCGCGATCTTGATGAGGTGCGTCGCGCCCACCGTCGACTGGCCCGAGCGGCCCTGCGGATCGGCGCCGGCGACGTTGAAATAGCGCAGCGCGCAATAGTTGATCGGATGCGCCGCTGCGACGTCGCGCAGCATCGCCTCGGTCATCAGCTTCGACATGCCGTACGGGTTGATCGGCACGGTCGAGTCGGTTTCCTCGACCGGCACCTTGACGGGCGTACCATAGGTCGCGGCGGTGGACGAGAAGATGAAGTGCGGCACGCCTTCGGTGACGGCGCTTTCGATCAGCGATCGCGTCGCGGCGGTGTTATTGCGGTAATATTTGAGCGGGTCGCTGACCGATTCCGGCACGACCACCGATCCGGCGAAGTGCACGATCGCGCGCACATTGTGGTCGCGGATCGCGGCGCGCACGGCGATATCGTCGGCGACGTTCGCCTCGACTAGCGTTGCGCGGGGATCGACCGCCCAGGCGAAGCCGGTGACGAGATTGTCGACGACGACGACGTCATAGCCGGCATCGCACAAAGCCAGCACCGCATGGCTGCCGATATAGCCGGCGCCGCCGGTCACCATCACCTTGCCGTTCAATGCCATGCGTCGCGTCCTTCGTCTTTTGCGCGGCCTAGCGCCTTCCTACATGGGCTGCAAAGGAGACTTCAGCATGACGGATTATGTAACGCTGGCGGGCGGCTGCTTCTGGTGTACCGAGGCGGTGTTCAAGGACGTGATCGGCGTGGAAAGCGTCGAGAGCGGCTATATCGGCGGCAACGTGCCCAACCCGACGTACAAGCAGGTGTGCGGCGGCGACACTGGCCACGCCGAGGCGATCCGCATCGGCTACGACCCCGAGCAGCTGCAGCTGGGCGACCTGCTCGACATCTTCTTCGCGACGCATGACCCGACGCAGTTGAACCGGCAGGGCAATGACGTCGGCACGCAATATCGTTCGGCGGTGTTCCCGGCGGACGAGGCCCAGGAAGCGGAGATGCGTGCGGCGATCGAGCGGGCGCAGGCGGGGCTGGACAAGCCGATCGTGACGACGGTGGAGCCGATGGCGGATTGGTATCCGGCGGAGGATTACCATCAGGATTATTGGGAAACCTCGGGCCGGTCGAACCCCTATTGCATGGCGGTGATCCCGCCGAAGCTGCAGAAGCTGCGCAAGAGCTTTGCCGCGCGGTCGAAGGCGGTGGCGTAAGCCTTAGGTCCTCCCCCGCCAGGGGGAGGGGGACCGTTCGGCGTTAGCCGAATGGTGGAGGGGGAGGTAAAGCAAGACCTTTGTAGCAGAAGGCGTCGCTTACCTCCCCCTCCGTCACCGCTTCGCGGCGCCACCTCCCCCTGGCGGGGGAGGATTTATACCTTCCTCGCCAGCGCCTTTTTCAATTTAGCGTGGGCGGCGGCCTTGATCTGGCAGACTCTTGCCGAGCCGACGCCGAGTACCTGGCCGATTTCCTCGAGGTTCAATTCCTCGACATAATAGAGCTGGATCACCAGCGCCTCCCGTTCGGGCAAAGCGCCGATCGCGGCGATCAGCGTGTCGCGCAGGTCGCTTTCGGCGAGTTGTTCGAAGGCGTCGGGCGTGTCGTCGGCGAACCAGGGCAGGTCGTCGGCATAGACTTCGTCCATCGATTCGAACCGCACCGTGTCGGCGGTCTCATAGTCTGCGCGCAGCCGTTCGATCGTGACGCCGAGTTCGGCGGCGAGCGTCGCTTCGTCGGGGGCGCGGCCGGTTCGTGCCGTGACGGCGGCAATGGCGGCCTGATATTGCCGCCGCCGCCGCATCGCGCCGCGTGTCGTCGTCGCCTGTCGCCGGAGTTCGTCGATCATCGCGCCGCGCAGGCGGGTTTGCAGATAGGCCTTGAACTGCGCGCCCTGTTCCGCGGCTTGTCCGACCGCCTCGACCAAAGCGACGAGGCCGATCTGCACGAGGTCCTCGACATCGACGATCGTACTCATCGATCCGTGGACGTGCCAGGCGATGCGGCGGACCATGGGGAGATGCTGGCGGATCAGCGCCTCGCTGTCGCCACCGGGACGCTGGCGCGGCGAATAGGTGAGAGGGCCCTGCGGCACCATGGCTTGCGGCGCGGGTTGGGCGCCGGCGAAGGCGTTGCTCATCGGCTCGGCGCTCATGCCGCCAGCGCCTGCTGCTGCGGTGCGCCGATGACCGCGACGACCTCGACCGCCTTTTCTTCGGGCACTTCGAAGAAGGAGAGGACGGGCGTGTCGGGCAGCACGGTCTTCACCAGCTTGCGGATCGCGATGCGGATCGCGGGCTGGACGACGAGCGCGAAGGGCTTGGCCTCGGCGATCAGCGGCTGGGCGGCCTGTTGCAGCGCCTCGACGATGCGGCGGCCGAGATCGGGCTCGATGACGTGGCGGCGCGAGGCGTCGGCGCGCGCGGCCTGGCCGAGCAGCCCTTCGAGCTGACCCTCGAGCGTCATCACGCGCAGCGGCTCGCGCACGCCGCACAGCTTCTGGATGATCAGCGGGCCAAGCTCCGGACGGATCAGTTCGATGATCTCCTCGGCATCGGCGCTGCGCGTGGCGGCGACCGCAATCGCCTGCGCGATACGACGGAACTCCTTCAAGGGGATGTTCTCCGCGAGCAGGCCCTTCAGGACCTGGGTGAGGGTGGTGAGCGGCAACGGGTTGGGGGTGAGGCTGGCGACGAGCTGCGCGGCGCGTTCCTTCAGCCCGTCGAGCAGCGACTGGACCTCGTCGGGGCCGAGCAGGTCGGTCGCATTGGCGCCGAGCAGGTGGTTGAGGTGCGTCGCCATGACGGTGCCGGCATCGACGACGAGGAAGCCCGCGCCGGTCGCGGCATCGGCATCGCCCGCGGGGATCCAGGTGGCGTCGAGCCCGAAGGTCGGGTCCTTCGCCTTCTTGCCGTGGAGCTCGCCGAACGCCTGGCCGGTGTCGAGCGCGAGCATCTCGTCGGGGCTGACCTGATCTTCGCCGACGCAGACGCCGTTGATCATGATGCGATAGGTGTAGGGCGCGAGGTTGATGTCGTCGCGCACGCGGCATTGCGGCACGACGAAGCCGAGGTCGCGCGAGAGCTGGCGGCGGACGCCGGTGATGCGGCCCATCAGCGGCGCGCCGCGGCGCTGGTCGACCAGCGGCACCAGGCCATAGCCGATGTCGAGGTTGACCTGCATGCCTTCGGTCACTTCGTCCCAACCGATCTTCGACGGATCGACGGGTTCCTCGGCGGCCTTGGGCGCTTCGACGACGGGGCGCTTTTCGATCTGGCGCAGTTTCCAAGCGGTGAAGCCGGCGATGCCGGCGGCCGGCAGCATGATGAGGTGCGGCATGCCCGGGAAGGCGCCGAGCAGGCCGAGGATGACCGCGACCGGGGTCCAGGTGCGCGGGGAGCCGAACTGGCTGCCGATCTGGCCAGCGAGGTCCTTGTCCGAATTGACGCGGGTGACGATCGCGGCGGCGGCGATCGAGAGCATCAGCGCCGGCAGCTGCGCGACGAGCGCGTCGCCGATCGCGAGCAGGATGTAGCTTTTCGCCGCGGCGGCGATCGTCATGCCGTGGCTGACGGGGCCGAGGATCAGGCCGCCGATGACGTTGGCGGCGAGGATCAGCATCGCGGCGACCGCGTCGCCCTTCACGAACTTCGACGAACCGTCCATCGAACCATAAAAATCGGCTTCGGTGGCGACTTCGACGCGGCGCTTCTTGGCGTCGTCGGGCGTGATGAGGCCGGCGTTCAGGTCGGCGTCGATCGCCATCTGCTTGCCGGGCAACGCGTCCAGGGTGAAGCGCGCCGAGACTTCCGACACGCGACCCGCGCCCTTGGTGACGACGATCAGGTTGATGATCATCAGGATCGCGAAGACGAAGATGCCGACGACATAGTCGCCGCCGATCAGGAAGCTGCCGAACGCCTCAATGACATGGCCCGCGGCGCTTTCACCCTCATGCCCATGGACCAGCACGATGCGGGTGGACGCGACGTTGAGGCCCAGGCGGAAGAGGGTCGCGAACAGGAGCACGGTCGGGAAGGCGCTGAAGTCGAGGGGCTTCTGCGCGTTCAGCGACACCATCAGCACGGCGAGGCTGATCGCGATATTGGCGACGAAGAAGACGTCGAGCAGGAAGGCCGGGATCGGCACGACCATCACGACGACGAGCAGCAGGATGGCGAGCGGCAGCGCGGCGCCGCGGCCTTGGCTGAGCAGCTTGTTCACGTCAGCGCCCCCCCATGCTGGCGAGCATCATATAGGCGAGCTGCGCATTCTGCGGCGACGGGCGCAGCAGGCTGTTGGCGGCATCGGCGGCGCGGCTGCCGAAGCGGCCGCCGGCCTGGGTCAGCGCCTGCGTCGCCCAGCTCAAGGCATCCTCCGGCGTCTGGTTGTTGCCGGTGATGACGGTGGAATCGCCCATCGCCAACGCCTGCGCGGCAAAGGCGAGATTGGCGCTGCGGGTTTCGCTGACGCTGTCCGACGCGGCGTTCAGCTTGTCGCTGAAGCGCTGATAGATCGCCGAGAGCGACCGCGGCTGGCCATTCGAGGCGTAGAAGATCGAGCGGTTGGCGCCAGCGGCCTGCGGGAACAGCGAGGCGGCGGAGGCACCGGGATTGTTCGCCATCGCCGACAGGAATTTCTTGGCCCCGCCGATGCCGAGGAAGTGCGCCATATAGAGGTCGGTGCCGTTGGCGTCGCGGCCCAGCGAACCCTCGAGCGCGCTCTTATTGTCGGAGGCGTGTTCGGCGGCCATCAGCGAGGCGACGTCGGGGTCGTTGCGCAGCGCGAGGATGGCGGAGCGGGTCGCGCCGTCGCTGACCGAGAAACGGCCGCCGGCGGTCTGGCCGATGCTGTCAGCGGCCCAGCCGAGGCCGTGTTCCGCGCCGTGCTTCTTGACCACGGCGAGCCAGCTCTGCTCGACGAACTGGTACAGACCCGTCGCCGACGACGTGCCCGAGCGCGCGCGTGCGTTCAGCCCGCTTTCGATCTTCGCCTGGCCGAGCAGATAGTCGAAATCCACACCCGTCTTGCTGCTCGCAAGCTGGATGGCGGATTGGACGCGCCCGGCAGAAATCGGATTGACGGTCATTGCGACGAAAACACACCCCTGTTGCCGGGTGGCTTTCAGCAAGAGCCGTGCCAGTTGTGGTTAAAGGTGGGTGTCAGCGGCGATTTCCGTCACGCCGGACTTGTTCCGGGGTCCGCCGGGTCGCGCGGGGACGGCAAGAGGCTGGAGCCATCCCCCTCGCCGCAGAGTGAACCCCGGAACACGTCCGGGGTGACGATCGATCTGGGGAAAGGGCGTCAGCCCCCAAGCCTCAAGCGTAGGCCTGGATCAGCGAGGGGCGGTAGCCGTGGCCGGCATCGCCGGTCAGAATTTGCAGGCGGCGGCGGACATTTGCCGCCATCAGGTTGACGTAGATGCGGCAGGTTTCGTTGAGGCGGTTCGCCTCGTCGGCCAGTTCGCGGATCTCGTCGCCGGCAGGGCCGGTGCCCATCGCGGCAATTTCTTCGATGCCGGCAAGCTTGTCCTGCGTCGCACGTTCCAGCGCGGCGCAGTCGTTGGTCTTCAGCGCTTCGATTTCGGCGTGGAGCGCGTCGATGACGCGGATGAGGGCATCACGCCGATTCATGGCCATCCCAGTTCAGCTTGAGGGCGAGCAGTCGGTCGGCGATGGTCGCCGGCAGAATGGGGAAGGTGCCGGTGGCGATCGCCTTCTTGATCTCGCCGACGCGGTCGCTGTCGACCGGGGCCGACGCGGCCATCGATTTGGCGAGGCCGCTCAGCTGCGTCGCCGGCGCTGCCGCGACGGGCTGGCGCGTCGTTGCTTGCTGTACCACTGGCTGCACCGTCGGCGCGGCCGCGGGTGCGGCGACGCGCGATACGCTTCCACTTGCCTGCTGCGGCTTTGCGCCGATTGAGTCCACCATGTCCGCACCTGTGTATGTTGCCTGACAGGCGACTAAACGGCCGTCTGCGAGCGCGCTTTAGCAAAAAAGATTCGCCCGCGAAAAAAGATGCCGCCTCAGTCGGTCCAGCCGGGCAGCGTGGCGCGGCCCGCTTCCACAGCGACCGCCTGTACGGGCGTGTTGCTGCCGTCGACCTTGATCATCACGCGGCCGCCCGGCGGTGCGTCACCGACGGCGACGCCTTCGCGGCTGATCGAAAAGCCGGGGGAGCCCGCCTCGATCAGCACGGGATCGCCGCGGCGGATCACCGGCTCTGCCTTGGTGGGCGCGAGCATGGCGGGCACCGCGCGCGCGGCGGGCGCGTCGGCAGGGCGGATCACGGGGACGAAGATGCGCCAGTCCGGTCCGGTGCAGGACACCACGACCGCGTCATGCGCGTCGCTGCGCCAGGCGAGCGAGACGGTGGGGCATTGCGCGAGGCGTAGCCGCGCATCGATCGCGGTGCGCGCGCCGCCCTCCGCCCCGATCGGGCGGCTGGTGAAGGCGGCGACCGCGCGGTCGAGCCCACCGGTGTCCTGGAACACAGGCAGCGTGCCCATCGGCGCGGCGGCAAGGAGCAGGGGCAGGAGGATCATGGCTGATGTCCGTGTTGAGGGTCGGTGCGGGGGCCGCTCGTGGTCGGAGCGTCTCCGGCAAAGGCGAGCGTGACGATCGCGGCGCGGCGTCCGGGCCGCGGCGCGGTGGTAACGGTGATGCGGCGGCTGACCGGCGCCAGCAGCGCAGCGAGCGCGCGGGCACGATCGGCGGCGAGGATCGCAGCACTGCCGGTCGCGGCATCGACGTCGGCGGGGCTGCCGTCGGTCGATCCGGTGACGGTGAGCGCGACGCGCGGGTCGCGCACGGCTTCTCTGGCCCAGGCGACGACCGCCGCGGAACCGCCGGGCAGCGCCGCCGATCCGGGGGCGAAATCGAACAGACCCGCGGCCATGACCGGCATCGGCGGGGGCGGGAGGGCGTGCAGTGCCGCCTCCCCCCCGAAGCTGCGCCGAAGCGCATCGGTGACGGCGCGTGGGCGCTCGCTCGCCTGCAACAGGACGAAGAAGCCGACGAGCAGCAGCGCGAGATCGGCGAGCGTCACCAGCCACACGGGCCGGGCGGGCGCCGGTTCCGGCCAACTGGGAAGCGCGGGGTCGGTCATGCGACGCTGTGCAATTGGTGGCGCGGCGTTTCGCGCAGCGCGAGCGCGACGAGCGGCGCCTCGATCCGCGCGCGTTCGAACGCCTCGATCTTGCCCGCGGCGCGCAGGCGGTGGCAGACCGGCATGAAGAGGAGGTTGGCGAACAGCGCGCCGTACAGCGTCGCGAGCAGCGCCACTGCCATCGCGCCGCCGATCGCTTGCGGGTCGGTCATTTGCGCGAACATGCCGGCGAGGCCGATCAGCGTGCCGACCATGCCCATCGCCGGTGCGGCCTCGGCGGCGCCGGACCAGACGTCGGCGGCGGCGGCCTGGCGATCGATCCGCTTTTGCCGGTGGAAGCGCAGCAGTGCCTCGACCTCGCGGGCGACCGCTCCGTCGACGATCGCGGCGATCGCGGCGGCGACATCGGGATCGGCGATCACCGATTTGTCGAGCGCGACGACGCCGTGGCGCTTGGCGATCCGGTCCTGCGCGGCGATCTGTTCGAGCAACGGATCGGCGGAGAAGGCGCGGCGCGGCAGGACGCGGAGCGCCACCACCGCGCGGCCGACGTCGCGGAGCGGCGCACGGAGCAGCGTGGCGACGAGCGTGCCGCCGCCGACGATGGCGAATGCGATCGGATCGAAGAGTTGGGCGATCATGCGCGGATATAATGCAAGGGGTGGGCCAGTTGGGTTTGGGAGCGTCTGTTCGGCTGCACACCCCCCTTCGTCATCCCGGCGTGCGCCGGGATGACGAAAGTAGCGGACAAGCTGCATCTGCGACGAACGCGACAAGCCGTCCCCTGGCGGTCCGGTGGACCCCGGACCAAGTCCGGGGTGACGAAGACGGGGGCGTCCCCCGGCAAGGCTTGCCGTCCGTCCGGCAAATACCGGCAAGCGGTTGCCGGCCGGGTTGCCGCCCGCCCGGCAACGGGGTGAAATCGCGAAAAAAACGGACCCCCGCCCTCCTGTCGCGAAAAACTGGCACGGCGGTTGCTTAGCGTCTCGGCAGCGCAATGGTGCGCCGGAGATTTGGCCCGATGGCCGCTGACAGTCTGTTCGGAATTCACGGATCCGCCCTGGAAGTGCGTTCGCAGCGCATGGGCGTGCTCGCGTCGAATATCGCCAACGCCTCGACCCCCGGGTTCAAGGCGAAGGATATCGATTTCAAGTCGGCGCTCGCGTCGATGGAGAGCGATATCGGCGAAAAGGGCATCGCCGCCGCGACCAAGTATCGCGTGCCGGTGCAGACCTCGATGGATGGCAACACCGTCGAGCTGAACCAGGAACAGACCGCCTTCGCCGAAAATGCCGTCCAGTATCAGACGACGCTGTCGTTCCTGAACGGACGCATCGGCCAGATTACCCGCGCGCTGAAGGGGGAGTAAGGCCATGGCCGATCCGATGAGCGTCTTTCAGGTGGCAGGCCGCGCGATGAGCGCGCAGCTCGTCCGCCTGAACACGACCGCATCCAACCTTGCCAATGCCGGCGGTACGACCGGGTCGGCGGACACCGCCTACAAGACGATGAAGCCGGTGTTCCGCACCAGCTTCGACGCCGCGAGCGGCCTTGCCACCGTCGACGTCGAAAAGATCGTCACCGCGGGCGAAGCGCCGACCAAGATCTACGACCCCAACAACCCGGTCGCGGACAAGGACGGCAATATCTACCAGGCCGCCGTCGATGAAAGCCGCGAGTTCGTCGACATGATGGAGACGGCGCGCTCGTACCAGAACAACGTCGAGGTGCTGAACACTGCCAAGCAGCTCACCATCGATACCCTCAAGCTGGGCCGCTAACCCATGACCACCACGACCTCCACATCGGGTTCGTCGTTCGACACGACGCTCGCCAACCTCGGCATCAAGCGCGCCGCGAGCAACACCGGCACGACGACCGCCAGCGGTGCATCGACCGTTACCGGCGTCACCAAGACGACGCTCGACCAGTCCGACTTCCTGACGCTGCTGACCACGCAGCTGAAGAACCAGGACCCGTTCGCGCCGATGGACAACACGCAGATGGTCGCCCAGATGGCGCAATTCTCGTCCGTCGCCGGCATCAGCGAGATGAACAAGTCGCTGACCGGCATTTCGAACAAGCTTGGCTCGACCAGCGCGAGCGATGCGATGAGCTACGTCGGCAAGACTGTGCTGACCGAAGGATCGACCGCCTATCCGCGCTCGTCCGGCGGGATCGACGGCGCGGTCGAGCTGGACGACGACGCGACGCAGGTCACCGTATCGATCAGCGACGCCAACGGCGGCATGCTGCGCCAGCTCGATCTGGGCGCGCAGAAGAAGGGTTCGATCGCCTTCGATTGGGACGGCAAGGACGGCTCGGGTCAGGACGCGGGCAAGGGCCCCTTTACGATCAGTGCCTTCGCCACCGGTGGCGACAAGACGATCACCAGCCGCACGCTCGTCTGGGCGCCGGTCGAATCCGTGTCCCTGCCATCCAGCGGCAAACCCGTTCTGAAGGTCGTCGGCGTCGGTGACGTCGATCCGTCCAACGTCCGTTCCGCCGCCTGATCTTCCCCCCGTTTTCCGAATTCCAGGAGAAACCCAATGTCCTTCTTCACCTCGCTGTCCGGTCTTCAGGCTTCGCAGACCGACATGGACACCATCTCGCACAACCTCGCCAACGTCTCGACCACGGGCTTCAAGAAGAGCCGCGTCGAGTTTTCGGACGTCATCGCATCGAGCGTGTCGACCGATCCGCGCAAGATGGTGGGGTCGGGCGTCATCGTGAAGGCGACGCAGCAGCAGTTCAAGAACGGCAATTTGCAGGGCACGACCAACGCGCTCGACCTGGCCGTGATGGGCGAAGGCTTCTTCACGGTGAAGACCACCGGCGCCAGCGACGCGATCGCCTATACCCGCAACGGTTCGTTCTCGGTCGACGCCAGCCGCAACGTCGTCGACAGCCAGGGCAGCTTCCTGATGGTCTATCCCGTCGACGGCGACGGCAACGTCACCGCCACCGGTGAAGATGGCCTGACCAACCTGCAGCTGCAGCAGACCAGCGGTACGCCGAAGGCGACACAGTCCGTGTCGACCGCGATCAACCTGTCGGGCACGACGACCGTCAACAAGAAGACGTTCGATCGCACCGACACGACGACCTACAACAACTCGGTCGCGACGCGCGTCTACGACGCTAACGGCAACCCGATGACGATGACCAGCTATTACGTGCGCACCGCGGTGCCCGATGCCACCAAGGGCACGGACAGCACGTGGGCGGTCTATACGTTCGTCGGCGACAAGCAGCTGGAAGTCGGGGGCAAGAAGGATCCCGTCCAAATCACCTTTGCCAACACTGGTGCGATCAAGACGCCTGCGACCCCGATCCAGTACGACACGTTCATCCCGCTGTCGGGCGCTGCGGCGCAGAACCTGACGCTGAACCTCGGCAACTCGACGCAGCTGGCGTCGGCCTTCGCGGTCAACAGCAAGAGCCAGGACGGCGTGCCCGTCGGCCAGCTGGCCGGCGTGACGGTGACGTCGGAAGGCCTGATCCAGGCGAGCTTCTCGAACGGCGACATCGTGCCGCTGGGCAAGGTGGCGCTGGCGAAGTTCTCGACGCCGACCGGCCTGCGCCAGATCGGCAACAGCTATTGGTCGGCGACGGGTCTGTCGGGCACCGCGACGATGGGGTCGGCGGCCGCCGACGGCTTCGGCTCGCTGATGTCGGGCCAGATCGAAGGATCGAACGTCGACATCACCGAAGAATTGGTCAACCTGATCGCCGCGCAGCGCAACTTCCAGGCGAACTCGAAGGCGCTCGATACCGCGAACCAGGTCTCGCAGACCATCATCCAGATCCGCGGCTAAACGAGTCGGTGGGGACGCGGGAGCGCTAGATGGACAAATTGGTCTACACGGCGGCGACGGGTCTGCGCGCGCACATGCAGGCGCAGGCCGCGATCGCCAACAATATGGCGAACGCGTCCACCACGGGCTTTCGCGCCGATCGCGTCATCTTCGACCGGATCGAGCTGAAGGGCGGCGGCGCGCAGCTGGAGGCGCGGGCGCCGACCAGCGAGGAAGTCACCGACGCCGATCGCGCGCCGGGTGCCATCCAGCATACCGGCCGCGCGCTCGACGTCGCCGTCACCGGCGTCAACGACTGGCTGGCGGTGCAGGCGAGCGACGGCAGCGAGGCCTATACCCGTCGCGGCGACCTGGAGGTCGCGCCATCGGGCGTGTTGCAGACCGGCGACGGCTTCATCGTACAGGGTCAGAACGGCCCGATCACGCTGCCGCCGTACACCAGCCTGACGATCGCCGGCGACGGGACGATCAGCATTATTCCGCAAGGGGGCGATGCCGCCAATCCTCAGGTGGTCGACCGGCTGAAGATCGTCGACACCAAGGGGTCGCAGACGGTCAAGGGCCTCGACAACCTGCTGCGCGTGAAGGGCGGCGGCACGCTGCCCGCGAACCTCGACGCCAAGGTGCAGGGCGGCGCGCTGGAGGGCTCCAACGTCAATATGACGCAGGTGCTCGTCGATATGCTGGAAAACCAGCGCAGCTACGAAATTCAGGCCAATCTGATGAAATCGGCCAAGGAACTGGACGAAGGCGGCTCATCCGTGATGCGCCTGCCGAGCTAAGGGACGAAGAGCATGTCATCCTCCGCCATGCATATCGCGCGCACCGGGCTCGACGCCCAGGATACGCGCATGCGAGTCATTTCGAACAACCTCGCGAACGTCAACACGACGGCGTTCAAGAAGGATCGCGCCGCGTTCGAGACGTTGGCCTATCAGACGGTCACGGCGCCGGGGTCTCAGTCGACCGCGGAAACCAAATATGCGACCGGCCTCAACCTCGGCACCGGTGTGCGCGTGCAGGGCACGGCGCGGATCGACACGCAGGGGTCGCTGACGCAGACGGGCAACAGCTTCGATCTTGCGCTGGATGGCGACGGCTATTTTCAGATCCAGATGCCGGGCGGGCAGCTGGGCTATACGCGCGCGGGCAATTTCAACCGCAGCCCGGAAGGCCTGCTGGTGACGTCGGAGGGCTATCAGGTTCAGCCGGGCATCACCGTGCCGGCGAACGCGACCTCGGTGTCGATCGGCACGGACGGCACCGTCACCGCGCAGATCCCCGGGCAGACGACGGGCAGCACGCTGGGCCAGATCCAGATCGCGAGCTTCCCCAATCCCACCGGCCTGCAATCGACCGGCGACAATTACCTGCGCGAGACCGCCTCGTCGGGTGCCGCCAACCTCGGCATCGCCGGGCAGGATGGCCGCGGCAACGTGCGCCAGGGCAGCCTGGAAGCGTCGAACGTCAACGTCGTCGAGGAACTCGTCGACATGATCGAGACGCAGCGCGCCTATGAGGTCAATTCGAAGATGATCTCGTCCTCCGACGAAATGCTCAAATACGTGAACCAGAACCTGTAACATGGCCTCCGCACCCAACCCCTTCCGCCCCGGCGCCTTCGTCGTCAGCCACTGGGCCGAGATCGCGCTCGCCGCGGCGTCCAGCCTGCTCGTGCTCGCCGCGCTTACGCCCGGCGAGGCGAACGCCAGCATCTTCGGCAAGAAGAAGCCGGCGGAGGACTTCACCGTCGTGCGCGCGCCGATGACGCCGCCGCCGGCCCCGGCCAATGGCGCGATCTTCCAGGCGAGCGACGGCTATGCGCCGCTGTACGAAGGCTGGCGCGCGCGCCGCGTCGGCGATCCGCTGACCATCGTGCTGGTCGAGAACACGGCCGCCTCCAAATCGTCGAGCTCGAAGCTCGATTCGAGCGGGCAGGGCGGCATCACGCCGCCGACCACCGGGCCGCTGAGCCTGTTCGGCGCGACCGATGCGTCGATGAGCGGCACGCGCGGCTTCAACGGACAAGGGCAGGCGAACCAGGCCAATTCGCTGTCGGGCGAAGTCTCGGTAACGGTTGCGGCGGTCTATCCCAACGGCACGATGCTGGTGCAGGGGCAGAAGCGCGTGACGCTGAACCGCGGCGACGAATTCGTGCGGATCAAGGGGCTGGTGCGCAGCGCCGATATCAGCGCCGACAATCGCGTGCTGTCGACCCGCGTGGCCGATGCGCAGATCTCCTACACCGGCAAGGGCGACGTGGCGCGCGCCGGGCGGCAGGGCTGGCTGGGCCGCTTCTTCTCCGTCGTGTCGCCGTTCTGACGGCCGTCTTGACGCGTTGTTAACCATAGGAAGTGCAGGCTGCTGCCCATGTTCCGCCGTCTGATCCTCTCGCTCGCCGCCGCTCTGGCCTTCGTCGCTGCGCCTGCGCAGGCCGACCGGATCAAGGATCTGGGCGGTTTCCAGGGCATCCGTTCGAACCAGCTGACCGGCTATGGCGTGGTCGTCGGCCTGCCCGGCACGGGTGACGACAATCTCGAATATACCGTCCAGTCGCTCAAAGCCGTCGCCTCGCGCTTTGGCCTGCAGCTGCCGCCGGGGGCCAATCCGGGGATGAAGAACGCGGCGGTCGTCATGATCACCGCCGATCTGCCGCCCTTCGCCAAGCCGGGACAGAAGCTCGACATCACCGTCGCTTCGATGGGCAAGGCCAAGTCCCTGCGCGGCGGCAGCCTGGTGCTGACGCCGCTGCTGGGTGCGGATAACCAGATCTATGCGATGGCGCAGGGCAACCTTGCCGTCGGCGGTCTGGGTGCCGAGGGCGCGGACGGATCCAAGATCGTCGTCAACGTGCCCTCCGCCGGGCGCATTCCCGACGGGGCCACCGTCGAACGTGCGGTGGCGACCGGCTTCGATTCGACGCCCAACCTCACCTTCAACCTTGCGCGGGCCGATTTCACCACGGCGCAGAACGTCGCGCAGGCGATCAATGCGAAGCTCGGCTTCGGCACCGCCGAGGCGATCGACGGCGTATCGATCGCGGTGCGCGCGCCGCCGGGCGCCGACGTGCGCGCGACGCTGATGTCGACGATCGAGAACCTCGATGTCGTGTCTGCCGAGCCGCCGGCAAAAGTAATTGTAAATGCACGCACCGGAACGGTCGTTATCAATTCTGCAGTGCGGGTGGGTCCGGCTGCGGTGACGCACGGCAAGCTGACCGTGCGCATCGACGAGAACCAGCGGATCAGCCAGCCTGCTCCGTTCAGCCAGGGCCAGACCGCGCTGGAGCGCAAGTCCAACGTGTCGGTCGAGGAGGAGAAGAAGCCGATGTTCCTGCTCACGCCCGGGCCGAAGCTCGCCGATGTGGTGAAGGCGGTGAACGCGATCGGTGCGTCTCCGGCAGACCTCGTCGCGATCCTGGAGGCGCTGAAGGAAGCCGGCAGCCTGAAGGCGGAGTTGATCGTCCTGTGACGGGGCCCTCAATCTCGAATGGCGTCGCCGGTGCCGGGGGTATCTCGACCGATACGTCGCGCCTCAAGACTGCGGACAACCTGAAGAAGGCGGGTCAGCAGTTCGAAGCGGTGTTCACCGGCATGATGCTGAAGAGCATGCGGCAGGCGAAGCTGGCCGATCCGCTGTTCGATTCGAAGGCGATCGATACCTTCACCGAGATGCAGGATGCCCGCGTCGCGCAGACGATGTCGGAGACGACGCCGCTCGGCATCGGCAAGGCGATGACCGCCTTCCTCGCCAAGAAGCAATCGGATCTTAACGACTCCACGGCAGATCCGCCCAAATGAGCGATATGCTGTCGATCGGCGCGTCCGGCGTCCGCGCGTATCAAACCGCGCTTGCGACCGTTGGCGAGAACATCGCCAACGTGAATTCGGCCGGCTATACGCGTCGACAGGTCGCGCTGAACGAAGTGGCCGGCGTCGGCACGACCTTCGCCTATGCCGCGGGCAACGGCGTCACGCTGACCGGCGTTACGCGATCGACCGACATCTATTCCAGCCGCGCGCTGCGCGCCGCGAACAGCGACCTGTCGCGCACGACCAGCGGTGCGGCCTGGCTGGATCGTATCCAGGGTGCGCTGACCGGCAATGCGCTGACGTCGCGCGTCACCAATTTCTTCGGCGCGGCACAGGCGCTCGCCGCCGAACCCGATTCGACCGCGTTGCGCACCGGCATGGTCAGCGCCGCGACCTCCGCCGCGATCGCTTTCACCGCGACGGGAAAGGCGTTCGACCAGATCGATGCCGATATCGATACCGCCGGCAACCAAGCCGCGCAGGATCTGACGTCGCTCGGCGTGTCGCTGTCCAAGATCAACGAAGGCATCAGTCGCTCGCAGCCGGGCAGCACCGCGGCGGCGCAGCTGATGGACCAGCGCGACGACGTCCTGTCGCAGATGAGCAACCTCAGCGACATCACCACGACGTTCGATTCGATCGGGCGGGCGACGGTCAATTTGGGCGGATCGAGCGGCGCGCCGTTCGTGCGCGGCACCGGTGCCGGCACCGTCACCTATGCGCGGGACGACACCGGCAAGATCGCCTTCAGCATCACGGTGGGGATCGAGAAGACGCAGATCACCCCCGGCGGCGGCACGCTTGGCGGTCTGGTGGATGGCGCGCAACGCGCCTCGTCGATCCGCGACGTGCTCAATTCGGTCGCGGGTCAGTTCGTCAAGACGGTCAACGACAACCAGGCGGCGGGCAAGGACCAGAACAACCAGACCGGCGCCGCGATGTTCGTCATCGACCAGACGCGGCCGGCGACCGAGATGAGCGTCGCCACCGGTTTCGTCGGCAGCCAGATCGCGGCGGGCACCGGGGGCGGATCGCGCGATGCGTCGAACCTCGCCGCGCTGGAAGCGACGCGCAACAGCAAGGGCTATGAGGCGCAGCTGACGACGCTCGTCACCGACAATGCCACCGCCTACAAGCAGAAGAACACGATCGCGGACGCGCAGACGTCGATCCGCGACGGCGCGGCGACGGCGCTGTCGTCCTCGACCGGCGTCAATCTCGATTCGGAGGCGGTCGATCTCATTCGCTTCCAACAGGCCTATGCCGCCTCGAGCCGCGTGATCCAGGTCGCGCGTGAGACGATGCAGACGCTTCTGGATATGCGGTAGGATTGCCCATGCAGATTTCGACCAGCCTGTTCTACAGCAACGCCTCCAGCCGCTTAACCAAGATGAGCGACAAGGCGCAGGAACTGCAGACGCAGATCGCGACCGGCAAAAAGCTGATCAAGCCGTCCGACGACCCCGCCGGCGCGCAGCAGCTCGCCGAACTCGATCGTCGCGACGCCGATGCGGCGGTGTACGGCACCAATCTGACGCTGGCGAGCTCGCTGCTCGATCAGGCGGATGGTGTGCTCAAGCAGATCACCGCACAGCTGACGCGGGCGACCGAACTCGCGACACAGGCGGCGACCGGGACGCAGACCGACGCCGCGCGCAAGAGTATCGCGACCGAAATTACGTCGGTCGTCCAGTCGCTGGTCACGCTCGCCAATTCGCGCAACGTGCGCGGTCAGCCGCTGTTCGGCACCGTCGACGGCACCAAGGCGGTGACCGACAATGGCAACGGCACATTCACCTTCCCGGCGAACAACACGCTCGTGTCCGAAGTGCCGATCGCCGATGGGCAGACGATCCAGGCGACCGAGAGCGCCAAGACGATCTTCGATCTGGGCAATGGCGACAATACGCTGGCGATGCTGAGCCGCATGGCGGCGACGCTGAACGGCGGCGGCGACGTATCGTCGTCGATGAGCACGGCGCTCGATTCGCTGAGCCAGGCCGTCGACCAGGTCGCCAACGTGCAGGCCTCGGTCGGGTCGCGGTCGGCGCGCGTCGATCTGCAACAGCAATTGCTGACCACGGCGAACACCGATCGCGCCGATCTGCGCGGCAAGCTGGAGCAGGTCGACGTCACCGACGCGATCGTCCAGTTGCAGCAGATGATGACCGCACTGTCGGCGTCGCAGGCGAGCTTCACCAAGCTCTCGCAGCTCTCACTGTTCGATTACCTGAAGTAACGTAGGCCAAGGCCGACGCACGTAAAGTCCCGTCGCCGCGCGAGCGGCGGTCGTGGCCGCGTGCCGTTCGCGCGGCGGGGCGTTGCCACAGGATTTTGTCCGGAACGGCCAAATCCGGGGCATGGTAACCACTTGTCTAGGAAATGCGGTTAACCCGGTAAGCCACAAGAGTCGGCATCGCCGGCTAAACGGGGGTTCCCACAGTGTTTCCTGCGATCGGTCTCGTCGTTCTACTCGGCATGGTGTTCGGCGGTTTCGCCATCACCGGCGGTGCCCTTGGCCCCGTGTTCGAGGCGATCCCGCACGAGATGCTCATCATCGGCGGCGCCGCAGCGGGCGCGCTGATCATCGGTAACTCCGGCGCCGAATTGAAGGCGATGGGCGGCGGCCTCGCCAAGGTTTTCAAGGGGCCCAAATACAAGAAGCAGGACTATCTCGACGTCATCTTCCTCGTCAGCAAGCTGATGAAGATGCTGCGCATGGATGGTCCGATCGCGCTCGAACCGCATGTCGAGGACCCCAAGTCGTCGTCGGTGTTCAGCGAATATCCGCGCCTGCTCGCGGATCATACGCTGGTCAATCTGATCGCCGATACGCTGCGCCTGGTCGTCGTGTCGTCGGGCACGCTCGACGTGCATGCGGTGGAAGAGGTGATGGACCATGCGATCAAGTCGCACCACCACGAGGTCGAGGGGCCGGAGCATACGCTGACCAGCCTCGCCGATTCGCTGCCCGCGCTCGGTATCGTCGCCGCGGTGCTCGGCATCGTGAAGACGATGGGCTCGATCGACAAGCCCCCGTCGGTGCTGGGCGGCATGATCGGATCGGCGCTGGTCGGTACGTTCATGGGCGTGTTGCTGGCCTACGGCATCGTCAATCCGCTCGCCGGGCGCCTGAAGCAGATCATCCATGCCGACGCCGCCATCTATCACGTCGTCAAGCAGATCATCATCGCCTCGCTGCACGGCCACCCGCAGCCGCTGGTGATCGAGGCCGCCCGCTCCGGCATCGCGCACAAGAACCAGCCCGGCTTCGCCGAGGTGTTCGACGGCTTGCGCGGCAAGTAAGATCCGATGGCGCGCGCAGCACCGCACGGCAACAACCAGCCGCCCAAGATCGTCATCGTCAAGAAGATCACCATCGCCGGTGGTGGTCACCATGGCGGTGCGTGGAAGGTAGCCTATGCCGACTTCGTGACCGCGATGATGGCGTTCTTCCTTCTCCTGTGGCTGCTCGGCGCGACCACGGAGAAGCAGCGCAAGGGCATCGCCGACTATTTCGCGCCGACGCTGATCGACAAAAAGTCGCTGGGCCTGGGCGGCAACGGCGTGCTGGGCGGCGAATCGATCCTCAGCAACAACAAGCTGGGTCCGAAGGCGGCGGCGGCGCCGATCGCGTCGATCGGTGTGCCGATCATGCAGACCGGCGGCGACCGCAGCGGCACGGGCGACAAGGGGTCGCTGCGCAATCCGACCGCGACCGCGCTCGACCAGAAGGCGTTCGAGGCGATCAAGCAGGAGATCGAGAAGCAGATCATGAGTTCGAAGAGCCTGTCGAAGCTCGCGAGCCATATCCGCTTCGTGCCGACGCAAGACGGGCTGCGCATCGATCTGGTCGACGATGCCGATTATTCGATGTTCGCGCTGGGTACGACGGCGCTGGATTCGCGGGCGTCGGACCTGATCGGGATGATCGCCGGCACGATCGCGGGGACGCCCAACACGATCATGATCCGCGGCCATACCGACAGCGTGCCTTATGGCGACCCCAGGGCGATGAACAACTGGATGCTGTCGTCCGGCCGCGCGGAATCGACGCGGCGGCGGCTGGCTCTGGGCGGCATCCCGGAATCGCGCTTCGAACGGATCGAGGGGGTGGCGGATCGCGAGCCGATCGTCGTCAACGACCCCGGCGATCCGCGCAATCGCCGCGTCGCGATCACCCTGCTCTATCGCAAGGGTGTGTTCGGCCAATAATAGGCCTGCGTCATTGCCGGATACGAAAGACCCGCGCGGAAGGCTTCCCTTCCGCG
Organism: Sphingomonas sp. DC4900; assembly: GCF_049896485.1. Lineage (NCBI taxonomy): Bacteria > Pseudomonadati > Pseudomonadota > Alphaproteobacteria > Sphingomonadales > Sphingomonadaceae > Sphingomonas > Sphingomonas sp. DC4900. Next base: position 129,965 of record NZ_JAFCUK010000009.1, read on the forward strand.
CGGGTCTTGCGTTCGTCCCCTCCAGCGCCGTGGGGGCGGCGGCGGAGGGGCGTGGCCGATCAGGCCTCGACGGCGTCCGCCGGCTTGCGACCGCGCTTGGCAGCAGCGGCGCCGTCGCCCTTGCGCGCGCCGGGCTTGCGACCGAGACCGATCTTCTTGGCCATCGCGCGGCGGCTTTCCGAATAGGTTTCGGCGACCATCGGGTAATCCGGCTTCAGGCCATAACGTTCGCGATATTCGGCCGGCGTCATGCCATGGGTGGCGAGGTGACGACGCAAGGTCTTGTACGGCTTGCCGTCGATCATCGAGATGATGTGATCCTTCGACGCCAGCGACTTACGCACCGAAACCGCGGGCGTATATTCAGTCGCCGGTGCGCTTTCCGTTTCCGTGGTGCCGGTGCCAAGCAGCGCCGAGACGGTGTCGTGCATCTTGCCGAGGAAGGCCGGAACCTCATCAGCGGAAATACGGGTGTTGGGGTTGCCGAGCCAAGCAATCGTCAGTTCGGTTGCCAGTTCGACGGCATTCAGGTCGGACGTTTCATCAGTCATAGTTTGCTCCTTTGACTGACAATAGCCCTAGACATGAGACAAGGCGCGTCAACCCTGCGGCGACCCGAATTGATAGATAGATTAAAGCAAATGTAGAAAAGGGAATGAAAATACTGTCATCAAGACAGATCAGGCCGTTCGTGACGCGCCTGCGGCCCGCACGGCGGCGAGATCGGGATAGCCGTTGACCGCCATCAGCAGGTCCGCCTCCGCCAAGATACAGCGCAGGACGTGCGCCGCGCCAGCCGCGCCGTCGAGCGCTAGGCCATAGCTATAGGGGCGGCCGACACCGACCGCGGCGGCGCCCAGCGCCAGCGCCTTCACCACGTCGCTGCCCGAGCGGATGCCGGAATCGAACAGCACGGGCGTGCCGCCTGCCGCGGCGACGACGCCCGGCAGCATGTCGATCGCGGCGATGCCGCCGTTCGCCTGTCGGCCGCCGTGGTTCGAGCAATAGATGGCGTCGGCCCCGGTATCGATGGCGCGACGTGCGTCGTCGGGGTGGCAGATGCCCTTCAGGATCAGCGGCAGCTTGGTGAGCGAGCGCAGCCAGGGCATGTCGTCCCAGGTCAATACTTTGCCGAAGGTCGCCGCCCAGCTGCGCACCGCGGCGGCGGGGTCCTGCTCGGGCGGGACCGGCAGCAGGCGGCGGAAGACGGGGTCGCTGAAGTAGTTCGCCAGCACATGGCCGCGCAGCTGCGGGAAGTTGCCGGTGTTAAGGTCGCGGGGGCGCCAACCCGTCACCCAGGTGTCGAGCGTCACCACGATGCCCTTGTAGCCCGCCGCCTCAGCGCGGGAGACGAGGCTGGCGGCGAGGTCGCGGTCCTTGGGGGTGTAGAGCTGGAAGAAGCCGGGGGTGTCGCCCATCGCCTGCGCCACGTCCTCCAGCGGATCGTTGGACAAGGTGGAGGCAACCAGTGGCACGCGCGTCTCGGCGGCGGCACGGGCGGCGGCGAGGTCGCCGTGGCCGTCGGGGGTCATCAGGCCGGTGACGCCGATCGGGGCCATGAAGATCGGGCTGGGCAGGTGCAGGCCCAGCAGGTCGATCGACAGGTCGCGGGTGGCGCAATCGACCATCATCCGCGGCACCATACCCCAGTGGCGGAAGGCGGCGGCGTTATGATCCTGCGTGAACTCGTCGCCGCAGCCGCCCTGGACATAGTCGCGCACGGATGCCGGCATCGCCGCGGTGGCGCGGGCCGCGAGCGTGGCGAAGTCGACGGGCACCTTGGGCACTACGCCCGACAGGCCGGCGAAGTAGATGGCGTTCTGATAGTCGCCGTAATGGGGCATGGCTGGCGGCTTTCCTGTGGGGAGCCGTCACCCCGGACTTGATCCGGGGTCCCGCTTTGCCGGGCGGTCCGAAGAAGCGGGACCCCGGGTCGAGCCCGGGGTGACGACAAAGGGGGCGTTCAGTCGCGATAGCTGGGGTCGATCCGGTCGAGCTTGCGCAGCAGCGCGGGCCAGGCGAGGCCTTGCGCGAGCATCGCCATGCCGGCGCCGCTCGACTGTTCCTCGACCTTTTCGGCGACGCCCTGGTTGGGGGTGTTGAGGTTTTCCCGCCCCGCGCTGAGCATTAGGATCTGCGCTTCGCAGGCGCGTTCGAGGAAGTACATGCGCACGAACGCCTGGGCGACGCTGGCGCCGACCGCGAGCGTGCCGTGGTTGCGCAGGATCATGCTGCTCTTGGTGCCCAGGTCCGCGACCAGCCGCTCGCGCTCGTCCAGCTCGGTCGCGATGCCTTCGAAGTCGTGATAGGCGACGTCGTGGCCCGCGATCATCGCGGTCTGCGTATGGGGCAGCAGCCCTTCGCGCATCGCCGACACCGCCTGCCCGTGCGGCGTGTGGAGGTGGAGCACCGCGGCGGCATCCTCCCGCGCGGCATGGATCGCCGAATGGATGACGAAGCCGGCGCGGTTCACCGGCGCGGGCGTATCGTCGATCTTGTTGCCGTCGAGGTCGATCTTGACCAGCGACGAGGCGGTGATCTCTTCGAACATCAAATTGTAGGGGTTGATGAGGAAGTGATGCTCCGGCCCCGGCACGCGCGCGGACAGATGCGTGAAGATCAGATCGTCCCAGCCATAATGCGCGACCAGGCGATAGGCGGCGGCAAGATCGACGCGCAGCGCCCATTCCTCCGGGCTGATCGAGTCGCGCCGTGACGCCGTAACGGAATCGGGACGTAGAGCGGTGGCCATGGATGATCCTCTCTCTTTTCTATGGGCTTAGGATGCCATGGATCGAGGCGAGGGGACAGGGCGTGCGGCCGCGGAAAGTCACAAAAGTCACGCCCAAGCACGTGTTTCGCGGGAGCGAGCATCGCGGGCGGCAGGACGGCGGGATCGGACATCAGCGGCGCTCGGGCTCCGGTGCAAAGCGAGTCGCGCGGTGTAGGCGAGGCGGGGGCGTGTAGGACAGTTTGTCTCGTGGAATGTCCAACATGGATGTATGTGAAGCTACATAAAGGGGGCGGATGTGGAGACAGCTTCGATCCCAAGAAACGCGATAAGGTCCTGCGTGAGCGAGGCCTCGACTTTGCCGCCGCAGCTCGGGTGTTCGAGGGGCGAAGCCGGACCGTCATCGACGACCGTGTCGATTACGGTGAGGTGCGGCAGATCACGTATGGCTGGATGGAGCAGGTCGCGGTGGCGGTGGTCTGGACGGAGCGCGACGGCGCATGCCGCGTGATCTCGACGCGACGGATGCACCGATGGGAGATCAGATATGTCGGATTGGATTGACCCCGATGACGCCCCCGAATTGACGGAGGACATGGCGGCGATCGCTGAGGTTCGCGTCGGCGGCAGGGTGGTTCGCCCGGCGAGCGGCTATCTCGGACCCGATGGTGTCGTACGTGGCCGTCCACCGTTGCGCGAGCAGGCCAAGCGCCAGGTGACGCTGCGGCTGGACCCCGATGTGATCGAGCGGTTCCGCGCGGACGGGCCGGGCTGGCAGGGGCGGATGAACGCGGCGCTGCGCAAGGCGGCGGGGCTTTAGGTTTTCTATCAGTCAACGACCTTTTTGCTCTGGCTCTGGCAAGTCGAGAGAAAGCTGTTTTGCTCTAGCGAATCTCGCTAGAAGCTGCTTAGTCATCGCGCTTCTGAAGACGCGATAGGCCGCCATGCCTCTGTTCTGATTCATGAATTCATCCACTTGCTCCTTGACGCCCTCATAATGCGCTGCGACAGCGTCGTAATCGAAGATACTGGTCCCATCTGTTTCGCATCTTAGGCTGAGCATATAAAGGAGGTGAAAGACGCCTTCAATTACCCAGCTTTCATCGTACGTCTTCTTCAGGCGCGAGTTCATGGCTGATAGTGCTCGCCGCCTATCCTCATCAACCATCTTATACAGACGCCACACAACAACGACGTTCTCAGCGGACAGAATTGATTCATCAAATACCCAGTAGTAGTATTCCCCAAATATCCGATTTGAGGACGTTTTTGCTCGATCTGGCTCACGCAGCACATACGCGAGAATAACCTGACCTAATTTTACGGCGTCGATCCGTTTATCGGCCGCCTGATCAATATGCTGGTCATTCTTGCGTTCATAGTAATAGCCGTATCCGTTGAGCGCATTTTCCAGTTTAAGTTGGATAGAGTCGTTAGATCGAATGTCACGGCTTCTAATCGGCGTCTGGCTATTTGTTGCCTCTGCGACGCTATTGGTAAAGTGCCTGTCGCCCGTCTCGATCACGCGTATGAGAAGCTTGACGTCATATATTCTATTGATATCGCTCCGCGCGGCCTCAAATAGCGCGTGTGACGTCTGCCCGCCATTTACAATTTGTGGGTTCAGCATACGAACCTTAGGACTTGCCGCACGAGGCTGGTAGTCCATCTTGTCACATACAATCGTGATGCCGTTATTCAAATACCAAAATTGCGTATTTTCCCGACTTACCGCTGTCGCAAAAATCTTTCTGTTGACATCATTTTCCTCGCCCAAATAAAGTCGAATATTATCTTCAAATAAAGAGTCATCAACCTCTTGGGGAAATTCGGGGTCGCCTATAAGGCGGACGATTTCGTCTCCTCTTACAGTTCCAATAAGACCCTTTGCAAATCCATCAGTCCGACCATAGTACTGATCTTCAACAAGAGATAATGTATATTCTCGATCGGATACAGCGCTCTTCGTCAGAAAGCGACTGAACCAAAGTAGATCATGCTGTCGTAAGGTGGCGTGCTGATATGGTCTTAAAGAATCTTCAAACCTCTCCTTATGGGAGGCAATTAAGGGGGATGCGTTATTGCAGAGGTGGACATGGATCGAGTAAACAGCCTCATCCAGCGCGGACCATATGGCCTGTACCTTGCTCCATAATAGAGAATTGCAAGTCGACTCCAGTGATGGATCTTTTCTAAAACATCCATCAAGGAAACTGAGAATTTTATCGATTTCGTTGGATGGAAAAGAGCCTGCTGTTTTCTCGAATGTGCTAACGTACTTAAACTGGAAGATATGTATTGCGCGTTTTTCCAGCCGGCTGTCGATAAAAAGGGCATCAACGCCCCTGTCGTCGCCGCCATCCGTTATCGCGCTGCGGATTTCGTCGTCGTCGATTTTAAGAATTTTGGACAACGCGAAATATTGAAAGGCTTTGCTCTCCTCTTGGAGAGCGAGAGAGCGCTGAAAAGCATGGACGTTAGTGCGGACTTGGCTCCAATCTAGAAGCGTTGGCTTTGCTGTTGTTGACGGCATCCGCACCCCCACATGTGATTCCTGTCAGCCTACATCGCTAACAGACGTATTTGCACGCGTTTTCAACAACGGCGCCAAATACTTCCCCGTAAAGCTCCGCGGTTCCTTCACCACATCCTCCGGCGTGCCGGTGGCGACGATCTCGCCGCCCTTCACGCCGCCTTCCGGCCCCAAATCGACGATCCAGTCCGCCGTCTTGATGACGTCGAGATTGTGTTCGATGACGACGACGGTGTTGCCCTGCTCGACCAGCGCGTGGAGGACTTCGAGCAGTTTGCGCACGTCTTCGAAGTGCAGGCCCGTCGTCGGTTCGTCGAGGATGTAGAGCGTGTTGCCGGTGGCGCGGCGTGAGAGTTCCTTGGCGAGTTTGACGCGTTGCGCTTCGCCGCCCGACAGGGTGGTCGCCTGCTGGCCGACCTTGACGTAGCCCAGGCCCACCTCGACCAGCATCTCCATCTTGTCGCGGATCGGGGGCACGGCCTTGAAGAACTCCGCGGCATCCTCGACGGTCATGTCGAGCACGTCGGCGATGCTCTTGCCCTTGAACTTCACCTCCAGCGTTTCGCGATTGTAGCGGGCGCCGTGGCAGACGTCGCAGGTGACGTAGACGTCGGGGAGGAAGTGCATCTCGATCTTGAGCACGCCGTCGCCCTGGCACGCCTCGCAGCGGCCGCCCTTGACGTTGAAGCTGAAGCGGCCGGGCTTGTAGCCGCGCGCCTGCGCCTCCGGCAGGCCGGCGAACCAGTCGCGGATCTGGGTGAAGCTGCCGGTGTAGGTCGCCGGGTTCGACCGCGGCGTGCGGCCGATCGGCGACTGGTCGATGTCGATGACCTTGTCGAGGTGCTGGAGTCCGGTGACCTTGTCGTGCTTGCCCGCCAGGATGCGCGCGCCGTTGAGCGTGCGTGCGGCGGCGGCGTAGAGCGTGTCGATCGTGAAGCTCGACTTGCCCGATCCCGACACGCCGGTGATGCAGGTGAAGGTGCCGAGCGGGATCGATGCCGTCACGCCGGTGAGGTTGTTGGCGCGCGCGTTGTGGACGGTCAGCTTCTTGCCGTTGCCCTTGCGGCGCTGCGCGGGGACGGGGACTTCGCGCGTGCCGTTCAGGTAATCGGCGGTGATGCTGGTCTTGCTCTTGAGCAATTGCTTGAGCGTGCCCTGCGCTACGATCTGGCCGCCGTGGACGCCGGCGCCCGGCCCCATGTCGATGACGTAATCGGCGGTGCGGATTGCATCCTCGTCATGCTCGACCACCAGCACGGTGTTGCCGAGGTCGCGCAGGCGGCGGAGCGTCGCGAGCAGCATGTCGTTGTCGCGCTGGTGCAGGCCGATGCTGGGTTCGTCGAGGACGTACAGCACGCCCGACAGGCCGCTGCCGATCTGCGACGCCAGGCGGATGCGCTGGCTCTCGCCGCCCGACAGCGTGCCCGAGGTGCGATCGAGGTTGAGATAATCGAGGCCGACGTTGTTGAGGAAGCCGAGGCGCTCGACGATCTCCTTCAGGATGCGTTCGGCGATCGCGCGCTGCTGGTCGCCGAGGTGGTTGGGCAGATCGGTGAAGAAGGCGAGCGCGTCGACCACGCTGAGGTGCGTGGCGTGGGCGATGTCGGTCTTGGCGATCTTGACCGCGAGCGCCTCGGGCTTGAGGCGCGCGCCGTGGCAGACCTCGCACGGGCGCGACAACTGGTATTTGCCCAGCTCCTCGCGCATCCACGCGCTCTCGGTCTGGAGCAGGCGGCGGTTGAGGTTGCCGATCACGCCCTCGAACGGTTTCTTGACGTCGTAGCTCTTCTTGCCGTCGACGAAGGTGAGCGTGACCGCCTTGCCCTTGGTGCCGAACAGGATGACGTCCTGCGTTTCGGGGTGCAGGTCCTTCCACGGCGTATCGAGGTCAAATTTATATTCGCGCGCGAGCGAGCCGAGGACCTGCATGTAATAGGGGCTGGGCGGGTTGGACTTCGCCCAAGGGACGACGGCGCCCTTCTTGATGCTGAGGTCGTGGTTGGGGACGACGAGGTCTTCGTCGAACAGCAGTTTCTCGCCCAGGCCGTCGCACGCGGGGCAGGCGCCTTGGGGCGCGTTGAAGCTGAACAGGCGCGGCTCGATTTCGGCGATGGTGAAGCCGCTGATCGGGCAGGCGAACTTTTCGCTGAACACGATGCGGCCGGCGGGCGCGTTGTCGCCGAGGACTTCGGACTTGGGGGTGTGCGGTTCGACGGGATCGGCCGGGTCGATATAGGCGAGGCCGTCGGCGAGCTTCAGCGCGGTTTCGAAGCTTTCGGCGAGGCGCGTGGCGGCGTCGGCGCGGACGACGAGGCGGTCGACGACGATCTCGATGTCGTGCTTGTACTTCTTGTCGAGCGCGGGGGCTTCGTCGATCTCATGGATCTGGCCGTCGATGCGCACGCGGGTGAAGCCCGCCTTCTGCCATTCGGCGAGTTCCTTGCGATATTCGCCCTTCCGCCCGCGCACGACGGGGGCGAGCAGGTACAGGCGCGTGCCCTCGGGCAGCGCCATGACGCGATCGACCATCTGGCTGACCGTCTGCGCGGCGATCGGCTCGCCGGTGGCGGGCGAATAGGGGATGCCGACGCGCGCCCAGAGCAGGCGCATGTAATCGTAGATTTCGGTGACGGTCGCGACGGTCGAGCGCGGGTTGCGCGACGTCGTCTTCTGCTCGATCGAGATGGCGGGCGACAGGCCCTCGATATGGTCGACGTCGGGCTTCTGCATCAGCTCGAGGAACTGGCGCGCATAGGCCGACAGCGATTCGACGTAGCGGCGCTGCCCCTCGGCATAGATGGTGTCGAAGGCGAGGCTCGATTTGCCAGACCCCGACAGGCCGGTGATGACCGTCAGCGTGTCGCGGGGGATGTCGACGTCGACGTCCTTGAGATTGTGCTCGCGCGCGCCGCGGACGGAAATTTTGGTCAGCATGAAGCGGGTTCTACTTCTGTTCTGTTTCTGATGCTAGTCTGGCAGGTAGGAACGCTTGCGCGCGATTTCGAGCCGCATTGAAAGCAAGGCGGCGGTGTCTTACGTCTGTGCCACACGAGGAGATTGCGCGATGGGCAAGAAGCACAAGAAGGCGAAGCTTCCGAAGGAAGTGCTGGGCGTGAAGCTGCCCAAGGAGGTGCGCGAGGTGGGCGGGGCGCTGCTGGAGAAGGCGAACAGCCCGCAGGGGCGCAAGATGCTGGCGGCGGGGCTGACGATGGCGGCGGCCGCGGCGACCGCGGCGCTGGCCAAGGGACGCGCCGAGCGGGCCGCCAAGCCGGACGCGCCGCGCCCGCCCGAGGCGCCGGTGCCGCCCGTGCCCCCGGTTCCTCCCGTCCCGCCGGTGCCGCCGCAGGGCACGCAGACGCAGCCCGACCCGCAGGCGATTGCCGAGGCGGTGGGCAAGGCGGCGGAAGCGATGCTGGGGCGGTTATTTGGTCGGAAAGACTGACGCGGCGGGGTTTGCGGGGCGCTCGCTATCCGTCCGACATAGGGACCGGTTGTATGGCGCCGGGACATCCAGGCTGCACTCGCGATACTGTCCATGTAGCTCCGCGAGCGATAGCGATCAGTCCGCGCGCCCGTGTGCGCCATCGCTCCGCGCGGCGGAGACGCAAAGGTGGCATTTCCGCATTCCGCCGGTCGCGGCAACTTGGGGTCGGTGACCGGGCCTTCCGCGCAATATAGCGCCACTCGCTGTGGCTGTTTTGCAACGCAACGTTGCTGAAAGCGGAAATAGGTCAGTAGTACGTGCTTTACGCGAGCAAGACAGTCACACAAGCGTCACGCAGTCCAGAAGACTGACATTCCAAATCGATGACGCATGGGGCGACCGAAAACGGCGCTGTTGCAAAGGGGATATACGTGACGAAAACCGCTCGATTCGATGTGACGCGCAAGGCGGCTCTGCTCGCCGCGGCGACGCCGCTGGCGCTGGTGCTGGGGGCCGCGCCGGCCTTCGCGCAGACCGCGACGCAGACGCCTGCGCAGCTCGAGATCAAGGATCAGCAGACCGATCCGACCACGACGCAGGGCGCGAGCGATCAGGACAAGGCGAGCGACATCGTCGTCACCGGGTCGCTGTTCCGTCGCACCGACACCGAAACGCCATCGCCGGTCACCGTGCTGACCAGCGACACGCTGGCCAAGGCGGGCATCACCACCGCGTCGGACGCGATCCGTTCGATCTCGGCGGACAGCGCGGGTTCGATCGGCACCGGCTTCCAGTCGGGCTTCTCGGCCGGCGGTTCGGCCGTGTCGCTGCGCGGCCTCGGCGTGTCGTCGACGCTGGTGCTGATCGACGGGCTGCGCTCGGCGAATTTCCCGCTGAACGACGATGGCCATAACGCCTATGTCGATCTGAACTCGATCCCGTTCAGCCTGGTCGACCGGATCGAAGTGCTGAAGGACGGCGCATCGTCGACCTATGGCGCGGACGCGATAGGCGGCGTGGTCAACGTGATCCTCAAGAAGCACTTCACCGGCATCGACGGCCTGGTCGAGGGCGGCGTCGCCGAACGCGGCGATGCGAGCCACCAGCGCGCGCAGCTGACGCTGGGCTATGGCGATTATGACCGCCAGGGTTTCAACGTCTACCTGAACGGCGAATATCAGCGCGACGGCCGTGTTTCGAACCACAGCCGCGGCTTCCCGTACAACACGCAGGACCTGACCTCGATCGGCGGACTGGACAATAACGCGTCCGACCAGTCGCTGACCGTCAACGTGCCGACCGCCTATGTCACGCGCGTCCGCCAGACCGACCTCAACAACCCGCTCGCCGGCCAGGTCGGCGCCCCGCTGACCACGCGCTACGACGCGTTGGGCTTGGCCAATTGCGCGCGCGACACGTTCGCCGTCACCACCGGTTCGGCGCAGGGCACCGGCTGCAAGTACGACCTGGTCGACCTGTATCGCCAGATTCAGCCGCTGCAGGAGCGCTACTCGCTGCAGGGCCGCGTCAGCGTTCGCATCGCCGACAACGTCGAAGGCTATATCACTGGCAGCTACAGCCGCAGTGATGTCAGCATTAACGGCACGCCCTCGGCGATCCGCAACACGCAGCCGTTCGGCGGCGCACCGTCGGTCGCGTCGAACAACCCCGGCATCGTCCTGCCGGTGTACATCTGCGCGGCGGGCACCAATTGCGCGACCGCGGCGAACCGCCAGCTCAATCCGAACAACCCCTATGCGGCAGCGTTCGCCAACGACCCGACCAACGGCGCGGCGCGCATCTATTATCTGTTCGGCGACATCCCCGGCGGCAGCGATCGCAAGAACGAGGTGTACCGCGCCACCGCAGGCTTGAACGGCAATTTCGGCGACGGCCGTTACAACTGGCGTGTCGAGGGCGTGTACGCACGCGACGAGATTCAGCTGACGCAACGCGGCCTGATCAACATCGCGGGCCTCGCCCAGGCGATCAACACGGGGTCGTACAATTTCGTCAACCCGTCGCAGAACAGCGCGGCGGTGCGCAACGCGATCTCGCCCAACAAGGTGACGCCGTCGTTCTCGACCCAGGCGGCGCTGGATGCGTCGCTGTCCGCACGCCTCGCCGACCTGCCGGGCGGTCCGCTCCAGCTCGCCATCGGCGGGCAGGTGCGTCGCGAGACGCTGGAGAACAACAACCAGAATGCCGCGCTGGACACCTACGGCCTGTCGACCGCCTCGGCGTTCGGGTCGCACACCGTGTCGGCCGCCTATTTTGAAGCCGATGCGCCGATCCTCGACCAGGTCGAGCTGAACGTGTCGGGCCGCTACGACCATTATTCGGAAGGCTTCAGCCACTTCTCGCCGAAGGTCGGCGTCAAGTTCACGCCGATCAAGGAACTGGCGATCCGCGGCACCTATGCCGAGGGCTTCCGCGCGCCGACCTTCGCCGAATCGGGTCCGCGCAGCCAGTATGCGGGCTTCGTGTCGACGACCCCGCCGTGTAACTTCATCCTGCAGCACGGCGGCACCGGCACGGCGGCGTCGTGCTCGGCGAACGGCAACCCCTATAACCTCAACTACAATCTGGGTCGCGGCCTGGCCGGCAACCCCAACCTCCAGCCGGAAATCTCGCGCAGCTTCACCGGCGGCGTGATCTTCCAGCCGGTACGCTGGCTGAGCCTGACGGTCGATTATTATAACGTCCGCAAGAAGAACCTGATCGTCACCGGTCCGGACTTCGGCAAGGCGGTCGCGGCCTATTACAATTCAGCGAACCTCGCCGCGGCGCAGACCGCGGTGGCCGGGGTCGGCCAGGGCTATTCGGTGAACACGACCGACGCGGTCGATCCGCTGTTCCCGAACGCGCTGCCGCGTGTCCTCATCATCAACGTGCCGTATGTGAACGCGAACTATGCGCTGACCTCGGGCATTGATTTCTCGGCGACGGCGACCGTGCCGTTGGGCGATGGGATCAAATTCACCAGCCGCATCGAAGCGACGCACGTCATCAAGTACAACCTCGTCACCTCGGCGGGTGTGCAGCATTATGCCGGCACGATGGGCCCGTACGATCTGTCGTCGGGCAACGGCACGCCGTCGTGGCGCGGCAACTGGCAGAACACGCTGGACTTCGGCGATTACTCGCTGTCGGCGACGGCGTTCTACGTCAGCCGCATCAAGGCGGTGTCGGAAGACCAGGGCCTGCCGCTCGATTGCGCGAACGGCAATCTGTACACGCGTTCGTCGCCGCAGAACCAGGCGTTCTGCTACGTCAGCCCGTTCATCAACGTCGATCTGAACGGCACGGTGAAGGTCAACGACAAGTTCACCTTCTTCCTGAACGTAAAGAACGTGTTCGACGCCAAGGCGCCGGTGGCACCGGCCGCCTATTCGAGCGCGCCGAACTTCCTGACCACCTGGCATTACGCCGGCCTGATCGGGCGCCAGTATCGCGCGGGGGCGTCGTTCCGCTTCTAAGCGGGGCACCGACGACATACCTTGGGGGGCTCCGCTGCGGCGGGGCCCCTTTTTTGTTGCGCGGGCAAAGCGCGGGCGGGCATCGTCGCCGGCGAATAGGGAAGGGTTGGGTATGCGGGCGATGGTGGCGGCAGCGATGTTGGGGGCAGGCGCGCTGGCGATGGCAGGGCCCGCCATGGCCGCGACCGGGGCGCAGACGGCCGACCAGCTCGCGGGGCAGGCGCTGGCGATGCAGCAGGCGGGCGATCCGGGCGAGGCCGCGCCGGTGGCGTATGACGTGTCCTTTCCCAATGCGGTGCATCACGAAGCGCAGGTGACCGCGACGTTCCGCGGCGTGCCGGCGGGGCCGCTACGCGTGCAGATGGCGCGCTCGTCACCGGGGCGATATGCGATCCATGAATTCGCGAAGAACGTCTATGCGGTGTCGGCAAAGGACGGGCGCGGGCGGCCGCTCGCGCTGACGCGGACCGATCCGTATGGCTGGTCGGTGGCGGGCCATGACGGCACCGTGGTGGTCACCTACACGCTGTTTGGCGACTGGGGCGACGGAACCTACGCGCAGATCGATGCTACCCACGCGCATCTCAACATGCCAGCGACCTTCCTGTGGGCGACCGGATATGACGCCAAGCCGATCCGGGTGCGCTTCCACGCCTTTGACCCCAAGTGGCGCGTCGCGACGCAGCTGCCCGCGGGCAAGGCGGAGGGGACGTATTGGGCGCCGAACTTCCAGTATTTCATGGACAGCCCGACCGAGCTCAGCCCCTTTTCGCTGCGCCAGTGGCCGATGACCGACGCGACCGGCAAGACGTATCTGATCCGGCTGGCGGTGCATCACATGGGGACGGAGGCGGAGGTCGACACCTATGCCGCCAAGGCGAAGCGGGTGATCGCGCAGCATTATGCGCTGTTCGGCCGCGCGCCGCGCTACGATTACGGCACCTATACCTTCATCGCCGACTATACACCGCAGATCGCGGGCGATGGGATGGAGCATCGCAATTCGACGATCATCACCCAGCCGCGGGGGCTGGCCGAGGCGAATTACGCGCAGCTCAATACGCTGAGCCACGAGTTCGTCCACAGCTGGAACGTCGAGCGGCTGCGCCCGGCCGAGCTGGAGCCGTTCGACTTCACGCGCGCCAATCCGACGCCGAGCCTGTGGTTCGCGGAGGGCTTCACGCAATATTACGGGCCGCTGCTGATCCGCCGCGCGGGCGAGAGCAGTGTGGACGATTTCCTTAAGGGGCTGGGCGGCACGCTGAACGGCGTCGTCAACGGCAGCGGGCGGCGGTACGGCGGGCCGGAGGAAATGAGCCTGCGCGCGCCCTTCGTCGATGCGGCGAAATCGATCGACCGGACCAACCCCAACATCTTCATTTCCTATTACCCGTACGGCGCCATCGTGGCACTGGCGCTCGACCTTCAGCTGCGGCAGCGGTTTCCGGGCGTGACGCTCGACAGCTATATGCGGCATCTGTGGGAGACGCGGGGCGATGCCGAAAAGCCCTATACGCCCGCCGATCTGGAGCGTGGCCTCGCCGAAGTGACGCGCGATCCGGCGTTCGCGAAGGGCTTCTTCGACCGATATGTCCATGCGAGCGGGCTGCCCGATTTCGCGCCGCTGCTCGCCCAGGCGGGGCTGGCGATGCAGCCGCGTGCGCCCGGCGCGGCCTGGGCGGGGTTTGCGCTGAAGGCGGATGAGGGTGGAAGCGGCGTGGCGATCGCCGCTCCGCCCGCGCCGTCTTCGCCGGCCTATGCGGCGGGTTTGGAAGAGGGCGATGTGCTGCTGAGCGTCGGCGGCATGCCGGCCAATTCGGCCGAGGATGTGACGGCGCTGCTCGCCTCGCATAAGCCGGGGGACGCGGTGGCGGTCCGCTATCGCCAGCGTGGGGTCGAGCGGACGGCGACGCTGCGTCTGGCCGTCGATCCGGCGTTCACGGTCGTGCGCGGCGAGACGGTGGGGGCGGCGGTGACGCCGACGCAGCTGGCGTTCCGTAAGGCGTGGCTGGGGAATTGAGGGTTCACGCGAAGCCGCGAAGACGCGACGATGCTGTGTTTGCCGCGACAGCGGCTCTCCACGCGTGTCGAAGGATGAGACAGTGCGCTGCCGCGCACGAGACCTCTTTGCGTCTTCGCGTCTTCGCGTGACCCCTCAGTGCGCCGACGCCCCGCTCGCGCCGATGCCGGTCTCGGCGCGGACGCGCTGGGCGGCATAGCCCGCGCGGTCGATCGCGGCGCGGGGACTGGTGTCGAGGATCGAGACCAGCCAGATCGTCAGGAAGGCGATCGGCATCGAGATGATCGCGGGCGACGAATAGGGGAAGATCGCGGCGGGGTGGCCGAGTATCGTGACCCACACCGCCGGCGACAGGATGGTGAGCCCCACCGCGAGGATGAGGCCCAGCGTGCCGCCTGCGACGACGCCGCGCGTGGTGGCGCCCGGCCAGAGCAGCGACAGGATCAGCACCGGGAAATTGCCCGACGCCGCGACCGCGAAGGCGAGGCTGACCATGAAGGCGACGTTCTGCTTCTGGAACACGATGCCGAGCAGGATCGCGACCGCGGCGAGGACCAGCACGGTACGCCGCGAGACGGCGAGTTCGGCGGCGCTGTCCGCCTGTCCCTTGCGGAAGACGGTCGCGTAGAGATCGTGGCTGACCGCCGAGGCGCCCGACAGGGTGAGGCCCGCGACGACCGCGAGGATGGTGGCGAAGGCGACGGCGGAGATGAAGCCTAAGAACAGATTGCCGCCGACCGCCTGCGCCAGATGGATCGCGGCCATGTTGGTGCCGCCGATCAGCACGCCGTCGCCGTCGAGATAGCCTGGGTCGGTCGCGACCAGCACGATCGCGCCGAAACCGATGATGAAGGTGAGCAGGTAGAAATAACCGATCCACCCCGTCGCCCACAGCACCGACGTGCGCGCCGCCTTGGCATCGGGGACGGTGAAGAAGCGCATCAGGATGTGCGGAAGGCCCGCGGTGCCGAACATCAGGGCCATGCCGAACGAGATCGCCGACACGGGATCCTTGATGAAATTGCCGGGTCCCATGATCGATCCGCCCTTGGCGGCAGCCTCTGCGGGCGACAGGCCGGTGGCGGCGGCGAGGCCCGTCTTCACCTCGACCGCGCGGGCGAAGAGCGCTTCGGGGCTGAAGCCGAATTGCGCGAGGACCATCAGCGCCATGAAGGTGGCCGACCCCAGCAGCAGCACCGCCTTGATGATCTGGACCCAGGTGGTCGCGGTCATGCCGCCGAACAGGACGTACAATGTCATCAGCACGCCGACGATGCCGACCGCATATTCGTAGCGCAGGCCGAACAGCAATTTGATGAGCTGGCCCGCGCCGACCATCTGCGCGATGAGGTAGAAGAGCACGACGACGAGCGTGCTGGTCGCCGCAAAGCTGCGCACCGGAGCTTGCGCGAAGCGGAAGCTGGCGACGTCGGCGAAGGTGTATTTGCCGAGGTTGCGCAGGCGTTCGGCCATCAGGAACAGGATGATCGGCCAGCCGACGAGGAAGCCGATCGAATAGATGAGGCCGTCATAGCCATCGGTGAAGATCTGCGCCGAAATGCCGAGGAAACTGGCGGCGGACATATAGTCGCCGGCGATGGCGAGGCCGTTCTGGAAGCCGGTGATGCCGCCGCCCGCAGTGTAGAAATCCGCCGCGGTGCGCGTGCGCCGCGCCGCCCAGCGGGTGATGCCGAGCGTGAACAGCGCGAAGGCCGCGAACATCGCAATCGCGGTCCAGTTGGTCGGCTGCTGCCGGGTCTGGCCGGCGATGGCGTCGGCATAGGCGGGACCGGCGGCGAGGAGGAGCGCGCCGACGGTGAGCGCGGCGATCCGGCGGTTCATGCGCCATAGTCCGCGCGCAGGGCGGCGAGTGCGGCGTCGTAATCGCGGTTGGCGCGCGCGACGTACAGGCCGGTGAGCAGGATCGCGAGCAGGATCAGCGCGAAGCCGATCAGGATACCGAGCGAGGTGACACCGCCCGCCCTGATCGGCTGGGCGAGGAAGGGCTTGTCGAAGGCGATGAGCGCGACGAAGCCGAAATAGGCGACGAACATGATGGTGGCGAGCATCCAGCCGAAGCGGCCACGCGCCTGGACGAGGTGTCGGTAGCGGGGATCGCTCGCGATGCGCTGCGCCTGGTCGTCGGTCATCCTGTCCCCCGTTTCCGCCCAGCGCGTTGCGGCCGGATCGGTTGCGCTATCAT